>NZ_JBNDIN010000011.1:0-179041 GCF_050434425.1 Serratia sp. 2723
CCATTGATTAGCCCATGACGCTTCGGCAGTGATGAGTAAGAAGAAGGAAGAAGTATTACACAGGGAAAGTCGCGAGCTCGATCGGTTCCCTCTCCTGGGGGAGAGGGTTAGGGTGAGGGCACTATGCCTTTGTCTGCTTCAGCCACTGAACGATAAACCCAGCGATCGTTTCAGGCTGATTGATATCTAACAACGGCGCAATACCTTCAATTTTCTTATCGCTAGCTACGCCAATAACGTATTGATCCAACATATCTGCAAGCGGTTTACCGACCTCCTCGCGATAGAGAACAATTTTGCTGATCTGCTCATGCTTGAACCCTTCCACCAGGATCAAATCCACCTTGCTGTGATCGAATCTGCTGGCCAGATATTGGAGATCCAAAGGCTGTTGCTCCGGTGTTTCGCTCATTAATGCCCAGCGCCTATCGCTGGCAACCAGCGTCTGGTCTGCACCCGCCTTGCGCAGTTCATAGCTGTCCTTGCCAGGCGTATCTACATCCATATCATGATGGGTATGCTTGATCAGGCCAACTCGCACCTGTTGCTGTTTTAATAGCGGGATCAATTGCTTAAGCAGAGTGGTTTTACCTGTACCGCTATAGGCGGCGATAGCCAGCAAGGGGGGCAATAACCTCGTCATTGATCTCCCCCCTTTTCCTGCTGCCACTGTTGGCAATCTTCCAGGGTATTCAAATTACGGAAGGCATCTTGCTGCCCGCTGAATACCACCTGTTGTGCACCAATAGCCGCCATGAACAGCATCAATTTGCGTTCCCCTCGGGCTAGATAACGGGTGAGCTCCTCTGCCAGACTGATATGCAGTAAAGCAAAGGTAGGATGTTCACGTTCACCATCGCAAGCAAAGGCGGCCAAGGCAGTGCCCTTGTGCAGCCAAAGCCGTTCTACCAGATTGAGAGGGAAGTCGGGTACATCGCAGGGTGCGCAGACAATCCATGGTGTGCGGGCATAAGTGAGACCTGCCAATACACCGGCTAAAGGGCCTGGGTAATCTGCCGTCAGATCGCCGACGACCTCTAAGCCGCTTTGCTGATAACATTGCTGATTACGGTTGGCACTGATGATCACCTGGCTCACTTGCGGTGTTAATCGGCTCAGCACATGCTGGTACAGGGGTTTATCTCCCACTGGCACCAATCCTTTATCTTTCCCACCCATGCGGGTAGCGCGCCCACCGGCCAGAATAACGCCGGTTATATTTGCATGCATAGTCATCATCCAGCCCCTCTCTAATCCCCTGATTGTAGCGCTAAACCTGTTCAGACATCATGATTTACCTTTATTGACACGCTGGTTCTTTCACTAAGCAGTTAAGCCTGCTACTTTGTGGGTTTATCACTTCATTGGATGATATCTTGTTATGAAAACGCATCGCGTAAACGAATTGATTGAGCTTTTGCACCCGGCCTGGCAGCAGGATCCCGATCTCAACCTGATTCAGTTTTTGCAGAAGCTGGCGCAGGAAGCGGGTTTTCAGGGTGAGTTAGGCGATCTGAGCGATGACATCTTGATCTATCACCTGAAAATGCGCGGCAGTGCGGGCACAGAACAGATCCCAGGCTTGAAGAAAGACTACGAAGACGATTTTAAAACGGCGTTGCTGCGTGCTCGTGGCGTGATAAAAGATTAGCATTCATGCGTGGCGGTGATGTGATTAGCGCTACTATTTCTTATTCTTGGCACGCTGTTGTCAACTGGCGAACTGAACGGTTGTTATGAACAACTCTGCATTTAATTTTGAAACCCTTTCTCCCGATCTGATTATGGATGCGCTGGAAGGGATCGGCTTGCGTGTTGATTCTGGGCTGACAGCGCTCAACAGCTATGAAAACCGCGTTTACCAGTTTATGGATGAAGATCGTCAGCGTTACGTGGTGAAATTTTATCGCCCCGAACGCTGGAGTGCAGAGCAAATCGGTGAAGAGCACCGGTTTGCGCTGGATTTGTCGCACAACGAAATCCCGGCGGTCGCGCCACTGGTATTACAGGGAAATACGCTGCACACCCATGCGGGCTTTTTCTTTACCGTATTTCCGAGCGTTGGTGGCCGACAGTATGAGATCGATAATCTGGAACAGCTGGAGTGGGTTGGGCGTTTTCTTGGCCGTATCCACCAGGTGGGTAGCGAAAGTCTGTTTACCGAGCGGCCGACCATTGGCATTGAAGAGTATCTCACGCAGCCACGGCAGGTTTTGGCCAGCTGTGATTTAGTCCCCAAGGCCCAGCGCGAGACTTTCCTGCGGGCTACGGATACGCTGATTGACGCTATCAAACCGCACTGGCAGCTGGATTGGCAACCGCTGCGTTTGCATGGCGATTGCCACCCAGGCAATATCTTGTGGCGTGATGGGCCGCTGTTCGTCGATCTTGACGATGCACGCAACGGGCCGGCAATACAGGATTTGTGGATGTTGTTACACGGTGAACGTCGCGATCGGCTGATGCAGCTGGATATCCTGCTGGAGGCCTATGGCGAGTTTGCCGAATTTGATCAGCGTGAGCTGGCGTTGATTGAACCCTTGCGGGCCATGCGCATGGTGTATTACCTGGCATGGGTAGCACGCCGTTGGCAGGATCCCGCGTTTCCCAAAAATTTCCCGTGGATGGCGGAGTCTGATTTCTGGTTATCTCAGACTGCGGCATTTACTGAACAGGTTAAGCTGTTGCAGGAACCCCCTCTGCAGCTAATGCCAATGTATTGAAGCTTTAACATAATGGAGAGTTTAGTTTTATGAAAAAAATTTGGTTGGCACTCGTTGGTATGGTGATGGCATTCAGTGCTTCCGCTGCGCAATTCAGTGACGGTACGCAATACATCACTTTGGATAAGCCGGTAATTGGCGAGCCACAGGTGTTGGAGTTCTTCTCTTTCTACTGCCCGCACTGCTACCAGTTTGAAGAGACTTACCATATCTCTGATGCGGTCAAAAAAGCGCTGCCTGAAGGCACCAAGATGACCAAGTACCATGTGGAATTCCTGGGTCCATTGGGTAAGCAATTAACTCAAGCCTGGGCAGTTGCCATGGCACTGGGTGTAGAAGACAAAATTACTCAGCCAATGTTTGAAGCGATTCAGAAAACTCAAACCGTACAAACGCCTGATGATATCCGTAAGGTCTTCGTCAATGCTGGCGTAGCAGGCGAAGACTATGATGCGGCTTTAAACAGCTTCGTGGTGAAATCTCTGGTGGCTCAGCAAGAGAAAGCGGCAGAAGATTTGCAACTGCGTGGCGTGCCAGCGGTATTTGTTAATGGCAAATACATGGTGAAAAACGATGGCCTGGATACCAGCAGCATGGACGTTTACGTCAAGCAATTTGCTGATGTCGTTAAGTTCCTGACCGAACAGAAGTAACCTGCAGCAAGAAATCAACGCCGGTTAACCCGGCGTTTTTTTTAACTTATTAACGCTTGAGCCTGTCTAGCAAACCATCTTTTTCCTGCCATAACCTATTCAGCCAAATCTGGAATTTACGTTTAAACAGTTTGTCATTGAAGTAATCCCCGTGCAGTGACTCATCAATCGGCAGGCATTCAATCCTGACGACAATCCTTTGCAAACGGCCACACAACATATCCCTAAAGGGATGCTCACGGTTATCCGGATAGCACAAGGTGACATTCAGGATCTTATCAAATTGCTGACCAAGCGCGCTAAGCGTAAAGGCGATCCCGGCAGCTTTGGGGGCGAGCAAATTACGGTATGGGGAGCGGGTTTTAATTTTCTTGGCCTCGGTGAAACGAGAGCCCTCAACGAAATTGACGATAGTGGTCGGGCGCAGGCGAAACTTGTCGCAGGAACGCCGCGTAGTTTCGATATCCTTGCCGCGTTTTTCCGGATGTTTGTGCAGATAGGCCCGCGAGTAACGCTTCATAAAAGGCATATCCAGCGCCCAGCAGGCCAGACCGACGAAGGGGAACCAGGCCAATTGCTGCTTCAGGAAGTACTTATTCATAGGTATATGGTGACGGAATAACACACACAGCACCACAATGTCCGACCAGCTTTCATGGTTGCTGATCAGCAAATACCAATTCTTTTTCTCCAGCCCGTGTAGCCCTTGTATATCCCACTGCAATCGGGGATTAATTCGTAACAACACCGCAAGGCTTTGGCACCAGCACCACATCATCAGGTCAGCAAAGGCTGAAATGTATCGCCAAACGGCGGGCATGGGGATCAAAAGCTTAATGATACCGGCCAAAACAATCGGGATAGAGCACAGCATCGTCACGCCAACGGCAAGCAGCGCAGAAAAGATAAAAATAACAGGGGCTAGCAATTTTGGCATGGGTTTAGCGCTGACGGTTGAGGAAAACATCATTATACCCGTCGTCTTTCGAGCAGCAGCTTGAAATTCATAGGGTATAGATATGTCGGTACGTATCAACAAAAAATATTTTAACAGAATTTCGGCCAAGAACATGTGGCTAAAAGTAAGCGATTTTAACCAGGTAGAAATTGCCTGTTGTTTGCCGTTGGCGTGCAGGTTTTCAATCTTGTGCTATGGTGATTGAGGTAGCAAAATTGATTGCACATGCGATTAAACTCCGGCCCCAGTTATATCCACAAATTAACTGAAACACGATAAATAGCAAAATTGTCACTCCCCTCCTTCAACATTGTGATTTATCTATAAAATTTATTTTTCATTATAACGATATTCTCTTCGTTATAATTCAGTTGCCAAACTATGCACAAAGTTATCCACAGGTGGGATCTTGCGGATCGCTTCACAGGATCTCATCTAATTTGGCCATATTGCACGCTAAGATTCGTCACCAGCGGCTAGCTATGGCATGCTTACCCCAGTCCTTTTCACGAAAAAGAAACGTTATGGCCCAGATTGCAGAAAACCCATTAATCCTGGTGGATGGTTCCTCTTACCTTTACCGCGCTTACCACGCCTTTCCACCGCTGACAAACTCGGTCGGTGAGCCGACGGGAGCGATGTACGGTGTGCTGAACATGCTGCGCAGCCTGCTGCTACAGTATACCCCCAGCCATGTGGCGGTGGTGTTTGATGCCAAAGGGAAGACCTTCCGTGATGAGCTGTTTGCCGAATATAAATCACATCGGCCACCGATGCCGGACGATTTACGAGCGCAGATCGAACCGCTGCATCAGATGGTTAAAGCCATGGGGTTACCGCTGTTGGTCACACCTGGCGTAGAGGCCGATGACGTGATCGGTACCCTGGCGCTAGAGGCAGAAAAAGCGGGTCATGCCGTTTTGATCAGTACCGGCGACAAAGACATGGCTCAGTTGGTGACGTCGAATGTCACCCTGATCAATACCATGAACAACACCATCCTCGGCCCGCAGGAGGTCTGTGATAAATACGGTATTCCTCCTGAACTGATCATCGATTTCCTGGCGTTGATGGGGGATTCGTCAGATAACATCCCTGGCGTACCCGGGGTCGGTGAGAAAACGGCCCAGGCGCTGCTGCAAGGGCTAGGGGGTCTGGATCAGCTCTATGCCAATCTGGAGAGTATCGCCACGCTGAGTTTCCGCGGTGCCAAGACCATGGCGGCCAAGCTGGAGCAGAACAAAGAGGTGGCCTACCTCTCTTACAAACTGGCGACGATCAAAACCGATGTTGAACTGGATCTGACATGCAGTGAACTGGAAGTTAGCCCACCGGATGTCGATCAACTGCAGGCACTGTTTAAGCGCTACGAGTTCAAACGCTGGATGGCCGATGTTGAAGCGGGGACCTGGCTGGAAAACAAAGGGTCAGGCCGTAAGGCCAGCGCGGCAGCCAAACCAGCTGCAATGGCTGAGGCACCAAGAGCCGCTGCAGAACCTACCCTGTCGCAGGAAGGCTATGTCACCATTCTGGATGAGGAAACCTTCGCCGATTGGATGCAGCGCCTGAAACAGGCCGAAGTTTTCGCCTTCGATACCGAAACTGACGGTCTGGATACCCTGACGGCCAACCTGATCGGCCTGTCCTTCGCCATTGAGCCTGGCGTGGCGGCGTACCTGCCGGTTGCGCACGATTATCTGGATGCTCCCCCACAGCTGGATCGTAACCACGTGCTGGCCACCCTGAAGCCGCTGCTGGAAGACGAGAAGGCGTGCAAAGTCGGGCAGAACCTGAAGTTCGATAAAAGCCTGCTGGCACGCTATGACATCGATCTGCGCGGGATTGCCTACGATACCATGCTGGAGTCCTACGTACTCGACAGCGTCAGTGGCCGTCACGATATGGATAGCCTGGCCGATCGCTACCTGGGCCATAAAACCATCACCTTCGAAGAGATCGCGGGCAAAGGCAAAAAACAGCTAACCTTCAATCAGATCGTCCTTGAAGAGGCGGGCCCTTATGCGGCAGAAGATGCCGACGTTACGCTACAGTTGCATTTGGCGATGTGGCCGCAGTTGAAAGAGAGTGAGGACCTGCTAACGGTATTCAATGAGATTGAAATGCCGCTGTTGCCGGTGCTTTCCCATATCGAACGCACCGGGGTGCTGATTGATCCTAATATCCTTGCTGCTCACTCCATTGAGTTGACCAAGCGCCTGGCTGAGCTCGAAATACAGGCCCATGAACTGGCAGAAGAGCCGTTTAATCTGGCCTCGACCAAGCAGTTACAGACCATTTTGTATGAAAAGCAGAAGCTGCCGGTGCTGAAAAAGACCCCAGGCGGTGCTCCTTCTACCAATGAGGAAGTGCTGGCCGAGTTGGCGCTGGATTATCCGCTGCCGAAAGTGATCCTGGAATACCGTGGCCTGGCGAAGCTGAAAACCACCTATACCGACAAGCTGCCGTTGATGATCAACCCGGTTAGTGGGCGGGTGCATACGTCTTATCATCAGGCCGTCACCGCCACCGGTCGCCTGTCATCCAGCGATCCAAACCTGCAAAACATTCCGGTGCGTAACGATGAAGGGCGTCGTATCCGTCAGGCATTTATTGCGCCTGAGGGCTACCGTATTGTCGCTGCGGACTACTCGCAGATTGAGCTGCGCATCATGGCCCATTTATCGCAGGACGAAGGCTTGCTCAAGGCGTTTGCTGAAGGTAAGGACATACACCGGGCAACGGCGGCAGAAGTCTTTGGTCTGGCGTTGGATAAGGTCACCAACGAACAGCGCCGCAGTGCCAAGGCGATCAACTTTGGCCTGATCTACGGCATGAGCGCATTCGGTTTGGCTCGCCAACTGGGGATCCCGCGTGGCGAAGCGCAGCGCTATATGGATCTGTACTTCGAACGTTACCCTGGCGTGCTGGAGTATATGGAACGCACCCGTCAGCAGGCTGCCGAGCAGGGCTACGTCAGCACGCTGGATGGCCGCCGGTTGTATCTGCCGGACGTTCGCTCCAGCAACGGTATGCGTCGCAAGGCGGCCGAGAGAGCGGCGATTAACGCCCCTATGCAGGGCACTGCTGCGGATATCATCAAACGTGCGATGATTGAGGTGGATGCCTGGCTGCAAGGGCCTGAGCAGCCGCTGGTGCGTATGATCATGCAGGTACACGATGAACTGGTGTTTGAAATCCACGAGTCGGCTATCGAAGAGGCCAGCCAGCGCATTCATGAGTTAATGGAAAACAGTATGCAACTGGCGGTTCCGCTGCGGGTGGACATCGGCGTAGGTAAAAACTGGGATGAGGCTCACTGATTACCCTGGGTGATGCGTTATGGCCAGTTTCCCCTAACTGGCGAAAACCTAAGCATTTTTGGTAATTGAGCAACATTCTGCGGCGATTTTTTCGACTAAATTGCCGTTGTGAGTGCCCGGAACGTGTAACTAAACTACAAAAAATTCTTTTGCAGCGCGAAAAAATGATGTAGAGTTACAGGCGTAGGGTACAGAGGTAAGATGTTCTATCTTTCAGACCTTTTACTTCACGTAATCGGATTTGGCTGAATATTTAGCCGCCCCAGTCAGTATTGACTGGGGCGTTTTTTATTGTAAAAACAACGACAAACCATCGATTTTTGTTATCCCTTCTTTCTCTTCTCCCGCCGTTTCCCTGGCTGATTTATCTGCATTTATCCCCTGACAGCGTCGCATCTGCCATAAGTTTTGATGATGGCTTTTAGTCAAAATTGTAATTAGATAACGAAATGCGCCTCGTGCGGGGGTGAAAACGGACATAAAAAAGCCGATGTCTCGGCATCGGCTCTGCATGCATGTCCCTACGAAATACCCGCAGCGGTTATTATTCCCCGCCGAAATCTTCTTCCGGCAGCACTTCCGGTGGGATCTCGTTAAACCAGGTATTCAACTTCTGGCTAAGTTTATCGACGCCGATCTTTTTCGGTGACGAGAAGGCTTCTACCTGAATGTCTCCCATAAATGGCAGCACGGCCTCACGTACCATATTGAGTTGCGCTTTGCGGGCACCAGACGCCAGCTTATCGGCCTTGGTCAGCAGGACCAGCACTGGAGTACCAACGTCGACGGCCCATTGGATCATCTGTTGGTCCAGGTCTTTGAGCGGATGACGGATATCCATCAGCACCACCAGGCCTTTCAGGCAGTTACGCATTTGCAGGTATTCACCCAGCGCCCGCTGCCATTTCTTCTTCATCTCTTCCGGCACTTCGGCATAGCCATAGCCTGGCAGGTCGACCAGGCGAATGCCTTCTTCGACTTCGAACAGGTTAATCAGCTGGGTACGCCCCGGCGTTTTACTGGTACGTGCCAGGCTTTTCTGATTGGTCAGGGTATTCAGTGCGCTGGACTTACCGGCGTTGGAGCGGCCGGCGAACGCAACTTCAATACCTTCATCCCCCGGAAGGTGGCGAATATCGGGTGCACTGGTGACGAAATGGGTCACATGGTAATTGTAGTTCTTGCTGGTCAAAATTTTTCGTCTCCGTGAGGATGGCTATCTGGTGGGCGATTATAACTGCATCAGCGGTAAAAGGGTGTGTTTCTCGGTTTTTAAGCGATTAACCACAAAATCCTTATGGCAAAAAAGTACCTGCCGTGTGAGACATTGACCATTCGAATAGGGGGTAATGTCGCTTTATTCGAAAGTTACAGGTATTTTATGTGTTATAAAACAATGCATTATATTTTTTAAAAGCAAAAGATCGCCGTAAGCCGCCTGTAGGTATCTTGAGCATACCCCATAAAAGCGTAAAGTAGGTTGCAAGGCAGGAGGCCAAGGAAACAGGAACATCCAGGAAGGATGACAAATCTCAGGGAATACACAGGCAGTGTAATGAGTACCAGGATGATGTCAGATGGAATTGAGACTATTGGTGCCGGAGCGCATAAATAGTACACGGATGATGAAGTGACTGCAATTGGGATGCTCGCGGGAAGCGCACTCAGGAAGAGTGGAAGCGAATGGATCGCAGCACGGATGATTTTTTCTTTCAGGATGAAAGACGTAGTAGCAGGGAGCGCGGTTATCGCAGATGGAAAGACCGGGATGTTGAGTGTGCGCATGGAGCGCGGAGCAGGAATATCCTTCGACTGAAGGTGCGAAATAGGCGGCAGGTTTTAACCTGCCGCCTTTTTTCTTTGTCTGCTTTCTGCTAGATTCCGCCGCAACCGTATAGCAATTCTATACTGGATCTACATACCTAAGAGTAAAAGCCATGAACCAGCCATCAAAAGCACCTCGCAGCCCACGCAGCAGCGCGGCGACGTCAAAAAGTAAAAAGAAAAGTCGTGTGGAGCTCGATCAGGAAGCGCGTGAGCGCAAGCGTCTGAAAAAGCGCCGTGGCCTGGCTTCCGGTTCACGTACCCAGGTTGAGTCCGCCAACCAGAAAAATAAAACTGGTGCGCAACCCAAAGATCCTCGTCTCGGCAGTAAAGTGCCGGTTGCGCTGGTGGTTGACGCTAAAGTGAAGGCGACCAAGCCACAGCCAAAACCGAAGGCAGAAAAACCGCGCCTTACGCCAGAAGAAGAACTGACCAAGCTGGAAAACGATGAGCGTCTGGATGCCTTGCTGGATCGCCTGGACGAAGGTGCCACGCTGAACGCAGAAGATCAGGCTTACGTCGATCAAACCCTGGATCGTATCGATGCACTGATGGAACAGCTGGGCATCGAACTGGGTGATGAAGACGACGAAGAGCAGGAAGAGAAGCAGGAAGATATTCTGAAACTGCTGAAAGGCGGCAACCCGAAAGACGTATTTTAAGCGGTTATGTCGCTGATCCCGGCAATAGCCCTACTGTTGACATGTTATCTACTGTGGTTATTAGGTAAACTATGGCGGCTGTCGAAGCGCAAAACGCGTTTTCGCAGTGCTTCCGCGGCCAGACAGCGTAGACAACTGCCCATTTCCCGGCCCGGTAGGAAAAAATATCGGAAGGAGTGAGCAAGCATGTCAGAACAGACCATTGTCTGGGATTTGGCCCTGATCCAAAAATATAACTATTCAGGCCCGCGTTATACTTCATACCCCACGGCGCTGGAGTTTAACCAGGACTACGACGAAGCCGCGTTTCAACGCGCGGCTACGCGCTACCCTGAGCGCCCGCTGTCGCTGTATGTCCATATTCCTTTCTGTCACAAGCTCTGCTATTTCTGCGGCTGCAATAAGCTGGTTACACGCCAGACTCACAAGGCCGATGAATACCTGGCCGTGTTGGAGCAGGAAATCATCGCCCGTGCCCCCCTGTTTGCCGGCCGCAAGGTCAGCCAACTGCATTGGGGCGGTGGTACGCCAACCTATCTGGATAAGCAGCAAATCAGCCGCTTGGTCGCCATGCTACGCCAGCACTTTGATTTCCAGCCAGAAATGGAGATGTCGATCGAAGTTGATCCGCGGGAAATCGAGCTGGACGTGCTGGACCACCTGCGTGCCGAAGGCTTCAACCGCCTCAGCATGGGGGTGCAGGACTTCAATAAAGAAGTGCAGCGTCTGGTTAACCGCGAGCAGGATGAAGAGTTCATTTTTGCCCTGATCGCTCGGGCAAAAGCGCTAGGTTTCAACTCGACCAATATCGATCTGATTTACGGCCTGCCGAAGCAGACGCCAGAGAGTTTTGCCTTCACGCTGCAACGGGTGGCGGAGCTGAGCCCGGATCGCCTGAGCGTATTTAACTACGCCCATATGCCGAACCTGTTTGCTGCCCAACGTAAAATCAAGGACGCCGACCTACCGAGCGCCCAGCAGAAACTCGATATTCTGCAGCAAACCATCGCTTCGCTGACGGAATCGGGCTATCAGTTTATCGGTATGGACCATTTTGCCCGGCCGAACGATGAGCTGGCGATTGCCCAGCGCGAAGGCAAGCTGCACCGCAATTTCCAGGGTTACACCACCCAAGGGGACAGCGATCTGCTGGGCCTGGGGGTTTCCGCCATCAGCATGCTGGGTGACAGCTACGCGCAAAACCAGAAAGAGCTGAAGGTGTATTACGCTAGTGTGGAAGAGCAGGGGAACGCCCTGTGGCGTGGCCTGGCGATGACGGAAGATGACTGCCTGCGCCGTGACGTGATCAAGACGCTGATCTGTAATTTCCAACTGGCCTATCAACCGATTGAGCAGCAATACGGCATTGCGTTTGCGGATTACTTTGCCGCCGATCTGGAATTGCTGGCACCTTTCGAACGTGACGGGCTGGTGGAGCGCGATGACCACGGTATCCGCGTTACGCCTCGTGGGCGCTTGCTGATCCGTAATATCTGCATGTGCTTCGATATCTACCTGCGTAAACAGGCCCGCGCCCAACAGTTCTCTCGGGTTATCTGACGCGCAACACCACGGCGGATGTGTAGGGGCGCAGCGTGCTGCGCCCTGTTAACTGAAGAAATTTATCAGTGCGGCGCACAACACCGTGGCAACTGCCGCCTGCGGTGAATGGCTGACGGCAGAGCCGACGTCTGCGCCTTGGGTAAGAAAGACGATGAGTGTATCCAGCATTAAAAACCTCCTGAGTTTGCGTTTCGATCATACTGCTGTCGCAAACCCGGTAAAAGCCTTGAATCGCTGGTTTTTTGTGCGCTGGATTGTATTTTTAATCATCAATTACCCCTCACCCCAACCCTCCCACAGGGAGAGGGAGCTGGCACGGAGTTGATATCAGGTGGGGCGTTATTCTGTGACACTTCCCAAGAACAATGTAGCAACTGAGTGCAGGGGTAAATCAGTGGCACGTTCGGTCCCCTCTCCTTTTGGGAGAGGGTTAGGGTGAGGGGATATTATTTACTCCATCCCTAATTCTTTCAGCTTGCGCGTCAAGGTATTCCGGCCCCATCCCAACAGGCGGGCGGCTTCCTGTTTGTGCCCCTGAGTATGTCGTAGCGCGGTGGTGAGCAAGGTGCGCTCCATTTCCGGCTGAGCTTCGGACAACAGGTTTTGATGACCGGAACGCAACGCGCGGTCGGCCCATTGTGCCAATAACGTGGCCCAACTGTCCGGCAGGCCGTGGCTACTGGCTTGCGGCGCTGCGGTTTCAAACAGCTCCGAGGGCAGATCCTGGATCAGTACTTCTTGCCCGGCGGCCATCACGGTCAACCAGCGGCAGGTGTTTTCCAACTGGCGTACGTTGCCCGGCCACGGCAGGCGAGTGAGGGCAGTTTCGGTTTCCGGATGCAGGTTCTTCGCCTCCACACCCAACTCTTTCGCAGCCACCTGCAGGAAATAGCGTGCCAAGCGCGGAATATCCTCACGGCGTTCGCGCAGCGGGGGCAGATGTACGCGGATTACGTTCAGGCGGTGGAACAGATCCTCACGGAATTTGCCCTCCTGGACGCGCAACTCCAGGTTCTGGTGGGTGGCGGCAATGATACGTACGTCGACCTTCACCGGCGCATAGCCACCCACGCGATAGAACTGGCCGTCCGCCAGCACGCGCAGCAAGCGGGTTTGCACATCCAGCGGCATATCGCCGATTTCATCCAGGAACAGCGTGCCGCCGTCGGCCTGTTCAAAACGGCCCTGACGGATCTGATTGGCGCCGGTAAACGCCCCTTTTTCATGACCGAACAGTTCAGATTCGATCAGGTCTTTGGGGATCGCGGCCATGTTCAGAGCGATAAACGGCGATTTGACGCGTGGGCTGTGGCGATGCAGCGCATGGGCGACCAGCTCTTTCCCGGTTCCCGACTCCCCGTTGATCAGCACGCTGATGGAGGAACGCGACAGGCGGCCAATAATGCGGAACACATCCTGCATCGCCGGGGCCTCACCAATAATATCGGCGACGGGATCGTTGGCGGGCTGGCTGCGAGCGGGTTGCTGCTGCTCCTGATAATGGCTGATGGCACGTTCTACCAGCGCGACGGCCTCATCAATATCAAAGGGTTTTGGCAGGTAATCGAACGCCCCTTGTTGATAGGCGCTGACCGCCGCATCCAGATCGGAATGCGCGGTCATTATGATGACCGGGAGCATCGGATGACGCTGTTTGATCTGCTTGAGCAGCGCCAGGCCATCCATACCCGGCATACGGATATCAGACAGCAGCACGTCGGGAGTTTGCGTGGCCAATGCTTCCAACACGGCATTGCCGCTGTCGAAGGTGACGCTATTCACCCCGGCTCCGGTGAGCGCACGTTCGAGCACCCAGCGGATGGAGCTATCGTCATCGACGATCCAGACTATCCCTCGTTGCATAGCACAAACCTCACTGGCGAATAGGCAGGAAAACCGAGAATTCGGTGTGACCTGGCCAACTGTTAAATTCAATTTTTCCGCAATGCTGATCGATTAGATTACGGGCGATGGATAACCCCAGACCGGTACCGCCTTCGCGGCCGCTGACCATTGGGTAGAACAGCGTGTCTTGCAACTGGGCCGGTACGCCCGGGCCGTCATCCTCAACATCGATCCGTGCCGCCAGCCGGTAGCGGGTGCCGTGCAGGGTGATCTGAAACGCGGTACGCGTGCGCAGCGTGATGGTGCCACCGGTTTCGCTCAGCGCCTGCAGCGCGTTGCGGGTGATATTGAGCAACACCTGCTCTATTTGGTCGGGATCGTGTGCCAACTCCGGCAGGCTAGGGTCGTAATCACGCACCAGCGTGACGTTATCAGGTTTCTCCAACGACACCAATTGGCAGACCCGTTCCGCAACCTGATGGATACTCTGGGTAATATGTTGGCCGGGGCGCTGTGGCCCTAGCAGGCGATCTACCAGATTACGCAGCCGGTCGGCCTGTTCGATGATCACCTTGGTGTATTCCGTCAGCGAGGGGTCTGGCAAGGCTTTGGCCAGCAACTGCGCGGCACCCCGCAAACCGCCGAGCGGATTTTTGATTTCATGGGCCAGGCCGCGCACCAGATCGCGAGCCGCAACCTGTTGAGCGTGCTGTAACTGCTCCTGGCTGAGGCGACGCTGATTGTCCATTGGGGCCAGCTCGAGCAGAATAAAGCCTTCAGGCAGCGCTTGAGCGGTCAGGGAGAGGATATGGGCGCGGCTGTCGACCACCAGGGTCACTTCGTTATCGGTAAAGCCCTGGCCAGCATGCAGGCTCTCGCGCATCAGATCGATATTCAGCGAAAAATAGCCAAGTAAATCGGGCAGCGGTGTACCGAAAAGTTTACGAGAACTCTGTGCCAGCAGCTGTTGTGCCGCCGGGTTGGCGTAGTGGACCGCCAGTGTGTCATCCAACAGCAAAATGCTGTTGATGAGAGAATTGAGGATCTGCCCAGCATCGGGCAGCTTGCCGGTTGCCATACAGCAGTCTCCTGCACCTTTTTAGTGCATCCATCCTACTCCATCCGTAACCATCACGGTATGAAATAGTTTTGCAGAACATACGGTGGAGAAAAAAGCCCATCCGAAGATGGGCTAAAAGTTTCCACGGCAACAAAAAAACGGCTTAGATAAATAGCGAGCGATGCGCCATCCGTAGACAGCGCGGGTATGGCTTAAACGCTGTAGTACAGTTCGAACTCAACCGGGTGTGGCGTCATGCGCACGCGATCCATCTCTTCCTTACGCAGTTCGATGTAGGCATCGATCGCGTCGTCGGTGAATACGCCACCGCGGGTCAGGAATTCACGGTCTTCGTTCAGTGCGGCCATTGCTTCATCCAGTGAGCCAGCCACTTTTGGAATTTCAGCTTCTTCTTCCGGCGGCAGGTCATACAGGTTTTTATCCATGGCATCGCCAGGGTGGATCTTGTTGATCACGCCGTCCAGGCCAGCCATCAGCAACGCGGCGAAGCACAGGTATGGGTTAGCCGCTGGGTCCGGGAAGCGAGCTTCGATACGGCGCGCTTTCGGGCTGGCAACCACTGGGATACGGATAGACGCAGAGCGGTTACGGGCAGAGTAAGCCAGCATAACCGGCGCTTCGTAACCTGGGACCAGACGCTTGTAGGAGTTGGTGGTCGGGTTGGCCAGGGCATTGATCGCTTTAGCGTGCTTGATGATGCCGCCAATGTAGAACAGCGCCATTTCAGACAGGCCGCCGTACTTGTCGCCAGCGAACAGGTTGGTGCCGTTCTTGGACAGTGACATGTGGCAGTGCATACCTGAGCCGTTATCGCCGAACATCGGTTTTGGCATGAAGGTCGCGGTTTTGCCAAATGCGTGAGCCACGTTGTGAACCACGTATTTGTAGATTTGGATTTCGTCGGCTTTCTTGGTCATGGTGTTGAAGCGGGTAGCCACTTCGTTTTGACCGGCGGTTGCCACTTCGTGGTGGTGAGCTTCAACCACCAGGCCCATTTCTTCCATGGTCAGACACATGGTAGAACGGATGTCCTGTGAAGAGTCGACCGGTGGCACTGGGAAGTAACCGCCTTTTACCGCTGGACGGTGGCCTTTGTTGCCGCCTTCGTATTTGGTGCTGGTGTTCCAGGCGCCTTCGATGTCATCAATGCTGACATGGGAACCACGGATGCTGCTGCCAAAGCGCACGTCGTCAAACAGGAAGAACTCCGGTTCCGGCCCGAACAGCACGGTATCGGCGATGCCGGAAGAGCGCAGGAAATCTTCGGCACGCTTGGAGATCGAACGTGGGTCACGATCGTAGCCCTGCATGGTGCCTGGCTCGAGGATGTCACAACGGATGATCAGGGTAGATTCTTCGAAGAACGGATCCAGAACCGCCGTGCTGGCGTCTGGCATCAGGACCATGTCAGATTCGTTGATGCCCTTCCAACCACCGATTGAGGAGCCGTCAAACATTTTACCTTCTTCGAAGAAGTCGGCATTTACCTGATGAGCAGGGATGGTGACGTGTTGTTCTTTACCCTTGGTGTCAGTGAAACGCAGGTCTACGAATTTCACTTCATGCTCATTCAGCATCGTCAAAACGTGTTCAGCGGACATACTTAACTCTCCCGGATTTATCGTTGTCATCGTCGTGGAACGAATCTGTGTACTGGCCTGTTTTGCCCTGTCTAGGCTCTTATTTAAAACAAAGCGAAAACTGTGCCAACTTTTAAAAAGCGAAAAAATCGCCGGTTTGTGCGGGTTTTGCCCATCGCCAGTATGCACCATTAGCGATGCAATGCACTATGGTGGTGCAAATAACCTGGGGTAGAGCACTGGAATGGTGCAAAACATCATCGATTGCTGCTTTTTGCACCGTGAAAGGGATCACAAACTAGCCTGTACACAGTTGTTTATAAGAGAGTGTTGTGATCTTGTTTAGTCCCTCGCTTAATACGTGTACAATAGCGCGCTATTTCTAATGCCTGAGGCAAAGCTGTGATCGAAAATTTGCGTAACATCGCCATTATTGCCCACGTTGACCATGGTAAGACCACCCTGGTTGACAAGTTGCTGCAACAATCCGGTACTTTCGGAGAGCGTTCAGAAGCGACAGAACGCGTAATGGACTCCAACGATTTGGAGAAAGAGCGTGGGATTACCATCCTCGCAAAAAACACCGCCATTAATTGGAAAGACTACCGCATCAACATCGTGGATACCCCAGGACACGCCGACTTCGGCGGCGAGGTAGAGCGCGTGATGTCAATGGTCGACTCGGTGCTGCTGGTTGTGGATGCAATGGATGGCCCAATGCCGCAAACCCGTTTCGTGACCAAAAAAGCGTTTGCTAATGGTCTGAAACCGATCGTGGTAATCAACAAGGTTGACCGCCCTGGCGCGCGTCCTGACTGGGTTGTGGATCAGGTCTTCGACCTGTTCGTAAACCTGGACGCTACCGACGAACAGCTCGACTTCCCAATCATCTATGCATCCGCATTGATGGGTATCGCGGGTCTTGACCATAACGATATGTCCGAAGACATGACTCCGCTGTACCAGGCGATTGTCGATCACGTCTCTGCGCCGCAGGTTGAGCTGGAAGCCCCCTTCCAGATGCAGATCTCCCAGCTGGACTACAACAACTACGTGGGCGTTATCGGCATCGGCCGTATCAAGCGTGGTAAAGTGAAGCCTAACCAGCAGATCACCCTGATCGACAGCGAAGGCAAAACCCGTAACGGTAAAATCGGTAAAGTGCTGACCCATATGGGCCTGGAACGTATCGAAGCCACCGTTGCCGAAGCGGGCGACATCGTTGCCATCACCGGCCTGGGCGAACTGAACATCTCTGACACCATTTGTGATGTGAACGCGGTTGAAGCGTTGCCAGCACTGTCGGTTGATGAACCTACCGTAAGCATGTTCTTTAACGTCAATACCTCACCGTTCTGTGGTAAAGAAGGCAAGTTCGTGACTTCACGCCAAATCCTTGAGCGTCTGAACAAGGAACTGGTGCACAACGTGGCGTTGCGCGTTGAAGAAACCGAAGATGCTGATGCATTCCGTGTTTCAGGCCGTGGTGAGCTTCACCTGTCGGTCCTGATCGAAAACATGCGTCGTGAAGGTTTTGAACTGGCGGTTTCCCGTCCGAAAGTTATCTTCCGTGAAATCGATGGCCGCAAGCAAGAGCCGTTCGAGAACGTGACGCTGGATATCGAAGAGCAGCACCAGGGTTCTGTGATGCAGGCGATGGGTGAGCGTAAAGCTGACCTGAAAAACATGGATCCAGATGGCAAGGGCCGTGTGCGTCTTGACTACGTGATCCCAAGCCGTGGCCTGATCGGTTTCCGTAACGAATTCATGACCATGACTTCGGGTACGGGTCTGCTGTACTCCACCTTCAGCCACTATGACGATGTGCGTCAAGGTGAAGTGGGCCAGCGTCAGAACGGCGTGCTGATCTCTAACGGCCAGGGCAAAGCGGTAGCGTTCGCTCTGTACGGTCTGCAAGATCGCGGTAAGCTGTTCCTGGGCCACGGTGCTGAAGTGTATGAAGGCCAGATCATCGGTATCCACTCACGTTCTAACGACCTGACCGTGAACTGCCTGACCGGTAAGAAGCTGACCAACATGCGTGCATCGGGTACCGATGAAGCGACTACCCTGGTTCCGGCCATCAAAATGTCTCTGGAGCAGGCTCTGGAATTCATCGATGATGACGAACTGGTAGAAGTCACGCCAATCTCGATCCGTATCCGTAAACGTCACCTGACGGAAAACGATCGTAAGCGTGCCAACCGTGGTCCTAAAGAAGCTTAATTCGCCGATTTAATCCGCAATACTTAGGGCGTGCACAGCGCCCTGAGTTTTTTACTCTGTCTTTCCCCCTTTCTGCGGCGCGCCATGCGCTTTTCACTCCGCTCTCTGTTCAGCTTTAACTTTTCCCGTTACAGTGAAATCTCACTGGCCCATGGGAGAGGACTATGCTGTATATCTTTGATTTAGGTAATGTGATTGTCGATATCGATTTCAAACGTGTACTGGGCGTATGGAGCAACCTGAGCGGCACACCGCTGGCGACGTTGTCCGAACGCTTTAGCATGGGCGAGGTATTCCAACAACACGAGCGCGGCGAGGTCAGCGACGAAGACTTTGCAACCAAACTGTGTGAGGAGATGGGGATAGCGCTCAGCTTTGAGCAGTTTGCTACCGGCTGGCAGGCGGTGTTTGTCGCCTTGCGCCCTGAAGTGATCGAGATTATGCACCGTCTGCGCAACGAAGGACATCGCGTGGTGGTGTTATCGAATACCAATCGTCTGCACTGCAATTATTGGCCTCAGCACTACCCTCAGGTTGCCGAAGCGGCCGATCACATGTACCTGTCGCAGGATCTTGGCATGCGCAAACCCGATGCCAACATCTATCAGCACGTACTGAAGGCGGAAAATACCCCGGCGGACCAGGCGGTATTCTTTGACGATGTGGCGGCTAACGTAGAAGCGGCCGCAGCGCTGGGGATCGAGGCGGTGCACGTCATCGATCGCCAGGTTGTACCGGCTTATTTTGCTCAATAAACACCGTACGTTAAGCTTAAGGCGTCCAGACTGACATTTAGGATGAAGAAGCCATGTCGTTTTTCCGCCGCAAAAAGCTGCCATCGTCGATCAAACCCGGAATAACCTTCGGGCGGTTGCTGATTAAACGTATTGATGAGGATGGCCTGACCATGTTGGCGGGCCATCTGGCCTATGTTTCGCTACTTTCGCTGGTGCCGCTGATCACCGTGGTGTTTGCGTTGTTCGCCGTTTTCCCGATGTTTGCGGACATCAGCGTCCAGCTGAAAAGCTTTATTTTCTCCAACTTTATGCCCGCTGCCGGTAATGTGCTGCAACGTTACCTGGAGCAGTTTGTTGCCAACTCCAGCAAGATGACCGCCGTGGGGATCTGCGGCCTGATTGTCACCGCGCTGCTGCTGATCTCTTCGGTGGATAGCGTGTTGAACACCATCTGGCGCAGCAAGAATAAACGGCCGATCGTGGTTTCCTTTGCCATTTACTGGATGGTGCTGACCCTCGGCCCACTGCTGGTGGGGGCCAGTATGGCGATCAGCTCTTATCTGTTGTCACTAAACTGGTTGGCGCAAACCGGCGTTAACAGCCTGGTGGATGAGGTGTTGCGCATCTTCCCGCTGATCCTGTCCTGGGTCTCTTTCTGGTTGTTATACAGCGTGGTGCCTACGGTACGCGTGCCTGCGAAAGATGCGCTGGTCGGGGCGCTGGTGGCCGGGGTGCTGTTCGAACTGGGTAAGAAAGGCTTTGCGCTGTATGTCACCATGTTCCCCTCCTACCAGCTGATCTACGGCGTGCTGGCGGTGATCCCGATTTTATTTTTATGGGTCTATTGGAGCTGGTGTATCGTGTTATTGGGCGCCGAAATCACCGTTACGTTGGGCGAGTCCCGCCTTTACCGGCAGCAGAAAGCAGAACAACAGCAAAAACAGGAGCAGGAAGGATCGTTATGATTGCGTTAATTCAACGGGTATTAAACGCCAGTGTTACGGTAGAAGGTAAGACGGTAGGCAAGATTGGCCCCGGTTTGTTAGTGTTATTGGGCGTCGAACAGGATGATAACGAGCAAAAAGCCCAACGCCTGTGTGAGCGAGTGCTGGGGTACCGGATCTTCGGCGACGAGAATGACAAGATGAATCTCAACGTTCAGCAGGCCGGTGGTAGCCTGCTGGTGGTGTCGCAGTTCACCCTGGTAGCCGATACCCAGAAAGGCATGCGGCCGAGCTTTTCGCGCGGTGCGGAGCCCCAAGAGGCCGATCGGCTATACCGCTATTTTGTTGGGCAGTGCCAGGAACGTGGTATTGAAACCCAGACCGGTGAGTTTGCTGCCGATATGCAGGTGGCATTAGTGAACGATGGCCCGGTGACGTTCTGGCTGCAGGTTTAAAGATCACAAGAGAAGGCGTCTATGTATCACCTACGAGTACCCGTTACAGAACAAGAACTGAAAGAGTATTACCAGTTTCGCTGGGAGATGCTGCGCAAGCCATTACACCAGCCGGTGGGTTCGGAAAAGGATGCCTATGATGCCATGGCGCACCATCAAATGGTGGTGGATGAGAACGGCCGGATTGTGGCCATTGGCCGCCTGTATATCAATGCCGATAACGAAGCCGCTATCCGCTTTCTGGCGGTTGATCCAACTGTACAAGACAAAGGTCTTGGCACGCTGGTGGCGATGACTCTGGAGTCTGTAGCGCGTCAGGAAGGGGTGAAGCGGGTGGTGTGTAGCGCCCGTGAGGATGCGGTGGACTTCTTTGCCAAGCTGGGCTTTATCAACCAGGGCGAAATCACCGCGCCGCAAACCACACCGATCCGCCATTACCTGATGATCAAACCCGTGGCCACGCTGGACGATATTCTGCATCGCCCCGATTGGTGTGGACAACTGCAGCAAGCCTGGTATGAACATATCCCGCTCAGTGAAAAAATGGGGGTGCGCATCAGCCAATATACCGGCCAGCGTTTTGTTACCACCATGCCGGAGGTTGGCAACCAGAATCCACACCATACGCTGTTTGCCGGTAGCCTGTTTTCCTTGGCGACGCTGACCGCCTGGGGGTTGATCTGGCTGCTGTTGCGTGAGCGCCATCTGGGGGGCACGATTATTCTGGCGGATGCCCATATTCGCTACAGCAAACCGATCACCGGCAGGCCGAGAGCCGTTGCCGATCTGAGCTCATTGAGTGGCGATCTGGCCCGTTTGGCGCGCGGTCGCCGGGCGCGCGTGCAGGCAGAAGTGCATTTATTCGGTGACGACGACAAGGGGGCAGTATTTGAAGGAACCTATATGGTGCTGCCGGCCGAACCGGAAGAGTCGTTGGACAAGGGCGGTTCAGAGGCGATAGCGAGCTGAGCATCAAGCCGTGTGGGGCGGCTCTGTGACCAAACCTATCCAGGCGGGTGCTGCACATGCGGCGCCCACTTAACGGTTGGGCTTAATTGATGACTTAATCTGTCGTATAAATTGGGTACAGCGGCCGATTATTTTTTAACCAGAAAAATCCGTGCCTATTTGGCATAATTGACTATTTAATTTGCATGTAGCAAATAAAGTAAATGGATTGAAATGGTTTCAGAATATATACCCCTCCTCACTCTGAGATTTATTCCAATTACGATGCCTCGAAGTCCCGCAAAGTCACCATC
This sequence comes from Serratia sp. 2723, assembly GCF_050434425.1. NCBI lineage: Bacteria > Pseudomonadati > Pseudomonadota > Gammaproteobacteria > Enterobacterales > Yersiniaceae > Serratia > Serratia sp. 2723. Next base: position 21,834 of record NZ_JBNDIN010000011.1, read on the forward strand.
TCTTGCTTGTCTGATGCCGAATTATGTCGCTAGAATGCCGAAAAATCATTAAGGCGATTTATCTGAATGGACTCAGTAACTCAGCGGTTGGCAGTATCATGGTTGTTTCTTTCTCTCAGTTCTGCGGCTGGTGCCAATATGCTCAGCCCGGCGGATCGAGATACTATCCAACAGCAACAACGTGAATTGTTGCAGCAAAACCAACAACAACGTCAGGAATTGCAACGCAGCCTGACGCCGGTGCTGCCACAAACGCCAGCAGCCACAGCCCCCGGCGGGCCGTGCTTCACCATTACGACCATTCATCTTGAAGGTGCCAGCCATCTGCCCGCCCGTGCGCGGCAAGCCTTGACGCAACCCTATCTGCAACGCTGCCTGAATCTGGCCCAGATCAACACTCTGGTGCAGCAGGTTTCCGATTGGTATATCGAACGGGGCTATATCACCAGCCGCGCTTTCCTGACCGAGCAAGACCTGTCCCATGGGGAGTTGAAGCTGCTGGTGCTGGAAGGGCAGTTGGAAAAGATCTTGCTGGACCAACGGGATGACCGAATGCTGAAGATGGCATTCCCCGGCCTGGTGGGCAACATCCTTAACCTGCGCGATATCGAACAGGGCATGGAGCAGATCAACCGCCTGCGTCAGCAACCAGTGCAGATTGAAATCCTGCCCGGCAGCCAACCGGGCTATTCGGCGGTCAACCTGACTGCCAAGCCCGAGTTCCCGGTGATGCTGGGGCTGGGTTTTGACAACAGCGGGCAGAAAAGTACCGGCACCGGACAGATCAACGGCTCATTGACCGGCAATAACCTGCTGGGGCTGGCGGATCAGTGGTTTGTGACCGGCGCGCGCAGCAGCGATTTCGCCAACGATCACGATGCCCGCAGCGTCCAGGCCGGTGTCAGCCTGCCATATGGCTACTGGCTGATGGATTACAACTACTCCTACAGCGACTACCTCTCGACGATCGACAATCAGGGCTTTGACTGGCGGTCTACCGGCGACAGCCAGACCCATCGCTTCAACATTTCGCGCGTATTGTTCCGTAACAGTGACATGAAAACCGGCCTGGCGCTGGGCCTGACCCACCGTATCAACCGCAACTATCTTAATGACACCCGGCTGGACAGCAGCAGCCGCAAACTGACCAGCGTATCTCTGGGCGTGAGCCATAGCCAAAAACTGTGGGGCGGTTTTGCCACGCTCAACCCCTCCTACAGCCGTGGCGTTCCCTGGTTAGGCGCGGAAGATGACAGCGGCAAGGCCAGTGAAGCCCCTAAGGCTGAATTTAATAAATACACTCTCTCCGGCAGCTATTACTTGCCGTTGGCGCAGAACTGGAACTACCTCACCAGCCTGTACGGCCAGTGGACGCCCGATCGCCTCTACGGCAGCGAGCGCCTGACCCTCGGCGGTGAAAGTTCGGTGCGTGGTTTCAAGGAACAGTATCTCTCCGGCGACAAAGGCGGCTACTGGCGTAACGAGGTCAACTGGTCGCCGCTCAGCCTGCCGTATCTGGGCGATATTTCCGTATTGGCTGCCGTAGATGGCGGTTATCTGCGCCACGACTCCGTGGACGCCTACGCTTCCGGCACGTTGTGGGGCGGTGCGGTGGGACTGGGCAGCCGCAACCGCTATTTCAGCAGTCAATTTACCGTTGGCTGGCCGCTGGCGCATCCGAGCTGGTTAGAGCCGGATCGGGTGTCGATTTACTACCGTATTAACATCGTTCTTTAATTCACAGGGAAGGGTTTCAAGGATGACGCAGAAAGAAAATCAACCCGTTCATGCCAGCCAGCGTTGGCTGAGTTATACCCTGTGCAGCCTGTTGGCTTGGCAGCCGTTGCTGCCTGCCTTGGCGAACGGTGTTAACGTCGCCGAAGGGAATGCCCGACTCGATCAGGCTGGTAATGGCGTGCCGGTGGTCAACATCGCTACGCCTAATCAGGCGGGCATTTCCCATAATAAATACAATGAATTCAACGTGGGCAAAGAGGGGCTGATCCTCAACAACGCCAGCGGGCAGCTCAATCAGACCCAGCTTGGTGGCCTGATCCAGAACAACCCCAACCTGAAAGCCGGGCAGGAAGCCCAAGGCATCATCAACGAGGTTGTCGCCCCGAACCGCTCCCAGCTGCAAGGCTATCTGGAGGTGGCGGGCAAACAGGCGAACGTGATGGTTGCCAACCCTTACGGCATCACCTGTGATGGCTGCGGCTTCATCAACACCCCGAATGCGACGCTGACCACCGGTAAACCGGTGTTAGGGCCTGATGGCAAACTGCAGGCGCTGGAAGTCACGCAAGGGGCGATCAGCATTCAGGGCAAAGGGCTGGATGCCAGCCAGAGCGGGAAATTTGCCCTGATTGCCCGTGCCACCGAGATTAACGCACAGCTGTATGCCCAGGATGCCACCATCACGCTGGGGGCCAACCGTGTGGATGCGCAGGGCAATGCGACCCCGATCGCGGGCCAGGGAGAAACGCCCAAAGTGGCGGTTGATACCGGTGCGCTGGGCGGCATGTATGCCAACCGCATTCATCTGGTTTCCAGCGACAAAGGCGTGGGTATCAATCTCGGTAACCTCAATGCCCGTGCCGGGGATATTACCCTGGATGCCAACGGCAAATTGACGCTCAATAATTCGCTGGCGCAAGGTGGTGCATTAACGGCGACAGGGCAAAGTATCAGCATGTTGGGCGACCACAAGGCCACCCAGTCCATCACGTTAAACAGCCAGGGGGATCTCACTCAACAGGGAGGAACACTGGTCAGCGATCGGGATATTGCTCTCACCAGCGGCGGTACGTTGCAGATGAGCAGCGGCAAGTTGACCGCCGGCAACGATGTCAGCCTGCGGGCTCGTGACGCGCTGGTGGACAGTTCCAGCCAGATTGATGCTGCCCGCCATGTCGACATGACGTTGTTCAATAGCGGCATGACGCAGGGGCAAGTGACCGCCGGGCAAAACCTCACCCTCAGCGGTGCCAGCTTGGTCAACAGCGGCACGCTGGCGGCCAATGGGGCGATACAAAGCACCCTCTCCCATCTGGGGAATAGTGGAACCGTTCAGAGCCAGAGTAACCTGTCGCTGAACGGCCAATCACTCGCCAACAGCGGCAAGATACTGAGTGGGGGAGCGCTGGCCGTTACCAGCCAGACGTTGGATCAAGACGGCACCTTGAGTGCCAAAGGTAAAGCCGAACTGACCGTCAGCGATACATTGCGAAATGGCCGCTACGGCGAGTTGCTGAGTGACGACAGCCTGACGCTGTGGGCTGGAACGCTGCAACAGAACGGCCTGCTCTCTGGCGCGACGGGATTAACCCTCAACAGCGATACGCTGACCACGGCGACAGATGCCCTCACCACCAGCCAAGGTAATATCACGGTTAACGCGGGTAACGCCACGTTAGGCGGGGAATGGAATGCGGGGGGCGATCTGGCCTGGCATGGCACGATGTTGAACACGCAGCCGGGTGCTCAGGTACAAAGCGGAGGCAATCTCACCCTCCAGGTCCAGCAAGCCATGTTGGCGGGTACCCAAACGGCGAAAGGGGCATTTACGGTAGAGGCTGGCGCACTGCTGCATAGCGGGAAAAGCCATGCTGCAACCCTGGCTATGAAGGCGGACACCCTGACCAATCATGGCACGCTGGTCGCTCCTGTCTTGAAGATTAACAGCCAGACCCTGACCAACAGCGGCTTGCTACAAGGCAGTCAGACCCTGGATCTTATCGCCCGCCTGATGGACAACCAGCAGGGCGGCACAGTGTATACGGCCAATGCCCTGTCGCTGGCCATCCCGACGCTGAAAAACGCCGGCCTGATCACCACCGATCGGGATTTGGTCCTCAGTGGCGATCAATTGCTCAACAGCGGTGAAATCAATGCCGTGAACCTGACGGCCAAAACCCAGCGGGTCGATAACCAGCAGAGCGGTTTGCTGCTGGCGAAAGATAAGCTGTCACTGAGCGGTAAGGCGTTATCCAATGCCGGGCAACTGGCCGCCGATCAACTGACCCTGAGCACCAATAGCATCGCCAATAGCGGCACGTTGCAGGGTGACAGCGCTCTTGCTATCAAGACGGCGGAAGCCACCAACCGTGGTCGTGTACTCACTGGCGGTTCGCTAAACCTGATTGCAGACACCGTGACCAACGCCGGGACGATGCAGGCGGTCATGATGGTCTTGTCACTGGCCAAACAGTTCAGCAACCAGCAAAACGGCTCCGTCAACGCAAGTGGCTCCCTGGCGCTGGTTGCCCCTCAGTTCAGTAATGACGGCCTGCTGGCCGCAACGACGCTGGCCTTGGATACCACGACCCTGTTCAACACGGGGACTCTGCAAGGCAGCCGCCTGCTTAATGTTGGCACCTCCACGTTAGACAACCAGCTCGGTGGTGCTTTACTCAGTGGCGGAGCACTGACACTACGGGCAGATTCGCTGACCAATAGCGGATTGCTTCAGGGCCAGACACTGGATCTGTCCACCCAAGAGTGGCTTAACAACGGCAATGCGCTGAGTGAACAAACGGCGGGCCTGGCAGTCGCCAATACGTTGACCAACCAAGGGAAGATCCTTGGCCAGCACGGGATGAATGTCTCTGCTGGCTCAGTGGACAACGCGGGATGGCTGGCGGCCACCGTGCTCTCTGTCGTGGGCGACGTGATCAACAAGGGGCTGATACAGGGTAGCCAGTCCCTGCAACTTTCCGGCACTCATCTCAATAACGCAGCCGCAGGCCAGATGTTATCGAGCGGATCGTTACGCCTTGAAGGCCAACAGTTGGTCAATCAGGGCGCTCTGCAGGGGCAACAACTGGCAGTGAAAGCCCAGACCTGGCAAAACAGTGGCAGTGCCCAGGCGCAAGATCGCCTGACGGCAGACCTGACCGGTGACCTGCTTAACAGTGGCCTGTTACTGAGCCAGGATCGGTTTGACCTCACGGCGGCCCATATTCTGAACCAGGGCACCCTGGCGGCAGACAAGGTGGTATTGACCGCGCCACAGCTGACCAACAGCGGCCTGCTACAGGGCAACAGCCATCTGCAACTGGCGATCCCCAATATCAGTAACCTTGCCGGCGGGAAGCTGGTCAGCGGCGGTGCGCTGGAGCTGGCGCTCGATCAACTGGACAACGCTGGCCTAGTGCAGGTGAACGATGATTTGTCTCTCACCGGCCAGCAATTCACCAACCAGGGCAGCATCCTGGCGAACAACCTGAACCTGGATGTGCAGGGTGGCTTGGTAAACCAGCAAGGCGGCCAACTGGTGGCCCGTGAAAATGCCACCTTCCGCAGCCAATCGGTGAACAACGCCGGGGTGTTGGCGGGCAATATGCTGGCGGTGGACAGTGGCACCGTGACGCACAGCGGCATCATGCAGGGCAATACCGGGCTGACTCTGAACAGCACCGCGCTGAACGTGCTGGCCGGTGCACAACTGTTGAGCGATGGTGAGCTGGCAGTCAATGGTGGCGCAGTCACCAACGCCGGATCCTGGCAGGGGAATAGCCTGACCTTTGGCGTCGATAGCCTGGATAACAGCGGATCGATAAACGCGGTTGCGGGCCTGACCGGCACCGTGGCTAATACGATGCAAAACAGCGGACAGATGGGAAGCCTGGGTACGCTGAACCTGAGCGGCGACTATTTAACCAACAGCGGCAAGCTGGTGGCCAACCGGTTGACGCTGGATGCCGCTACGCTGAATAGCACGGGATTATGGCAAGGTAGCGAGTGGCTGAATGCCCACGGTGGTGCGCTGACGCTGGGGGCATCAAGCCGTACGTTGGCAGGGGGGGCGTTGTCGCTGAATGCCGGGCAACTGACCTCGGAAGGGCTGGTTCAGGGCAGACAAACCCACGTCACGGCCACGGGCTGGTTGAACCGTGGCAGCCTGCTGGGTACCGATTCTCTGGCAGCCAAAGTCACCGATGAACTGGTGAATGAAGGGTCACTGCTTAGCCAGGGTAACAGCGAAATACAGGCGCGGACGCTGACCAATGACGGTGCCGTCCTGAGCGACGGAAATCTGTCTTTGGCGGGCACTACGTTGAATAACCAAGGTGCCGTACAGGGTAACATCCTCAACCTGACGCAGAACTTGGTGAATAACGCAGGCACGCTGATCGGCCTGCAGTCGCTGACGTTGGGCATTCAGGCATTCTCCGTCCCGTTGTTGACGCTGGTGAACGGCAGCCAGGGCTCACTCCTGACGCAGGGAACGCTTTCTGTTAATGGCAGTACGGTGACCAATGACGGTCGCTGGCAGGGGCAACAGATCCTGCTGAATGCTCAGACGTTGAATAACAGTGGCGCAATCCAGAGTGCGGATGCGCTGCAAATGGCTCTGTCTGGGGCATTGAATTCGACGGCTGGCAGCAAAATTACCGCCAATGGTGCAGCTGCATTACAGGCACAGTCGTTGACCAACGCCGGGCAGTGGCTGGCAAAAAATCTCACCCTACACGCTGACACCCTGAATAATCAGGGCGAAATCAGCGGCGTTGACGGCCTGACGGTCGCGCTGAGCGGGGATTTCACCCAACAGCAAGATAAAACCCTGCTGACGGCAGGTGACCTGAAACTGGATGCGGCCTCGGTCACCAACCTTGGGCGTATCCAGGGGAACGGCGTGTGGGTTAACGGCGGTACGTTAACCAACAGTGGGCGCGTACAAGGTGAAACAGGCTTAACGCTGAACCTTACCGGTGGGTTGACCAATAACGCCACGGGTAGCCTTCTCAGCCAGAACGCACTCACCATTACCTCGCCGTACTGGGTCAACAGCGGCCTGATGCAAAGCGGTGCCGACACACGGTTCGAGGGGACGATATCAGGGCGTAATGACGGAAGCCTGCTTGCTGGCTCCGATCTGTCACTTCATGGATCGCAATTTACCAACACCGGTTGGCTACAGGCAGGCTCCCTGTTACTGAATGCGGATGCGTTGGACAACAGCGGTACCTTGCTGGCAGAACTGCAGGGAACGTTGACCGCAGGCAGCCTGAACAATCAGGGCACGATCCAGGGAAGCAACCTGGCGTTGAATACCCAGCAACTGACTAACGGTGGCACGCTGCTTGGCACATCCGGGCTTGGCATCAATGCCGGTCAGGTGGCGCTTCAAGAGACAGGGAAAATGTTCAGCGGGGGCGATTTACTGCTGAGCAGTGGCGATTTTGATCAACGTGGCCAGGTCGTGGCGTTGGGCAATCTGACGCTGCAACTGGTGAACGCCTTTACCAACCAGAATGTGATTGCCGCAGGCCAGAGCCTGAACGTTAACAGCCAGGGGGCGTTGATCAACCAAGGCACTCTGCAGGGGCAGAGCATCAACCTCACGGCGTACGGCATCTTGACCAACAACGGGCAAATCACTGGTGGAAGTGGGGCCAGCACCCTCAGTGGCAGTGCTATTGCCATGAACGCGGCCGGAACGCTGCAATCAGGGGGCGATGTAACCCTGAACAGCCAGAGCGATATCACCGTTGACGGGTTTACCGGTACGCTGGGCTCGATGACGCTGAATGCGGCTGGCAGCCTGATTAACACCGCTCTGCTGTATGCCGGTAACAATCTGTTCCTGCTGGCCAACAGCATCAAAAATCTGCGCGGTGACATCCTGGCGGGCAATAGCCTGTGGATGCAGCGTGATATGGCGGGTAATGCCAACGCAGAGGTGGTGAACAGCTCTGGCACTATCGAGACACAAAACGGTGATATCACCATTAACACCGCCCATTTGCTGAATCAGCGCGATGGATTGAGTGTGGTTAGCTCGGAAGGCAGCGCACCGCAGTATCCCTGGGTGACAGATTTTGAGGCCAAAATACCGTTAACCTTCTTCAACAAAGGCGACTACGGCTATGTCATCAAGTCCTGGGAATCGGGCGGCGGCAGCCCAGGCCACGGAGCGTCTCCGACAAGGTATTACAGTTCAACGCCAACGCCTTATCTTAATCAACGGATGAAGGAATTTGCCTCTGGCGTTTCGACGGTCACCGTCACGGCAAACGGTGGCGCAGCCCGTATCGCGGCCGGGCGCGATCTCAGCCTTTATGCCGGCCAACTGGACAATCAGGCCAGCAATATTTTAGCCAACAACAATGCGTATCTTTCAGGGAGTAACCTGAATAACCAATCCTGGTTCTCGGGCAGTGAAACCCGCTATCAAACGTATCAGTATGGTTATGGCCTGAGCACAGTTCCGGTGCCAGAAACCAGTGTTTCTAAAGGGGAGATTACATCCAACTACATCGTCTACACGGCGACGGGCGAAGTACGCTATGAACGTGGAGAAGGTGAAATCTACCGTTCCGTTATTCAGGCGGGTGGTAACGTTGTGGCCAACTTTGCCAACGATCTCAGTAATACCACCACCTCACCCAACGCAGGTGGGGTAAGCCACACTCTCAATGCCCCAACGCTCAATACCCTGAGTCAGCAAACTATTGGCGGTGCCGTAGAGAAACAGACATTGTCTGCAGGTGATAAGGCTGCGGTCAACTCACCCGAATGGCAAGACAGCCTACAGAATGCCCTGCAACAGATTAACGGGGGCAGTGGCCTGGATAACGCTACGCCTGAGCTTACAGGGTTAGGGAAATACAACGACGGTGGTCAGGGCAGCGCCAATCTGGGGGATGGAACTGCGTTACAAAATACCGTCACCGATGGCAAGGATCTGGTCGGCACGGGCGGCAAAGGCTTAAACCAGTACCAAGGCAAAACGGTCGATACCAGTGCGTATCCTCTGCCTACGGGCGAGAACGGCTATTTTGTGGCGTCCACCGATCCGGATAGCCCGTATCTGATCACCACCAACCCGAAACTTAACGGCCTGGGGCAACTCGATCCGAATCTGTTTGGCGATCTCTACGCGCTGCTGGGGATTAACCCAGGCCAGAGCCCGCGTGAAACCAACGAACAGTTCACGGTAGAAGACAAATTTATCGGCTCTTCCTATTTCCTGGACCGCCTGAACCTCCACCCGGATTACGACTACCGTTTCTTGGGGGATGCAGCCTTTGATACCCGTTACGTCAGCAATGCCATGCTGAATCAGACGGGCAGCCGTTATCTGAACGGAGTAGGTTCAGACCTGGAGCAGATGCAAACCCTAATGGACAACGCTGCCAGGGCGCAACAGTCGCTGGGGCTGAAGTTTGGGGTTGCGTTAACGGCGGAGCAGATCGCCTCCTTGGATCACAGTATTGTGTGGTGGGAGGCTACCAGCATCAATGGCCAGACGGTGATGGTGCCGAAGCTCTACCTGTCACCGAAGGATGTGACGATCAATAACGGCAGTGTGATTGCCGGGAAAAATGTCTCGCTCACCGCCGGTAACGTCACCAACAGTGGCAGCACGCTGACAGCACAGAACGCGCTGACGCTCGATAGCCAGAACAGCATCAGCAACCTCAATGCTGGCCTGCTCAATGCGGGCGGCAACCTGCAACTGAGCGCGATTGGCGATATCAACAATATCGGCTCAATCATCAACGGCAAAACGGTGCAGTTGGAAAGTCTGGATGGCAGCATCATCAACCAGACGTTGACGAATCAGTGGAATACCCAGGGTCCCCTGGGTGGCTGGATGTCACAAAGCCTATCGTTGTCACGTACGGAAATCGGCGATATCGGCACCATCCAGGCATTGGACACTTTGAGCCTGAGCGCTGGCAACAACATCGACATTCTGGGGGCCAAATTGACTTCCGGCGGTGCGATGGATCTGCTGGCGGGGGGCGATATCAACGTCCTGGCCAACAGCACCTACAGCGCAGATAAGTATCAGAGCTGGCGGAATATAAGAGAAAGCGAAACTCACAGCAGCCAGGGCAGCGAAATTAGCGCTGGTGGACCGCTGACGGTTGATGCAGGCCGTGATGTCAACGTGAAGGCCAGCCAGGTTGGCAGCCAGAGTGATACTACCCTAATAGCTGGGCGCGATATCAACCTGCAAACGCAGGAAGCGAGCACCTGGCAGAAAGATAACGGCACTGAACAGCGCAGTAACGATGCAACGCGCACGACCCTCACCAGCGGCGGCGATTTAACGCTGGATGCAGGCCGGGATGTGAACTCGCAGGCAGCGGCGATAGTGGCGGACAACAACGTCAACCTGAACGCCGGGCGTGACGTGAACCTCAACACCCAGCAAACCAGCGAATACCGCGAGAGCAAGGAAGGTAAACGCCAGCAGGTGGATGAGTCTATTCGCCAGCAAGGAACGGAGATCGCCAGCGGGGGGAACACCACCATTCGCGCCGATCGTGATGCCACCTTGAATGCGGCACAGGTGCAGGCCAGCGGTGACGTGGCGGTAAGTGCCGGGCGCGATCTGACGCTCAACAGCGCCACCGAAAGCGACTACTCCTTCTTCGAAGAAACCAAGACCAAGAAAGGGTTCCTGTCGAAGACCACCACTCACACGGTGCGGGAAGATTACGCCACGCAGGAAAAAGGCACGCTGCTGAGCGGCGACAACGTGTCGCTGTCTGCGGGTAACGATCTGACGGTGAAGGGGTCTTCGGTTGTGGGTGACAGCAAAGTTAACCTGCAAGCAGGCAACAACGTCGAGATCGTGGCGGCGACGGAAGAACAGTCCAGCTATCGGTTGGATGAGAAGAAAAAGAGCGGTGTGTTTAGCAGCGGTGGGCTGGGCTTTACCGTGGGGACGTCTTCATCGCGCCATCAGGTAAATGAAGATGGCACCACGCAGAGCCAGAGCGTGAGCACCATCGGCTCGACCGGGGGCGATGTGAACATCGTTGCGGGCGGCAAGGCACACATTGGCGGTGCGGATCTGATTGCGAACAAGAACCTGTCGGTGACGGGGGATAGCGTGCAGATCGACCCGGGGCAGGATATTTATCGCCGGGATGAAACGTTCGAGCAGAAGCAAAGTGGCTTGACGGTGGCGTTGTCTGGCCCGGTCGGCAGTGCGGTCAACACTGCCGTCACCACGGCGCAGCAGGCGCAAAAAGAGACCGATGGTCGTCTGGCCGCCTTGCAGGGGACGAAAGCGGCCTTGTCTGGCGCTCAGGCCGTGCAGGCGGGGCAGTTGGTGCAGGCCCAGGGGGGAGATGCGAAGAGCATGGTGGGCATCAGTGCGTCACTCGGCTCACAAAAATCATCCTCACAGCAGCATCAGGAACAGAACACCGTCAGCGGTTCGACGCTGAATGCGGGCAACAACCTGACGGTCAGCGCGACCGGCAAGGGGCATTCCGCCGACAGCGGCGATATCCTGATCGCAGGCAGTCAGTTAAAAGCGGGTGGCGATACCACGCTGGATGCGGCCCGTGATTTACAGTTGCTCGGGGCGGCCAACACGCAAAAAACCGAGGGCAGCAACAGCAGCAGTGGCGGGAATATTGGCGTCAGCCTGGGTGTGAGCGGGCCGAGCAGTGGCTTGAGCGTGTTTGCCAATGGCAACAAGAGCCAGGGCAACGAGCACGGCGACGGCACATTCTGGAGTGAAGCCACCGTCGACAGTGGCGGTACACTCTCGATGCACAGTGGCAGGGATACCACGCTGGCCGGTGCGCAGGCGAGCGGTGAAACGGTAAAGGTGGATGCCGGACGTAACCTGACGCTGCAAAGCCAGCAGGACAGCGATAACTACGACGCGAAGCAGACCAGCATCAGCGGTGGCGTCAGCGTAGCGGTTGTAGGCGGTGGTGGATCGGCTAACCTGAGCATGAGCCGTGACAAACTGCACAGTAATTACGACAGTGTGCAGGAGCAAACCGGCCTCTATGCTGGCAAGGGCGGTTTCGATGTTAAGGTGGGTGAACATACCCAGCTTGATGGCGCGGTGATTGCCAGTACGGCAGATGCTGATAAAAATCGGCTGGATACCGGCACGCTGGGCTTTAGCGATATCCACAATCAGGCGGACTTCAAGGCCGAGCATCAGGGCGGAAGCCTGAGCAGCGGTGGCCCGGTAGGTTCAGACCTGCTGACCAATCTGGGTGGTATCGCGCTGTCTGGTCAGGGCAATAAGGGGCATGCGGAAGGCACCACCCAGGCGGCGGTGTCGGGCGGTAGCGTGGTTATTCGTGACCAAGCCAACCAGCAGCAGGATATCGCCGACCTGAGCCGGGATACGGACAATGCCAACGGCAGCATCGGGCCGATCTTCGACAAGGAGAAGGAACAGAACCGGCTTAAAGCAGCGCAGCTGATTGGTGAGATTGGCGGGCAGTCGATGGATATCATCCGTACGCAGGGTGATATCGACGGGCTGAAAAAGGCGAAGGAGAAGTATCCAACCTTGACCGCAGATGAATTGCGGAAGACCGATGTCTATCAAACGGAGATGCAGAAGTACGGCACGGGCAGTGATTTGCAGAAAGCGGCCCAGGCGGTAACTGCAGCATTGCAGGGGCTGGCTGGCGGGGATATTTCCCAGGCGCTTGCGGGTGGTTTGAGCCCGTATGCGGCAGAGCAAATCAAGAAGTATACCGGCACGAATGCAACGGCTAACGCGCTTGCTCATGCGGTGTGGGGAGCGATAGCGGCAGAAGTGAGTGGTAACTCGGCAGCAGCGGGTGCCGTGGGGGCCGCTGGCGGTGAATTGGCAGCGCGTTATCTGGCCGAGAAGTTATACGGTGCAGACACACCGGATAAAATTGCTAAACTGAGTGAGGAGCAGAAGCAGAACCTCAGTGCGCTGTCGACGATTGCAGCGGGATTGGCTGGTGGCGTGACGGGCGATAGCACTGCGAATGCTCTGGCGGGTGCTCAGGCCGGCAAGAATGCGGTGGAGAATAACTTCCTGAGTCAGGGAAGCCCGAAAGACTTCACCGAACAACTGAAGGGCTGCAACGGAAACCCATCCTGTGAGCAGGGTGTTCGTAAGGATATGGCCAGGGAGTCAGCGGAAAACATCCTGAAGCTGAAATCATGCTGGGATGCCGGTGACACAGCCTGCGTGACGCAGATGCGTACTCAGATTGAGCTGAACGAAAAAGCATACACAGAGTTGCGCATTCAGGATAATCTGGCGGGCCGAGCCTATGAGGACTCAGCGAAGTGGTACGCCGACATCATCGACAACTGTAATGGAAAGTGCGAGTGGTTGTCGGCAAGTCTGCAAAAGACGTTTGCAGACGGGATGACAAATGCGGCGTATGGGGTGCTGGCGGTAAGTACGGGGAGCCTGCCGAAACCGGGACAAACTTTAAGCGCGAACGATCTTAAGGTTGCCAGCGAAATTAGTAAGGATATAGCATCTGTTGGGAAGCAGACAGACATTGGATTTGCGGCAAAGCAAACTAAGAAAAGTGCAGGGCAAATAGTTATTAAAAATATAAATCAATCTGAGGCAATTGAAAACTTATCTGCCAATGGTTATATAAAATCAGTTTCGAAAGATGGTTCGGTTACTGTTATGACAAAGGGCGAGAAGGTATATAGATTCTATCCATCTTCAACTGGAGGTGGGATCGCTGGTGCTGAATCTGGGGTACCGTCTGCCTCTGTGTCAGTAAATGGTAAAATCATTTCTAAATTACGTTTCCCAGGAGAGTGATGCCGTGACTATCGAACATGATGATGCAATGACTCGACTTAAAAATGTCGTAAGGCTCGGAGTTAATCTTCCTGCTCACGTTTTTCACAAAAAATTTGCAAGATATTTCTTTTTTGATAATGATATCTGCACATCAGACGATTTGATTAGTGCGACTAAACTAGTTATTGGTGAGTCTTTAGGGTATGACTTAATTGCGAACGTTTTCGCTAGTTCAGATTTTCAATACTTAGGCGATCTACATATGAATGAGGATTGGGTCGCTAAAATAGTTTCCTTAAGCACTGAAATGAATGGCTCTGGTGATTATGGAGGTCTAATTATTTTAGATCAGAAAAAACAATGGGCGATCTTCCAGAAAACCCCTGTTGATGAGGGTGTGTTGGGGTTCAATAGCAATAAAAAAATAGAGACCATAAATAATTTAATTTATGAGAATTTTGTTGATTGCGAGAAATTTAAAGAATGGCTTGAGGAAGGGACATCACATGATGTTGAATTAGTCAAATCCATGGGGAGAGATTATTTAATGAGCATAATAGAAAACTATAGAGAAGCATAGTTTACGTATTGCTTACTGCTCGACTATTATCACAAAACCCCGAAAGCGATAATGGTAGGGGTGACGCTGGCTGGTATGATGTTGCGGTTGGTTGCTCTTTAACAGCGTTGGGGAAAATGGCGTAACGGGCTGAAAAAGCGCGTCTGGGGAAAAAGTTGCCTGGGCCAGAATGCACAGGGAAAAAGCGGTTGTAAGCTGCTGAGTGTGCTAGGAAAAATGCTGTTCGCTGGCTGACTCCGCACAGGATAAAGTTGTTGTAGAGAATAACTATCTGAGCAGCACGGAGAAGAGCCGCCAGACATATCTCAACAACAAACAGAACCTGACGCCAGAAGAGCAGAAAGATAAAGAGGCGTTAAATCGTAAGGATCTGGAAAGCGATCTGGCTGCTTACGCGGCCTGCAGTGGCAAAGGTGGTGACTGTCAGGTAGAAAGAGCAAAAGCGAAGGCCGCGCAAGATACGTACTTCAACCAGACTTACCAGAACCCGAAAGAGGCTCAGGCAGGGTATCAACAGATACAGAATCTGTTGAACTCAACAGACCCGAATGCGAAGGAAGTGTTTAACATTCTGGAAGGGTATACGCAGGCGTTCATGTCGTTTGGGTACACGGAGGATGAGGCCAAAGCGAGAGCAGGAGCCTATGTTGGTTCCATGTACATCGCGGGGGGTGTGAGTGCTGTAGTCGCATCTGGAGCACTGACGAAACAGTTTGGGAAAGATGTTGCACCGGGTGCGAAACCTGGAAACTCGACGGCAAAACCTGTAGAAAATGCACCAAACTCATCTGAAACTTATTTTCGGGTTGAAGGTGGTGGAAATGGTACACAAACAAGCCAAAATAGAATTAATGTGAACTCTGACGGAAGTGTAACTATTAACTCGGGTTGTAGTGGGCAATTGTGTGTTAGCACTAATGGACCAAATCATGCTGCTTATTATCTGACCAATAGAAGGCAAGATGGTAGCGTAGTCGTATTTGAAGTCGATGCGGCTCTCCATAAACAAATAATGGATGCAGCAGTACCTCAAAGGCCAATTCCTGGGGTACCGAAAGATCCGGATGCTCCTAAGATTGTTGATCCTACAAAAGGTCAACCTAGCGTTTCGCTTGAACTACCTAAGGTGTGGGATAGGCTGATAGAGCAAAACTCATCAAAAGCTCGCGTATTAACAAAAGAGGAATTTCTGAATGAATTTAACAAATGATTATCAGAATTTACTCGATGCTATTTTTAATGGTGATAAAGATATAGCTATCTTTGTTGTGGATGGCATTCATTATTATATTGTTGATAATAAGGATAATTACTGCATCGATGTTAGGCCGGAATATAAGGCGTATATAGCTAAAGGATGGATGAAAGAGTCTCTGTATGATGAGGCAGTAAGTTCATTCAGAAATGGAGTTCCTGTATTATCTAAGGATAGCTTTAAAGATTACATAACCAAAAATGATGTTACTATTTATACAGTTGACTGGATGAGATCATTCTTCACATTGGGCAGATCTGACGAGCAGCTTGTCAGTTTTTATGATTATGTTGAGCGATTTTTATCTACATTAACAGACCCGGTATCAGTTGAATGGGATAGCTGGAGAATGCGGCTACCTAAGTTTTATATCAATTTTGACAAAAAAATATATCGCCATACTGATTGGGATAGAAATCACGAAGCGTCTGTACCTTCTGATTGGAACGCTCAAGCAAATAGTGATTTTGGCTTGTTAGTACCAGACAAAGAGCAATACTGGCTTATTAATGGCATGAATTTTTGGAAATTACAGATGTAAATGGTGAAATCCCGCCCTCAGTGGCGGGATTATTCTATGAGTCAGCCAGTTATCCTTCAACTGCTAGCCGGATGATCAACTGACCCGGTTCGGTGATCACTTCGATCTTCTGCCCGGTAGTAAATCCGAGCGGCTCTAGCCATCTTCCCCTAATCGTCAGTTGTGGAGGTGGGTTCGGTCTGCCACCGTTGGGGCGGTAGCCGACAATACTCTTACGGGCTTGGGGTGTGGCGGGTTCTGACTTATGATGGGGCGGTTGGTTGCTCTTTAACAGCGTAGGGGAAAATGGCGTAACGGGCTGAAAAAACGCGTCTGGGGAAAAAGTTGCCCGGGCCGGAATACACAGGGAAAAAGTGGTTGTAAGCTGCTGAGTGTACTGGTAAAAAAGCTGTTCGTTGGCTAGCTCCGCATCGGAAGAAGTTGTTGTGGAGAATAATGCGCTGAGTGCTACACAATCCCTCGCATTCGATAAAGAGATGCAGGCGTGCAAAGCCTCTGGTGGAGATTGCCAGTCGGTGATTGATAAATGGAAGAACATCAGTGATGAGCAAAGTGCTGAAACCGATCAGAAGCTGATAGATAACCCACTTGAAGCACAGGTTGTTGATAAGGAAGTGGCTCAGGGTGGTGTTGATATGGCAGAGCGTCCGAGCTGGCTGGGTAAGATCCCTGGCGTGGACGTAATGACCAGCGATGAGGCAAAGGCTTACGTTCAGGAGTGGAACGGTCAGGATCTGGCGAATATTGATGTAAACAGCCCTGGCTGGACGAAGTTCGCGGCGTTTGCATCAGACCCAGAAAACCAAGCAGCATTGGCTTCACTGGGAGTATTGGGTAAAGATCTAATCAATCTTGCTAAAACAACTGTATCAAATCTCGTTCAGGGTGGCGCATCAACCGGTATAAAAAGCATGCAGGTAGGGCTAAGAAACCCACAGCAAATAGATCAAATAAAAAATGATATGACATCAGGAAATTATAGATTTACTTCACCTGAAGGTCGTATTGCTGGCTATATAGATAGCAAGGGTAATTATTATATATCGGAAGGTAACCATCGAATGGTAGCTGCTCAGGAAATATATAAAAAGACGGGAGATAGATCTTACATAGAGAAATTACTACAAAACGGCTCATGGACTCAGACAAAGAATGCTCCAGCGGGGGCTAAACCAATGCCGACAAGGAAGTGAGGACCTTATGGAGAATGTTATCCCTATGAAAAAAAATGAGATATATGTGAAAATGTTATCTCTTTCCTTGCCTTATATCAGGAATGTCCAGTCGTTAGATAAAAAGGATAAAGGTCGAGATATATCGTGCTATTTTGAAGCTGAACTAGTGCATAATATAATGCATACATTACTAATTTCGGAATTTGTTGAGCATGATTTATGGTTCTTAAATAATCAGGCTAAATATTATTTTGAAAAATGTAACGAGGATATATCACCTAATTATAACCAACACATCGAATATATTAGAGCCTTATTCAAAATGGTGCCTGATAGTTTAAAACCTAAGTTGTTATGGCAAGGTCCTTGATAAAAATCCCAGCCCTTATGGCTGGGATTTTTACTTTACAGGTCAGTCGGTTATGTATATTCCGCCAGCCTGATAATCAACTGCCCTGGCTCGGTGATCACCTCGATCTTCTGCCCGGTAGTAAAGCCCAGCGGCTCCAGCCATCTTCCCTTGAGGGTCAGTTGCGGCAGCGGGTGGGGCCTGCCGCCGTTGGGGCGGCAGCCGACAATGCTCTTGCGGAATTGGTTTTAAGTTGCTGATTGTGATAGTAAAAATGCTGTTCAATGATGGGCTCCGCACTGGAGAAAGTTGTTGTGGAGAATAATGCGCTGAATGCTAATGGTTTTGGTAAGGGCATGGCGGATTACGGCATGTCGCAAACCTCGCTCGGTGCCTCCATGCTGCAAAGTGGAGCTTCACCGGATGAAATCGCAGCAGCTTTGGTCAAGAACGCCCAAGGAGATATGCCAGAAGGTCAGGATGCAGTTAAAGGTCGTCTGTTGATTGCCTGGGGCGAGTTCTTTGGGGGCCGGTCAGTGCATTAACTGCTGATGGAGAAATGACGCCGCAAAGAGCAGCGGAGATCGTGGCAAGCGGTGTGCCGACCAGTGAAGCTAAGTTAGTTCAGTATGTGGAGGCGAAAGCTGTTCTGGCCGTGACGAAGACACCAAGTACAGGCTCTACAAGTGCCGCTGAAAATGCGACCAAAACAGTTATTGATCCCAAGAAGTTTGATTATCTCTTTGGTAATGTAAAAAGTAGTGAGCATAACGCAGATTGCTCTACTCAGTTAGCTCAGACAATGAACCGTTTGGGATTAGAAACCAATGAGAAAGGGGCCAGTGTACTTACCGAACACTTAAAGCAGGTAGCAAATACGAAAGGTAATGTTGTAGATACCTATACGAAAGGAAATCAAGCCTTTGAAGTGCGGGAGTCATTGCTTATTGGCCCTTCAGGAAAGGCGGCTAAATTAGAAACTGCTTTTGAGATCATGCCTGATGGTTCTCGTAGATTTGTCACAACTATTCCTAAAGATGGTAAAAAGTAATGTTTATTAAGTCATTCCCTTATGAAATTGATTTATTGGGGTTTTTTGAGTCACAGCCCATGGCAATTAGTGCAGTTGCTGATTTACATTTTGCATATCAAACCAATGATGATAATGGGTTAGAGATTATTTTTTCATTCTGTGCTACGGCTGGCTGGATACAAACGGTCATCTCGTTTAATGAGAAAGAAGTGTCTAGGTACCTTTCCGAAAATGTTAGCGAGATAAAGCTGCAAAAGGATACTACAGGCGAATATCTATACTCTGAAATTATTACCGATGAGTTAATTACGAAAGTCGTAATACGTGTAAGGCCATATATATCAGTAAGTAGTAGCTCTTTAGTTAGATAAAAAGATCCCGGTCAACTGGCCGGGATCTTTGCTTCTAACCCGGCTTTGTTGAATAAATCGAAATTCTGACTGCAATCAGGATCAGATCACCACATTCCTGATACTGGAGTGGTTTCCCGTGGCAAAGCAAAAGTTCAAGATCACTAACTGGGCGGCCTACAACAAGGCTCTCGTCAATCGTGGCAGTTCACCGAACTCCTTCTTATCACGGCACCTGCTGCTCCAGAGTCTGCCCATCCTTGCTGGTAGCCTGCAGCTGGCCCTGCAAAGACGCTTTAAACGGCCCATCACTGTTGAGTAATCCCTTCAGCTGCAACTGCAGATTACCATCACCCTCCAGCGGCACATGCTGCCAACCCCATTGCTGCAAGGTATTCACAGGCACCGAACGCCCGTTAAGGGACAGCGTAAACGGTTTACCAGGCAGTTGGCTGACGTTGGCCTTGGCATCCAACAAGCCATCGGGCATAAAGGCGCTCAGCTCGGTAACGTTGATCTGCTGTGCATCCGCATCCAATGCCAAAGAAGGGCGGCGTACGTCGATCTTGTTAAAGGTGGCACCACCGGCGTTGAGTTTCAGCGAGCCGGACCAAATCCCCCACTGATGGTCACTGGCCAGCAGCAGGTTGCTGCCGTAGCCATCCAGCGAGGTGAGCTGGAACGGGAAATCCGGGTTGATATCGATGATCAGGTTACGGTTGGTGCTCATCTTGGCGACATACACCTCCGCCAGCCAGCTTGGTAGCGGTTGTAACCAGAGTTCATGCCAGTTGCTGGGCAAGGTGTACTCCAGCGCAGAGACGGCCACCTCGTCGAGTTGCAGGCGCTTATTGGCGCGCAGCCAGTTGCCGGTGGTACGCAGCAATCCACCTTCCCAGCGGGTGCTGAACTGACCAATGGCAATACCCGCTGGCGAGAGCCGCATATCCATAATCGGATCGATGAGATGGAAGTTGCCATTGATCAGGTCGTCGGCGGTGAAGTTGATCGCGCCATCCTGACTGCTCCAATCCCCCTGCTGGAAGGTGATATTTTGCATCGACAGATCGAGATCGTTCGCCGCCCAGGCGTTTCCTTCCAGGCGGGCGTTAATCAGATCAAAGCGTTTTAACGTAATGGGTGGCAACGCCGTGAATCGGCTCCAAAACTGTTCTAGCGTCATTGGTACTTGTAGGCGGACGTTGCTCAGCCGCAACCGTTCAACCAACCAACTGCCATCGGCAGCTCGGCTTGCTACCCCGGTCAGATCGCCTTGTGCCAGATCGGCACCAAAGTCGCTCAATATCAGCTGATTTTGTTTGATTTCACCCTGGATCAACACCTGTGAGGCCGGAATTCCGTTGACCACCATTGAACCGGCGCTGAACTGGAACTGATTGTTATCCCCGAGCAAATGACCTGCCGTTGGCTGCCACGGGTTAATCCCTGCATTGACCTTCTGCGCATTAAGCTGCCAGCTCTCATCGTTGGATTGCAGCGCCATATTGCTCAGTTGTAGCACATCGGCCTGTATTGGCAGCGGTGCGCCCTGCAAAGGCTGAACGTTTAGGGTGCCGTCGCGTAGCGTAATGCTATCGAAATAGCGTGGCTCGGTGATTTGCCGCAGGCTGAAAGCCATATCGACCTGCTTGGCCGCCAAGAGCTGCGGTTGGTTGGTGCGGGCGAGGGTTACGCCCTCTAAGCTGAGTTGCCCTGGTTTGCTCCACGAATGCGTTATTTTTTCTACCGACAGCTGGTAATCACCACGATCGCTGATCCAGTGACTCAACCAGCCTGCGGCCCAGCGGGTTTGCCCCACCACGTAGAGCAGCACAATGGCCAGCGCTATCAGCAGCAGCAACGTGATCAATAGTTTTCCGATAAATTTCATCGTGTGGATCCGTAGCGGTCAGAAAAGATACCCTGTTTATGCCGCAATTAGTCCGTCAGCTCAAGGGCAATGGCCTGAAAGACAATAAAAAAACGGCCAGTAGCGTTTCGCCAATGGCCGTTGGTTTGCTGCGGGGAGCGCTTATTTTTCTTCTGGTGGGAACAGCAGGTTCAGCACAATGGCGGTGATACCACCGGCGGCGATACCGGAAGAAAGCAGGGTTTTCAGCCAGTCCGGTGCAAACTGCAAGATTAGCGGCTGTTGGGAAACCCCCATGCCGACGGCCAGAGACAGCGCCATAATCATGATGGCACGGCGGTTAAGCTTCTCGCGGGAAACGATACGCACGCCGGAGGCTGCAATGGTGCCAAACATTACGATGGTCGCGCCGCCCAGCACTGGTTCAGGAATATGCTGCACAAAACCGGCAACGGCAGGGAACAGCCCCAGCAGGATCAGCATCAGTGCCACCACAAAACCGACGTAGCGGCTGGCAACGCCGGTCAGCTGGATCACCCCGTTGTTCTGACCAAAGCAGGAGTTCGGGAAAGTGTTGAACACCGCTGACAACATCGAGTTCAGGCCGTTGGCCAGCACGCCGCCTTTCAGGCGTTTCATATATAGCGGGCCGCTGACCGGCTGTTCAGAAACGTCGGAGGTAGCGGTGATATCACCGATGGTTTCCAGCGACGTGACCATAAAGATCAGCATCAGCGGCAACAGCAGGTTCCAGTCAAAGCCCAGGCCGTAATACAGCGGGGTAGGCACGGTGATCAAGGTCGTTTGGCTGGCTGGCTCGGTTTCCGGCAACATGCCCATGGCCCAGGCCAGCAGATAACCCACGGCCATGGCGATCACCAACGAAGCGACGCGCAGGTAAGGGTTACGCTGGCGGTTAAGCAGAATAATCACTACCAGCACCGCGCCTGCCAGCAGCAGATTCTTGGGCGAGCCGAAGGTGTGATCGCTCATCGCCGCATAGCCGCCGCCGATAGAGGTCAGCCCGACCTGGATCAGCGACAGGCCGATAATCATCACCACAATGCCGGAGACCAGCGGGGTAATGATGCGGCGCGCCAGGTGCAGTACGCGTGACAGCAGGATTTCGGTACAGGAGGCCACCATCAAAGTGCCGAACAGTGCGGCCATCATGGTGGGCACGTCTGCACCGCCGTTTTTCAGCGCCAGCCCGCCCATAATCAGCGGTGAGACAAAGTTAAAGCTGGTGCCCTGAATAGACAGCAGGCCAGACCCCACCGGGCCCCAGGTTTTGATTTGCAGGATCGAGGCCAGACCGGAAGCGAACAGCGACATGCTGATGATGTGCTGTGTATCCTGCGCTGGCAGGCCAAGTGCCTGGCAGATCAACAGGGCCGGGGTGATCACGGCAACAAACATCGCTAGCAAATGCTGACTGGCGGCAAACAGCGTTTGCGGCAACGGCGGGCGATCTTCCAGGCGGTAAATCAGTTCACTATTGTGTGAAACGGGGGCTGATGCTTTTTGCGCGGCATCAAGCTCGGCGGTTTGGCTGGACATGGTGTGGCTTTCCCAAAGGCGGCAAAGAAGGCATTTTAATGATCTGTCTCACAAAAGCAAACGGTTGCGCCTTAATATTTTGCACGATGCTGAAACCATTAATGTCGCATTTTCGTTCATTTTTTCTTGTGTTATTAGCCGTTTTTACTTTTAATCCCCCCTTCATCAAGTTAAAAAACTGAGTAAATTTTATAACTTATTAATTTATTGGATTTTATTACTACACGGAGTAGCTAGATGTTTCATCTCGATACTTACGGCACTTTAGTTGCCGCCACGCTGGTCCTGCTGCTTGGGGGCAAATGCGTGCGCTCCATTCCTCTGCTGAGAAAATATACTATTCCTGCTCCCGTTGCCGGTGGTCTACTGGTGGCGCTCCTGCTCTTGGTTATGAAGAAAACGGTGAACTGGGAAATCGGCTTTGATATGTCGCTGAAAGACCCACTGATGCTGGCCTTCTTCGCCACTATCGGCCTGAATGCCAACCTGGCGCGCCTGCGGGCGGGGGGCAAGGCACTGGTCGTGTTCCTGTTTGTGGTGCTGGGTCTGCTGTTGGTACAGAATGCCATCGGTATCGGCATGGCGAAAATGCTGGGGCTGGATCCGTTGATGGGGCTGATTGCTGGCTCGATTACGCTTTCTGGCGGGCATGGCACTGGGGCGGCCTGGAGCAAGGTGTTCATCGAACGCTACGGGTTTGAAAATGCCACCGAGGTGGCCATGGCCTGCGCTACCTTTGGTTTGGTGCTGGGCGGCCTGATAGGTGGCCCGGTAGCTCGCTATCTGGTGAAACACTCCTCAACGCCGGAAGGCACACCGGATGACAGCGTGCAGCCGAGCGGCTTTGAAAAGCCGGAAAGTGGCCGCTTGATCACCTCGCTGGTGATGATAGAAACCATCGCCATGATCGCCATCTGCCTGAGTATCGGTAACTTTATTGCCGGGTTATTGAACGGCACCGCTTTTGAACTGCCGACCTTTGTCTGCGTGCTGTTTGTTGGTGTGATCCTCAGCAACACCCTGTCGGCAACGGGCTTCTACCAGGTGTTTGAGCGAGCGGTCTCCGTATTGGGTAACGTGAGCCTGTCGCTGTTCCTGGCGATGGCGTTGATGAGCCTGCGCCTGTGGGAGCTGGCTTCACTGGCCCTGCCGATGTTGGCGATCCTGGCGGTGCAGACGCTGGTCATGGCGCTGTATGCCATCTTCGTGACCTACCGCGTGATGGGTAAAAACTACGATGCTGCCGTGCTGGCTGCGGGGCACTGCGGTTTTGGCATGGGGGCGACGCCAACGGCCATTGCCAACATGCAGGCGATCACCGATCGTTTCGGCCCTTCGCATCTGGCATTTTTGGTGGTGCCGATGGTGGGCGCGTTCTTTATCGATATCGCTAACGCCATCGTGATTAAGCTGTACCTGATGTTGCCGTTGTTCCCGGCGATTGGTTAAGTGATGATAACCCCTCTTGGCGACAAGAGGGGTTAATTGATTAGGCGTTGGAGTAGCGAGCGGTTTCCGGCAGCCAGCGCTCAATCAGTGCGTGAGCATGCTGCGGATACTGCTGGTGAATATGGCGCGCTACGCGCTGAACTTCAGGGATCATGGCCTGATCGCGCAACAAATCGGCTACTTTAAACTCTGCACTGCCGGTTTGGCGCGTCCCCAATAGCTCACCCGGTCCACGAATTTCCAAATCTTGCTGGGCAATCACAAAGCCATCGTTACTGTCGCGCAGCACCTGCAGACGTTTTTGGGCGGTTTTGCTGAGCGGGGTTTTATACAGCAGCACGCAGTGAGAGGCGACTGCACCGCGGCCAACCCGGCCACGCAACTGGTGCAGCTGGGCCAAACCAAGCCGCTCCGGGTTTTCGATGATCATCAGGCTGGCGTTTGGTACATCAACGCCCACTTCAATCACCGTGGTGGCTACCAGCAATTGCAGTTCGCCCTGCTTGAAGGCCTGCATCACCGCCTGTTTCTCCGCTGACTTCATGCGGCCATGCACCAGCGCCACCTTCAGTTCGGGCAACGCAATCTTCAACTCTTCCCAGGTTGCTTCCGCGGCCTGGGCTTCCAGCAAATCAGACTCTTCGATCAGCGTGCAGACCCAATACGCCTGGCGGCCTTCTTCGATACAGGCACTTTTTACCCGCTGGATGATATCGGCCCGGCGCGTATCGGGGATCGCCACCGTTGTCACCGGCGTACGGCCCGGCGGCAATTCATCGATCACCGAGGTGTCCAGATCGGCGTAGGCGGTCATCGCCAGCGTGCGTGGGATTGGCGTGGCGGTCATGATCAACTGATGAGCATGGAACCCTTGCTCTTCGCCTTTCTCCCACAGCGCCAGCCGCTGATGCACGCCAAAGCGGTGCTGTTCATCGATAATCACCAAAGCCAGGCCATTAAACTGCACCTGCTCCTGAAAAATGGCGTGCGTCCCGACCACCATCGACACCTGGCCGCTGGCAATGGCTTCCTGCTGGGCGAGGCGTGCCTTGCCCTTTTGCTTGCCTGCCAACCAACCTACCTCAATCCCCAAGGGTTCAAACCACTGGCGGAAATTATTGGCGTGCTGTTCGGCAAGCAGCTCAGTAGGGGCCATTAGCGCCACCTGTTTACCGTGAGCAATGACGCGTAGTGCGGCCAGGGCAGCAACCAGGGTTTTACCTGAGCCGACGTCGCCCTGCACCAGGCGCATCATCGGGAAACCTTTTTGCAGGTCCGCTTCAATATCTGCCACGACCCGAGTCTGAGCACCGGTAGGCGAGAAGGGGAGCTGGGCCAGGAAGCGGTTTTTAAGCCGATCGTCTGGGGTTAGCGATAATGCCCGATAGCTTTGCGCACCGGCACGAACGGCCAACATGCTGAGGTTATGCGCCAGCAGCTCTTCAAGGATCAGGCGTTTTTGTGCCGGGTGCTTACCCTGTTCCAAATCAGCCAGTTGGATATCCGGTGGTGGACGGTGCAGCATATGCAGCGCCTGTGGCAGACTCATCAAGCCACCGCTTAATTCCGGTGGCAGCAGCTCGGCAATCGCACAGGTATCCAGCAACTCCAGCGCCTGATCGGTCAACTTGCGCAGCGTGGCCTGGCGGATCCCTTCAGTAGTGGGATACACCGGCGTCAGGGCTTCTTGCAGCTCGACCTCGCTGTTTTCCCCCTGGACACGGTATTCCGGATGGATGATCTCTGCGCCGTGGGCCCCGCGTTTGACTTCGCCATAGGCCGTTACGTGGCGGCCGGTTGCCAGGCTGTTCTTCATCGCCGCGTTGAAGTTGAAAAAACGCATGGTCAGAATGCCGGTGCCGTCGCTGATCTGGCAGGTGAGCATACGGCGGCGGCCAAAGCTGATATCGCTGCGCAGTACTTCCCCTTCCACCGTGGCAAAAATGCCCGGCAGCAGATCGTTGATTGGGTAGAGGCGGGTGCGGTCTTCGTAACGCAACGGAAGGTGCAGCAGCAGATCCTGGATGGTATTCAGGCCGATTTTGGCCAGTTTCCCCGCCTGGCTGGCTCCAACCCCGGAAAGTGTAGTGAGTGGGACGGCATCCAGCAGGCGGCCTTTCATCGGCGTACCGTCGTTGCCTGCATGGCTGCCCACCATTCGGCGTCGGCAACCACTTGGCCTTGATCGTCAATCTGCGGGCGCGGTAGCCGTTTGCGTTTGGCTACGTTGGCTAACACCGGGTAGCCGCCTTCAAACAGCAGGCGTTGCTGTTCCTGCTCATCTAACGCGCTGAGATCGCGGCGATACATACCGGCGTTTTGCCGCTGGCGTTGGGCCTCATACAGGATCAGAGCTGCAGCGACAGAGACATTCAGCGACTGCACCATACCGATCATCGGAATGATAATGTCCTGATCGGCCAGGGCTAGCGCCTCTTCGGTGATGCCGGTTTTTTCCTGCCCCAGCAGAATGCAGGTGGGGCGGGTATAGTCTATTTCGCGAAAATCGACGGCGCGGGCAGAAAGGTGAGTTGCCAGAATTTGCATCCCTTGACCTTTCAGATGCGTAACTGCATCGGCGATGGTGGGGTGGGTTTTGACGCTCACCCAGCTATTGCTGCCCGCAGCGGAGGAGACCAGGGTACGCATCCGCGGGGTAGGCCACACGGCATGCACCTGGTGTACGCCGACGGCATCGGCGGTACGGATAATCGCGGAGACGTTATGCGGTTTGTGAACCTGTTCCAGGCAGACCGTCAGATCGGGCTGCCGGGTGGCCAGCATTTCACAAATCCGCGCATAGCGTTCGGGGCTCATAGGCGCTAGTTTCGGTTACGGTTAACTTTAATCACATCCGGCATGATACGGATTTTACGCATAATATTTGCCAAGTGGATGCGGTCGCGGGTGGTCAGGCGGATAAAGGCGCTGTAGACCCGGCCATCTTTCTCTTCGGTATTCAGGCTTTGAATATTCGATTCGGCCGCGTTGATCGCCGCCGTGAGGTTGGCCAACGCACCCTGATGGTTGAACATGTCCACCTTGATTTCCGCAATGAACTCCTGCTCGGTTTCCATATCCCATTCGACCGCCATGAATTTCTCTGGCTCTTTCTGATAGCCGCGGATATTACGACAGGATTCATGGTGAACCACCAGACCTTTGCCCGGGCTGACATGGGCAATAATCGGGTCGCCTGGAATTGGGCGGCAGCACTTGGCAAAGGTGATCAATACGCCATCGGCGCCTTTGATGGCCAGGTTGCGCACGCCGTTCGACGAACCCAGGCTGGACTGATCGCCCTGCAGGTTCTTCGCGACTACCACGCTCATGGCGTTACCTAGGCCGATTTCTGCCAGCAGATCGTCCAGCGTGGCCAGCTTCATGCGGTCCAGTTCATGCTGGATATTCTCTGGCGGCACTTCCGAAAGTTTGCGGCTGCCCCCGAGCGCATGGTTGAGCAAACGGCGGCCCAGGCTGACGGAATCATCGCGCTTGAGGTTTTTCAACATCTGGCGAATTTTGGCTCGGGCTTTGGAGCTCACCACAAAGTTCAGCCAGGCGGCATTTGGCCGGGCACCCGGAGCGGTGATGATCTCTACCGTCTGGCCACTGGCTAAAGCTTGTGACAATGGATGCGGCTGGCGATCGACACGTGCGCCAACGCAGGCGTGGCCGATATCGGTATGCACGGCGTAGGCAAAGTCGACCGGTGTGGCACCGGCTGGCAGCTCGACAATACGGCCTTCCGGGGTGAAAACGTAAATCTCATCGGGGAACAGATCGGATTTTACGCTTTCAATAAATTCAAACGAGCTACCGGCGCTTTGTTGCAGCTCCAGCAGGCTCTGCATCCAGCGCTGGGCGCGGATCTGTGCGGTGGTGCCGCCGGTTTCGCCCTGTTCCTTTTCTTTATAGGCCCAGTGCGCGGCGACCCCCATTTCGGCCATCTGATCCATATCTTCGGTACGGATCTGTACCTCAACCGGCACGCCGTGCGGGCCGATCAGTGAGGTGTGCAGCGATTGATAGCCGTTGGCCTTGGGAATGGCGATATAGTCTTTTACCCGGCCCGGGCGTGGCTTATACAGGCTGTGTGCCTGGCCCAGCACCCGGTAGCAGGTATCCACTTCCTTGACGATCACCCGGAACGCGTAAATATCCATGATGGAATGGAAGCGCTGTTCTTTCAGGTGCATTTTGCAGTAGATGGAATAGAGGTGCTTTTCCCGCCCGCTGACGCGGCAGGGGATACCGGCTTCGGTCAGACGCCCTTCGATCTCGGAGAGGATTTTCTGGATCATCTCCTTACGGTTACCGCGCGCGGCTTTCACCACTTCTTTGATGACGCGGTAGCGGTTCGGGTAAAGCGCTTCAAAACCCAGCTCTTCCAGCTCGGTTTTCAGATGATGAATACCCAGGCGGTGGGCCAGTGGGCTATAGATTTCCAGGGTTTCACGGGCGAT
This sequence comes from Serratia sp. 2723, assembly GCF_050434425.1. Classification (NCBI taxonomy): domain Bacteria; kingdom Pseudomonadati; phylum Pseudomonadota; class Gammaproteobacteria; order Enterobacterales; family Yersiniaceae; genus Serratia; species Serratia sp. 2723. Next base: position 49,993 of record NZ_JBNDIN010000011.1, read on the forward strand.
ACGCCGCCGTTTGTCCGGGCGCAGCGAACCAAGCGTTCGCATATTGTGGGTGCGGTCGGCCAGCTTGATCAGCACGACGCGGATATCCTGCACCATCGCCATGATCATCTTGCGGAAGTTCTCCGCCTGCGCTTCTTTCTTATCCTGGAATTTTAATTTGTCTAGCTTGGATACGCCCTCAACCAGTTCGGCAACGCTTTTGCCAAACAGTTGTTCCATATCCTGATAGGTGGCCGGGGTGTCTTCGATGACGTCGTGCAGCAGGGCTGCCATCAGCGTCTCATGATCGAGACGCATTTCCGCCAGAATGCATGCCACGGCAACCGGGTGAGTAATGTAGGGCTCACCACTGGAGCGTGTCTGTCCCTCGTGAGCATCACGTGCGACGAGGTATGCCTGTTTGAGGCGCTTAATCTGCTCCTCAGGCAGGTAACGTTGAATCAGCAGATTCAGGCTTTCAAACAGGTACAAGGCAGACTCACAGTCTAATTAACGACGACCTTCAGCAATCGCGGTAACCGCCTGGATCTCTGCGGCTTCCTGCTCTTGCTGTTCCTGGCGCTCACGAACATCGAGGATCTGGCTGTTGATCAGGCCTTCTTCGATTTCGCGCAGAGCGATAACGGTGTACTTATCATTCTCTTCAGGTACCAGTGCATCCTTACCACCGGTCTGGATTTGACGTGCCCGACGAGCAGCGACCAACACCAGGTCAAAACGGTTACCAATTTTCTCTACAGCGTCTTGAACAGTTACGCGTGCCATATTTGTGCTACTCCACAGGTGACGAAAAGACTGGGCATAATACTGAAACTGTCTTCAGTCTGCCAATAGTTTGCTGATTAAAGCATCATGCCGCAGCATTTGACGGCCCAAACGCAAGCGTTCGGCGCGAATAATGGTCTTCAGATCGGACAAGGCCAGATCGAAATCGTCATTCACGATTAAATAATCATACTCCGCGAAATGCGTCATCTCCGCGACGGCCTGCGCCATGCGCCTGGCGATCACGTCATCCGCATCTTGCCCACGGCCACGCAGGCGGCGGCCAAGCTCTTCCTTCGACGGTGGCAGAATAAAGATGCTGCGCGCCTGGGGCATTTTGGCACGGATCTGCTGTGCACCCTGCCAGTCGATATCCAGGAAGACGTCAACGCCGGTCGACAGTACCTGCTCGATAGCCGCGCGGGACGTGCCGTAATAGTTGCCGAACACTTCTGCGTGCTCAAGAAACGCATCCTGCTCAATCATCCGGCGGAATTCGTCTTTGGAGACGAAAAAGTAGTGTTCGCCATGATTTTCACCCGGGCGGTTATCGCGCGTGGTGTGTGAAACCGAAACCTGCGTATCGTACAGCGGTTGCGTCTTTAACAAAGCCTGAATCAGGCTTGATTTCCCTGCGCCACTTGGAGCAGAGACAATATAAAGCGTGCCTTGAGCCATGATGATGTTCGTTGCTAGCGGTTGATAAGTCAGTTACAGCGGATGTGTAAATTCTCCGCACAGTATACACGGCTAACGGGCGGTATGCAGCGTTAGCTCGCATTTTGGCCGCCGCTTTCTGCTAAAAACAGCGGAAAAAAGTCAATTTGCGCGGCGGATCTGGAAATTTTTGCCGTTTTCAGCAAATGCACATTCCTTTTGGGAAGCGTTGCGCACCTCCGTTTTTTGGCGTTAGCCAGCAAAGGCAATTGAGTATTTACTGCCGGAAAGCATGGAGGTGCTCAATGTGGAAAGGTATTTACCGGGCGCTGGTGGCGGTGGGATTGCTGTGTAGCTCGGCATGGGCTGGGTGTCCAGCGTGGTCGCCAGAGCGTTTACAACTGGAAATCACGGCGCTGGATGATCAACTGGGGCGCTGGGATGAGGCTTATTATCGCCTGGGCAACAGCCCGATCGACGATGAGCTCTACGACAGCCTGTTACAGCAACTACAAGATTGGCGGCGTTGTGTCGGTGTGGTGGAAGAGGATACGCGGCCATTGCCAGCGGGCAAAGTACCGCATCCAGTAGCGCACACGGGATTGCGTAAACTGCGCAATTCGCGTGCTGTAGAGCAATGGATGCAGGGCCGCCACGACTTGTGGGTGCAACCCAAGGTTGACGGTGTGGCGGTCACTTTGGTCTACCGGCAAGGCATATTGGTGAATGCCATTAGCCGGGGGGATGGGCTGAAGGGTGAAAACTGGCTGGAAAAGGTGAAAGGGAGCCCCGCTATTCCCAACGTTTTACCGGAGGTTACGGCTAATTTGGTACTGCAAGGGGAGCTGTTCCTGATGGTGAGCGATCATCAACAGCAAACCCAAGGGGGTATCAACGCCCGCTCCAAGGTTGCCGGGATGCTGATGCGTAATCCGCCCACTGCACAACTTGCGCAGCTTGGCCTGTTCGTCTGGGCGTGGCCCGATGGTCCGCCAACCATGGCCGAACGCCTGCAACAGCTTGCCGACATGGGTTTTACGCTGCCGCAGCAATATTCACAGCCTGTCACTACGTTGGCGGAAGTGGAGCAGTGGCGGGCGGCTTGGTACAGCGGCCCTTTGCCGTTTGTCACCGATGGCGTGGTGATCCACCAAGGGCAAGAACCACCGGGGCGTTACTGGCAGGCCAAACCCAATGACTGGGCGGCTGCCTGGAAATATCCCCCGGCCCAGCAAGTGGCCAGAGTCGCGGATGTTGAGTTTGCCATTGGCCGCACCGGCAAAATTGCCGTGATGCTACGCCTGGATCCGGTGCGTATGGACGATAAATGGATCCGGCGGGTTAACGTGGGCTCGCTGGCCCTGTGGCAAAAATGGGACATCGTGCCTGGCGATCATATTGCGATTAGCCTGATGGGGCATGGCATCCCGCATTTGAAACAGGTGGTCTGGCGTGAGGTTGCAAGGGCAACACCCAGTGCGCCAATACCGGCGGATTATCATGCGTTGAGCTGCTTTACCTTGCAGCCCGGATGCCGCCAGCAGTTTCTGGCGCGGCTGGTTTGGTTGAGCAGTTCCAATGGGCTGAACATCACCGGGTTGAATAAAGCTGGCTGGCAGGTGCTGATCGATCAGGGATTAGTGAATAACCTGCTGGATTGGTTGGATTTAACCCCGGAACAGCTCAGTTCGGTGCCCAGCCTGGGGGTGAAGCGTGCGCAGGCCCTTTATCGTCAATTTCGTCTGGCGCGGCGGCAACCTTTCCAGCGTTGGCCGATCGCCCTCGGCGTGCCAATTTCGTCATCACAGCTGGCTACGCTGCAAAATTGGCCGCAGGTACAGCAAATGACGTTGGCACAGTGGCAGGAGCTTGCTGGTATTGGTGAGCAAAAAGCCAGCAAAGTGCAGGAATTTTTGCAATACCCTGCCTTTCTGGCACTGGTTCAAACCCTGCAGCAGCACAATATCAGCGGCTTTGATACGGTTGCCGATCACGTCGAACTACCTGGTAGCGCGTTAGCGGATTAGTGGTCGGGGTGCTGATAGTTAAACACCGGCAAGCCAAGACGAAAACGCAGTGCGATCAGGCGAGCGCTGAGGCCAGCAACCAGGGTAATAATAATCACCATGTTATGCGGCAAGCTAAGGTATTGCAGGCCGATATACAGCCAGGCAGCGGCAAAGGCGATGCCCGCATAGATTTCCTTCTGGAAAACCAACGGGATACGGTTGCAGAACATATCGCGCAGCACGCCGCCGAAAACGCCGGTGATCACGGCGGCAATGGCTGCGATCAGCGGGGCATGGCCCATATCCAGAGCCACCTGCGCACCGATGATCGAGAAAACGATCAGCCCAATGGCGTCCAGCACCAGGAACAGATGGCGCAGGTGGCGCATCAGCGGCGCCATCCAGGTGGTGATAATTGCCGCTATGGCTATGATAACAATATACTCAGGGTGTTTTACCCAACTCAGCGGGAAGTGCCCAAGCAACATATCACGCACCGACCCCCCGCCAATGGCGGTAGCAGAAGCGATAAAAATCACGCCAAACAAATCCATTTGGCGGCGGCCTGCGGCTAACGCGCCGGTCATGGCTTCTGCGGTGATGCCAATGATATAAAGAATGCTCAGTAACATAGGGGATTCACAGGGTCGGAGGGCTAGAATGTCAACGCCTGAGGGTAACCAGCCTAGGAGAGCATCACCACTGAGTTTTTCTAAGGATGAAGGTTTCGAATTACTTTATCTAATGCGTAATATGAATTTTTAACCTATTTTTAGTGTTCATTACTACTTGCGATTTAAACTGGCTATTAGAAATTAATCGATAATTTCTGTTGGTGATTATACATTCTGTCTTGATAACACCCGATGTTCAGCCTTGCTCCTGACTGGCGGCAAAATTAAGGAAAGTGAATACCAGATGAAAAACACCCCGATAATTGCGACAGCCGTCGCGATAACCTTGCTGTTGAGTGGCTGCGTAGCGCCTGTGCAAAAGGCCTCACCGCTGAAACCGGCTGAGTTGTGCAGCACCGGAGAGTCGATGACCCAAACCACGCTCTATTTTGGTCTGAATCGCCCGGCAGGGCCGGTAATTACGGCGGCAGAATGGCAGACCTTTGTCGATCAACAGGTAACTCCGCGCTTTAAAGACGGGTTATCGGTCTTTGATGCCAAAGGACAATGGTTGGGTAACGATGGCAAGCTGGCGCGGGAAAACAGCAAGGCGTTGATGTTGATCCATAGCCCTGATGCGGCCAGTGAGCAAAATATTGAGGCGCTGCGCACCCGCTATAAGCAACAGTTTGCCCAGGACTCGGTGATGCGTGTCGATGCGCCGGTGTGCGTCGCGTTTTAATGAATTCCCGGCTTGCCGCACAAGCAGCAGGCCGGGTTGTCGTTCTACAGTACCAGCCCGGCAACCGCTGCCGAAAGCAGGCTGACCAGCGTGGAGCCGTAAACCAGCTTCAGGCCGAAGCGGGAAACCACGTTGCCCTGGCGTTCGTTTAACCCCTTGATGGCCCCGGCAACAATACCGATGGAAGCAAAGTTGGCGAAGGACACCAGGAATACCGAGAGAATCCCCAAACCACGCGGGGACAGCTCTGCCGCGATTTTTTTCAGTTCGATCATTGCTACAAACTCATTGGAGACCAGCTTGGTAGCCATGATACTGCCAGCCCGCAGCGCATCGGGCGCCGGAATGCCGATCAGCCAGGCCAGCGGGTAGAACACGTAGCCCAGGATCTGCTGGAAGCTGATACCAAAAATAGCGGCAAAAATGGCGTTTACGGCGGCGATCAGGGCGATAAAGCCGATCAGCATGGCGGCAATGATCATCGCAATTTTGAAACCCGCGAGAATGTATTCCCCCAGCATTTCAAAGAAGCTCTGCTGTTCATGCAGTTTATTCAGCTTGAGTTCTGGCTCGTCGTCCACCTGATAAGGGTTGATGATCGAGAGAATGATAAAGGTGCTGAACATATTGAGGATTAACGCGGCCACTACGTATTGTGCGTCGATCATCGCCATATAGGCACCCACGATCGACATCGAAACCGTCGACATCGCGGTGGCTGCCATGGTGTACATCCGGCGTGGGGAGATATCCGCAATGATGCCCTTATAGGCAATAAAGTTTTCCGACTGGCCCAGCACCAACGTGCTGACGGCGTTGAAGGATTCCAGCTTGCCCATGCCGTTCACTTTGGACAGCAGGGTACCCACGACGCGGATCACCAACGGCAAGATGCGGAAATGCTGCAAAATGCCGATCAGCGCAGAGATAAAGATAATCGGGCACAACACGCTGAGGAAGATAAAGGCCAGCCCCTGGTTGCTCATGCCACCGAAAACAAAGTCGGAGCCTTGTGCTGCAAAGGCCAGCAGGATGGCAAAGAAATCAGCCACGTGCTTGATAACGCCCAGTCCGCTGGCTGAATGCAGGAAGAAATAGGCCAGTGCGGCTTCAATCACCAGCAACTGAATAATATAACGTGGGCGGATTTTCCTGCGGTTATTACTGACCAATAACGCGAGAATGACAATAACCACCAAGGCTAAAATAAATTGCAAAATTTGCGACATAAACAATCCGAACGGCATACAGGCTAGGAAAACGCTATTTAGCCACAGCCCGTGGTGCCTTTCATTACCCCGCATGACGATTAGAACAAAATACTTTGGGCGAGTGTTATGCGTTCAGATTATTGCTAGCCATCGGCGGCTGGCAGCGTTTGATCGTGAAATTCCCCCTATAAAAATAGGGGGTTAAGCGTTATTTCGCCTGGGCCAGCACGTTACCTTCCCAACCCTGTTGGGCATAGTCGTTAAGATGGGCGATCTTACGCACCGGTTGCCCTTGGCTGAAGTTGATGTCATGCAGCGGAACCCAAACCTGCGAGGCCGCAAAGGCCGACTTGAAGTGATATTCCGCATGGCTCAGATCTGAAATCGCCGTCCAGTAAGTCCCGATGCCTTTGTTTTGATCCGGGCGCTTGCCGTATTTGGCATACATATCGGTGACCTTTTGTTCGCTTGGCTCTGCCGGTGAGCCGATCGGGTAAGCCACGTTATTAAGCACCGATAAGATGAAGCCCTGAGCCTGGTTTTTATTGTCCGGTTGCGGCAGGTTTTTCAAATCGTAGCTGGCACGCACCAGGCGCTCATCCGCTTCCAAGCCACCAGGGATCTCGCTGCGCTTGGCATTCTGATACTTGGTCAGATTTTTGAGTTGCTGGTCGTAAGAAGGGGGATTGGTCATCACCCGATAATTTTTATCGTGATAGATATTCACTTTGCCGTTATCGATCTCGATGATGGCCGAATCACCGCTAACGTCTTCGATGGCGATGTGTTTGGTATCCGAAGCGTAATCGATAGGCATACGGGCGGCAGCCAGGCGTACATCGTTGCGGATGGCTTTAACCGCTTCATCAACGGTGGCGTAATTATCCAGAATATAGCTCAACCAGGCGCGGCTTTCGATCACCGGTTTGTCCTGATTGTCCTGCTGCACCTGGCTACCGTTCATATAAAACAGCGTATGACCGGCCAGGCCCTTTTCATTCATACCGTCCATTGGGAACACGCCATCGGCGTAAACCACGACGCTGCCGTATTGGGTTTGCCACTGGGCGGCGTTCTTCGCATCCCCACCGTTATGTGCAATACCGCGTGGTGTGATCACCAGTGAGGGATCTACTGGCCCGAAGAAATCCAGATTACGGGCGCTGACCATATAGCCTGGGTACATATTCATAAAGGCGCGGGTGCAGGCTTGCGCCCCGGTTGCCAGGCTGGCGCTGAGTGCGGCACCAACCAATAGTGCTGATACGCTGTGTGTGAGCTTCTTCATGGTTATTTTCCTTACCTGAATGAGGTGAACAAAATAATGGTAAGCCCGCAAACTAATATCGTAGAGTGGATGAACGGGGGGAAATCCCCCGCAATTTTGTGGAGGAGAGATGGGGAAGATTGGTTTTTCGTTGGCGCAGATTGAAGCTTTCGCCAGCGTTTGTGAGACCGGCAATCTCACTCAAGCCGCCAAGCGGTTGGGGAAGGATCGCACCACCGTCAGTGAACTGATCGAAAATCTGGAATTGGATCTAGGCTATTCCCTGTGCGATCGCCGTACCCGCCCATTGCAATTGACCGAGGCGGGCCAGCGCCTTTACCGGCAAGCTCGGCTGTTTTTGCAGGAGGCAGAGGCCCTTAGCCTGCTGGCCCAACATATTCCGCAGCAGGTGCGGCAGAAGCTGACGCTGTGCTATGACCCGTTTACTTCGCGCGCTTTTTTAACGGAACTGGCGATGTTTCTGGGCCAACGCGGCATTCAGCTTGATTTACTGATGATGGAGCGTGGCGAGGGCGAGCAGGCGTTGGCAGACGATGTGGCGGATATTGGCGTTTATCAGGCGATCAACCGTTCGATTGGCGAAAAATTTAAGTGGCGAGCCTTGGGAGCCATTGAGTTGGCCGTCTATGCTCGCGAGGGTTTTTTCCCCGCTGGCAGCCCGGTCACCTTGCTGTCGCTGGCATCAAGCACCCAACTTATTCCCTTTAATGACCTGCCTGAGCCGATGGCGAAACGCCTGCAAATCGCCGATCGCATCCAGGTCGTCAATGAACCGGCTTTGCTGCAAACGTTGTTAACCGCCGGGCTGGGATGGGCATTCCTGCCAACGCATCTGAACATGCAACACTTGCCGCAGGTTGAGCGGCTCGATACGGAATTGGGGAAACAGGGGTTGATGCACCCGATGGTGGCACTGTGGAAGCCTGGGGCCAATAGCGAATTGCTGAGCCTGATCGAAAGCATGCAGCAGATCTTTGAGGGTTCAGTGGTAGTTTGACGAGATAGTCGCCCCCTCATTCGAAGGGGCGAATTTCAACGGTTTACTGCTCGTCTTTCTGTTCTTCAGCCTCGACCTTACGGTACCAGCGTGGGTGATGCTTCTTCGCCCAGCGGCGGCTGACCTTGCCTTCAATCATGCCTTTGATTGAGCCTTTCACCCAGAATGCCATATACATATGGATCAGAATGGCGTGGATCAGCACGATCGCCGACGCGGCGTGGATCAACAGCGCATAGCGGATCACCGGGATCGGGAAGTTGTGGGCGAAATACGGGCGCCAAATGATAATACCGGTGATCAACAGCACGAAAATCATGCTCATGATGCTCCAGAACATCATCTTCTGGCCGGCATTATATTTACCGACGTCAGCGACCTTATGCTCATTGCCCTTCAGCACTTCCACGATACCCTTGACCCACGGCCAGTCCTCTTTCTCGGGGATGTTATGCTTCACAAAACGGAAGAACATAAACATCAGCGCGATAAAGATCAGTACGCCAAAGAAGGGATGCAGGATGCGGCCCATCTGCGGCGTACCAAAGGTTTCGGTCAGCCATTGCAGCGTAGGGAAGAACAGCGCAATGCCGGACAGCGACACTAGGAAGAAGCAGATAACCACCGTCCAGTGACAGGCCCGGTCGATAAACTTGGTGCGAACGATCATTTTACTTTTGCTCATGATGGTCCTCCTCGTCTTCATCATCCACTTCCTTATTCGGGCCGATACCGATGTAGTGGTAAATCAAACCGGCAAAGGTGGCGATGAAACCCGCCACGGATAAGGGTTTGAGCACGCTTTTCCACAACCCGATCGACAGATCGATATGCGGGTCTTTCGGCAGATTGTGGTACAACTCGGGGTTATCGGCATGGTGCAGTACGTACATCACATGGGTGCCGCCAACGCCTTGCGGGTTATACACGCCCGCATGTTCAAAGCCGCGTTTCTTCAGCTTTTCGACCCGCTCCTGCGCCACGTCCAGCATTTCTGCCTTGGTGCCAAAGTGGATAGCTCCCGTTGGGCAGGTTTTCACACAGGCCGGTTCCTGGCCCACGCTGACGCGGTCAACGCACAGGGTACATTTGTATGCCCGGTTGTCTTGCGGGTTCAGCCGTGGAATGTTGAACGGGCAGCCGCTGATGCAGTATCCACAGCCGATGCAGTGCTCGGACTGAAAATCCACGATGCCGTTGGCATATTGGATAATTGCCCCGGCAGACGGGCAGGCCTTCAGGCAACCCGGATCTGCGCAGTGCATGCAGCCATCCTTGCGGATCAGCCATTCCAGCTTGCCGTTCTGCTCCACCTCCGAGAAACGCATCAGCGTCCAGGATTTGGCACTCAGATCGGCGGGGTTGTCATAAACCCCGACGCAGTGGCCCACCTCATCGCGAATGTCGTTCCATTCGGAACAGGCCACCTGACAGGCCTTGCAGCCGATGCAGGTGGAAACGTCGATCAGCTTGGCGACCTCGGCCTTGTAATCACGCGCTTGCGGAGGCGGTGTCAGGGTGTTGGTGGCCGAACGTTTGATAATGTCTTGGGATTGCATGGACATAAATTCGGCTCCTTACACCTTTTCCACGTTAACCAGAAACGCCTTGTATTCCGGCGTTTGCGAGTTGGCATCGCCGACAAACGGCGTCAGGGTGTTGGCCAGATAGCCTTTGCGGGCTGCCCCTTCAAAGCCCCAATGCAGTGGAATACCGATGGTGTCGACATCCTGCCCGTTAACCTTCAGGGTTTGCAGACGGCGGGTCACCACGGCTTTCGCCTTGATAAAGCCGCGCTTGCTGCTGACCTTGACGGTATCGCCTTGCTCAATCCCTTTCTCTTTCGCCAGACGTTCACTGATTTCCACGAACTGCTCCGGCTGCATGATCGCGTTAAGGCGCGCGTGCTTGGTCCAGGTGTGGAAGTGCTCGGTCAGACGATAGGTGGTACCGACATAAGGGAACTCGGATTTATCACCCATGCGCTTGGCGTCGGACGGATAGAGACGGGCCGCCGGGTTGGAGATCACGTTTGGATGCAGTGGGTTGGTCCCCAGCGGCGTTTCAAACGGCTCATAGTGTTCCGGGAACGGCCCTTCGGCCATTTTGTCGAGGGCAAACAGTCTGCCAAGCCCTTCCGGTTGCATGATGAACGGCCCAACGCCGCTGCCCGGTGCGGCAGTGTTGTAGTCTGGAATATCATTCCCGACCCACTTGGCCCCGTTCCATTCAATCAGCATGCGTTGCGGATCCCAAGGTTTACCCATTGGGTCGGCGGAGGCGCGGTTGTAGATAATGCGGCGGTTCAGTGGCCATGCCCAGGCCCAGCCCAGCGTGTTGCCCAACCCGGACGGATCGCTGTTATCACGGTTGGCCATCTGGTTGCCCTTGCTGGTCCAACTGCCGGTATAGATCCAACAGGCTGAAGCCGTGCTGCCGTCATCGCGCAGCATCGCGAAGGAATCCAGCAACTGGCCTTTTTTCGCCAGCAGATTGCCGTTGGCGTCATACAGATCTTCCAGCGCGTAGCCGTTGCTGTCTTTGGCCACTTCCTCGGATTCAGGGTGATCTGGCCGTTCATAGTGCCAGCCCATCTTCAGTAACGGTTCGACACCTTTACCGCCTTCGCTGCCATACATCTGGCGCAGGCGATGGTACAGACCGGCCAGGATCTCGCCGTCGGTAATCGCTTCGCCTGGGGCATCGCCGCCTTTCCAGTGCCATTGCAGCCAGCGGCCAGAGTTGGCGATCGAACCGTCTTCTTCGGCAAAGCAGGTGGATGGCAGCCGGAACACTTCGGTTTGGATCGACGCGGTATCGACATCGTTCATCTCGCCGTGGTTTTGCCAGAAATTGGAGGTTTCTGTGACCAGCGGGTCGATGATCACCAGATACTTCAGCTTGGCCAGTGAGGCAACCACCTGATTCTTATCCGGGAAGGAGGCGACCGGGTTAAAGCCCTGGCAGATATAGCCGTTGACCTTATTCTGATCCATCATCTGGAAGTACTTCATGACGTCGTAGGACTGATCCCACTTCGGCAACCAATCAAAGCCCCAGTTATTCTCTTTCTGAGCAGCTTCGCCGTAGAAGCTCTTCATCAGGCTGACGAAGAATTTGGGGTAATTGCTCCAATAGTTAACCTGGCCAGGCAAGGTGGCCTTTGGCGTATTGGCGGCCAGATAGGTAGCCAGATCGGTCTGTTTATCCGAAGGCAGCGTCAGGTAACCCGGCAGGCTGGTGGACAGCAGGCCAATGTCGGTCAATCCCTGAATGTTGGAGTGACCGCGCAGGGCGTTGATGCCACCGCCCGCCATGCCCATGTTGCCGAGCAACAACTGGATCATCGCCATGGTGCGGATGTTCTGCGCGCCGACCGTGTGCTGGGTCCAACCCAAGGCGTACAGGAAGGTGGTGGTACGGTCTGCTACGCTGGTGGAAGCCAGGACTTCACACACCTTCAGGAAATCTTCCTTCGGGGTGCCGCAGATATTTTCCACCACTTCTGGCGTGTAGCGGCTGACGTGTGCTTTCAGCAGGTTCCAGACGCAACGCGGATGCTGGAGCGTATCATCACGCAAGGCATAGCCATCTTCACCAAACTGGTAGTTCCAGGTGGTTTTGTCGTACTGACGTTTGTTTTCGTCATAACCGCTGAACAACCCGTCTTCAAACGTAAAGTCATCCCGGACCAACAGGTTGGCGTTGGTATAATGCTTGACGTATTCAGCGTTGATCTTGTTATTGGAAATCAGGTACAGCAAGACGCCCGACAGGAAGGTAATGTCGGTGCCGGAGCGGATCGGCGCGTAGATATCGGCTACCGATGCGGTACGGGTAAAGCGGGGATCGACGACGATTAACGTGGCGTCGTTGTTGTTTTTGGCTTCCATCGCCCAGCGGAATCCCACCGGATGCGCTTCAGCGGCATTGCCGCCCATCACCATCACAACGTTGGCGTTTTTGATATCAACCCAGTGGTTGGTCATCGCACCGCGACCAAATGTTGGAGCAAGACTTGCTACCGTTGGTCCGTGTCAGACACGCGCTTGGTTATCAACTGCCAGCATGCCCAGCGATCGGACAAACTTTTGTGTCAGCATGCCGGTTTCGTTACTGGCCGCAGAGGCGCATAACATCCCGGTAGAGAGCCAACGGTTTACCGTTACGCCAGCGGCGTTGGTGGCTTCGAAGTTGGCATCCCGGTCATTTTTCATCAGCCTGGCAATGCGGTCAAAGGCCTCATTCCAGCTGATACGCTGCCATTTATCTGAACCCGGCGCGCGATACTCTGGGTAACGCAGGCGGCTATCACTGTGGATATAGTCCAGCAGGCCAGCGCCTTTCGGGCACAGTGCCCCGCGGTTTACCGGGTGATCCGCGTCGCCTTCGATATGGAAAATCGTCGATTTGGCGTTTTTCGCCCCATCGCCCAGGCTATACATCAATAAACCGCAGCCTACGGAACAGTAGGTACAGGTGTTGCGGGTTTCTTTGGCGCGCAATAGTTTGTAGTTGCGCGTTTCCGCTAACGCAGCCTTGGGCGCGAAGCCTAATGCTGCCACCGTGGTCCCAGCCATCCCGCCAGCGCAGATTTTAAAAAACTGTCTGCGATTGACGTCCATTGCTTTCCCTAATGCTTATCAGTGGTTTTTTAGTCATGGCAAACTAACAGTAATAACCCAAGCGTTATTGAGGGAAATCAACATAAGGGAGAGTTAGCTGGAAAATACTCCTTAATAAGTAGCCAGTGGCATGGTGAGTAATCTTTAATTTATCGCTACCAGCCGAAATCCGGTAAGTAATTAATTTAACTTATTAATTTCAAATGGAAACTTTCTGTGAGTATTTTAGATAAACCTGTTTCACCGATTGCCGGGAGAATTATTGATGGTATCCAGTTATCCATTTCTGAATGGGTATTGTTTTTAAGTGGTTATTTTATTGCAAAAAATGGAGTTAATTTGGAATTTGCTTCGCAAAGTTAACACGTGATCCGATCGCATCGTTGAATAGTTCGTTTTGCGAGCAACAATAGGTGGGGAACTAGCCGCGAGAATGACGGATAGATTTTTTAAGGACGGAAACCATGATGCAGACCTACCTGACGTTGCGTGCGTTGGCGAGGGGGATTAACCCTGAAACGGGGGAGTTTTTGAATCACACCTCGCTGGTTCATTCCCCAGAGACGATCCGGATGCTGTTTGCCCTGGCGGATGAGTTTTACGCCGAACGAGAATGGGTGAAAAAGACGAAGTTATCACCCGAGGAGCGGCGGCAGAAAAATATTGCCGAAGGCAGGCCCGCCAACTTCAATTTCCCTTGGTCGGAAGAAGATAGGCAACTGTTGGAACAAGGCTACAGCGGTGGCAAAACGATAGAGGCTTTAAGCCTGGAGTTTGGGCGCTCACTGCGCGGCATTGCGGTTCAGCTTGAAAAAATGGAGTTGATTACCGAAGAGCAGGCTGCCGCTTATCACTGACCTGGTTAAGCCTCCCTTCTGGAGGCCACTTGTCCGCAAGTTTCAATCTACCGGCGAGGTGGGTAGGCGAACGATGTCCTGATTGTCGTTACCCATCCAATAGACGCCTTCTTTTGCCCAGAAGGGGCCTTCGACAAAGTCGAGCAGGTCGGAATATTCTTCGTAGAGCTGCTTGCCGTTTCGGTCATAAACCCGCATGTAGCCGGAGTAATGCCCGCCATCGCCTGGCATGGTGAAGCGCGGTATAAACTCGAAGGTTTTATAATTGCGCACCACATACTGCTGGTTGGGGCTCCACTCTTCGTATCGCAGTGTCCCTTGTTTCCACCACTGGTAACAGCCAGCAATGATTATCACCAGTATCGCTAGCACCACCCAGCGCTTACGCTCGCGTACCAGAGTTTCCTGGCTTTTTATTTTTGGCATTTGTACGCTTTCCTGAGAGTTGTTGATGTCCATTTTTGCCGTCGCCTGATAGCAAACCGAAACCGTGCTCGCTTATCTTGCCGGGGCGGCTATTGTAGTAGTAATGATGGGCCGGAAAAACAGAATTTGCGATACACGTTACCATCTGCATCGTGAAGGCGAAGATTTTCGAAAGGCTGGTGCTGTTTGCTCATCTCAAATCTCCATTATGCTGAAATGATTGGCTGGTAGGTTCTCGTTGCAGGGTATGCGCTATCGGTATAACTAATAGCAGAGGAGCAGCGATAGGAGCGTATCTTGGTGTATGAAAAGCGTGCACTTTCTTGATTCGTTATGCTAGCTCATGACAACAAAAAAGCCCGCTAATGTGCGGGCTCTATGGCTTTTAGCGTGGATCTATTCATTGAGTATCGGCATCTAAGCCTTGCTGTGATTGGGTTTGTGATAATGCGATTTTTGATTGTGTACACCCTTGTGTACACGGTAAAACGAAGTGCTCACCTGATTAGCTTATTTCTTATCCAGTCGCTTGGCCGCTGATTCGAGTTGCTTGATGCTTTTTTTCCGGTGAAGGAAGATTTTCTGGCATGGTACCACCCAGTTCTTGGATGGTTTGTCGCACTTTTCTGCCAACATCAAAATGAGTCTGATTTGCCTGTTGTTTTGATTTCACCTGATCTCGGCGCAATTTTTCCTCGGCCTGTGTTGCTCGGAATAGGTTGGCAGCAAGTTCAGTAGAACCCATATGGTCGAGTATTTTTTGACTCTTTTTAAGCCCCTTACGCTGGTGGATAGCCCTTTGATCCAATCCACCGTATAGGCCTTGATAGCCGTGGTTCTGAAATATGGCAAAATCCAGCGTTGTCTCGACCCCGGATTGTTGTGCAACCTCAACCAGTTGTTTGTTGTGTTCTTTCAATTCATTACGCAGGAACAGCCGTTTTTCATCTTCACGAAGGCGTTTGAATGTTTCATCATCAGCAAGTTCTTGCCTGCGGGTTTGCATTGCAAAGTAGGTTTGCCCGGTCGCAATCACAGTCTTGCCTGGATCACCATTCTGCACGACAAGATAACAAGCATATCTGGAGAGCTTAACGTCCTTAAGCTCTCTTAACGCACCTGAGCCAATTTTGACCATTGCGAGGACATCCTCGAAATGGTCTTCGACAGAATGACCGCTGTTTAAACAAGCCTCTTTTGCGCGCTCCAACACTGGGGCAAAGTGTCGGTATTCCGAGTAATCCAGGATTTTAGATAGATCACGGGCAGACCAAAACTCAATGCCATTCGAGTCTTGTTGTCTGAATTGCTCAAACGGCTGGTGATGTTCGTTCATAACACATCCTTTCGGCTGTGTAATCGGGTGGTATATCTACTCGATGCAAGGAAGGGCATTAAAGCGCATGTAATAGCATAAAGAGTGCTGATTAAATGCTCAATAGTATCGAACGATTTATGTCTCGGCTGTTCAGGGTAAAACCTGCTTACCGGCCACCACCTCACGCGCTGTTATCTGGCAATCACCTGCCCGCCAAGCGCCGTTTCACCGTTTGAAAGCGTTTTTATTCCCGATTATTTCTCTATATATAAGCAAAAGTATGTTGGTTCAGTTGGTTCAATTTGTAAAGATAGTTGTTTTATATGACTTTATTTTCAAAAAGTGAACCAACACAAGGCCGTTTTGAACCAACAAACGGGTTTTTTGTGTTGGTTCAGTGCCGATCATCCCGCGCGCGTACTTGTCGCAAAACCCCACTTAATGGAAACGGCAGCAGCGGCGCTGATTGTCGGGAAGTCTGGCATACCGCCCATTTGGCACGCAGGAGGGGGCAGTGAGTGAAAGCGGGTTAAAAACAGCAGGGCAACGGCTGCGCCGCCGATCCAGCCAATACGTGATTGCAACCAAACCAGGACGACCGAGAACAGGACCAACATCAGTCCCAAGCCCTGGATCCGCAGGCGTTCAGAGCCGGTATGGTCGCAGGTAAAGGCGGGGAGCAGAAACAGCATTAACGCCAGCGCCAATCCGGTAGCCAAAAAGCTGGCCAGCACGTTTGCCTGCTGGAACACCCCGTAAGCCCGGCCGTTTAACATGGGGTAGGCAAACCACGTGGGGACCGTTTCCGGCACAGTGAACTGCAGCAGGCAATCAATGCCTGGTAAACGGTGGCTATCACTATGGCGTAATACAGCCAATGGCGAGCGAAACGCGGCGTTGTGTATTGCAATAATGAGAGATAGAAAACCCATCCGCCAAATAACGCCAGCCACCGCGCCCCTGCAGCCTCGCGCCATGCGTGTGGGGCATAAAGCAACGGGATAGCCAAAATCACCATGGCCAGCAACACCCAGCGGGCGGTGACGGTGAGGCGAACCGTTTTGCCTGCCGGCAGCGTCAACCAAAGGGTGGCAATCACGGCGCCCATCATGGCCCAGGCCAACATATTTTGCGGCAATTTAAGGCCGCTCCCCCCCATATTCGGCAGGTAGAGCGGGGTGAGGCCTGTCAACCAAATCAGCAGCAACCCCAAAGGTACTGTTGCCAGGCCAACCCGGTGGCGCAAGGGTAAAACGCTTTGTGGATGATGCATGATTTCATCTGTTCTCATTATTTCCGCCAGGCACGGGGCGGGGATTACGCGTTAAGTCGGAATATAAAAACCTGCTGATAACCTGCCTATGTATGGCAGGGCTATTTAGAACAAGGAATTTCTTTATGAAATATAAAATTTAATAAACAGTTGCGGCTTAATGAGATTAGAACGTTAAGCTTTGCGCACGGGCATGCGGATACCAGCGCAGTGAATTGTTGACCCGCCCGTTGCTGACGAGAACCAGCTCGTGTTTGACCAGCTCTAGCAGTATCAGGCGGGCCTGATAAATACTGATATCGAGGGCATTGGAGATTTGTCGCGTTGACACCCAGGTACATGGCGCCGGAATAACAGACCCGTTCGCCGGGTTGCGCGTAAGGGAAAGTAGCGTCTTTAACACCGCTTGATATAAAGGAAATCGTGAGGCACGTACTGAGGGAATGTGGTTTGTCATTGTGACATCTCCGGGGTTGTCCATGCCAATTAAGCTGCGTGCTGCTGTGCACAATACTGTCCTGTTTATTTTCCGAATGGTTAAATAAGCGCAAACTTTGTGCACTGCCGCGCGCACATTTTGTACTGGCAAGGCGAGCGTTTGGTCTGTGATTTGTTGTTTTCAAAACATTGTAGTCGCTAATACGGAAAATGCGATCTAAGATTTTATTGAATAGCCACTCAACGAGATGAAACTCTGTTCATTTATTTTTAACGATCTGTTGTTTCGTTTGTTTACAAATTCGCTATCAGAATTGAACTGATATTGTTTTTTTTCGATAATTCTCATTGCAGTCTTTTATATTTCATAAAACTTTGTCAGAATTAACTCTATTTCGGAAATGTCTTTCTCGTTGTGACATATTTCACGTAATTTGTGAGTAATTAGATCGCGCTGGGGTATTTCCCGTGTGATATACATTTATTTTGGCTTTCCATTGCCACTTAAACGCGAGATGACATTGTCGCAATACAATTATTACGGGCAAGGTGCCTGAATACGTCAATACCACTCAGAAAGGAAAAGGAAATGTATTTTATGTCCATGAAAATGAATAAAGCCTTGTTGGCTGTTGTAATTGCATTTGGTTCAGCATCTATGGCGCACGCTGACCAGGGTCACGGTAAAGTCACCTTCACCGGTTCTATTATTGATGCACCGTGTTCTATCGCACCGGAGTATGTCGATCAGACTGTTGAACTGGGGCAGATTTCTAATGTCGCCCTGCAAAACAGTGGCCAGTCCACGCCAAAGAACTTTGATATCAAACTGGAAGACTGTTCATTCGGCACACCGGCTGCCAAGAACAAGGTCCAGGTGACCTTTACCGGCATGGAATCTGTAGCGGGTAACGGTCTGCTGGGGATCACCGGTAATGCCAAGGGCGCCAGCGTCGCTATCACCCAGGCGGATGGCCGGGTCATCACGCTGGGTCAGGCAACTAAAGAGCAGACATTGCAGGGCGGTAACAACACCCTGAGCTTCGCTGCTTACATGCAAGGTGATGGCGCGTCAGCAACCATTACCGAAGGTGACTTCCAGGCGGTGACTGACTTTACCCTGGCGTACAACTAAGCCCCTTTTATTCCCTTTATTTTAAATATTGGTGTGTCTGTGCATGCGGGATTCCCGCATGCTTTTTTAGGTGAGTCGCCCAAAGGAATAATGGAAGATGCACATTAATAGAATAACGTTAATCGTATTTTCCTGCCTGTTTCCCCCTGTATTATTTTCTGCGTATGCCGCCGGTGACCTGGCGGGATGGGGGAGGGTCAATATTCAGGGCAGTATTATCGACACCGCCTGCGCCATTGAGGTGGACAGTCGTGAGCAAAGTATCGACATGGGGGTGATCCCCGTGGCGGATATTGTTCGTGATGGTCAGGGGCGCAGTAAACACTTTTCAATAGATCTGGTTGATTGTGTGCTTGACCGCCCGGGAAAAGCGGACTGGAAGCACTTCCAGGTGACCTTTGACGGTGACACGGAAGGGGATTTATTTGGTGTTCGCGGAGGCGCTTCCGGGGTGGGACTGCAAATTTCTGATGACTCGGGAAATATTGCGTTACCCGGCAAGGTCTTGCCCTTTGTCGATATTATTCCCGGCAGCATGCAATTGAATTACTCCCTGAAACTGGTGGCAAATAATCACGCATTGAAACCCGGCGATTATTTTTCGTCAATTCGTTTCAAACTGGATTATTTCTGAATACCTCGCGCAGTGCATCGTCAACGATTATTTAAAATAAAAAGGTAAGGAAATGGGATTGTCACCAACAGGAAAACGGGTTCGACTCCAGGCGGTGGGGCTGTGCGTCTCGCTGGCCCTGGGCTCACCGATGACCGTGGTCTACGCGGCAGACGACATTCAGTTCAACACGGATGTGCTGGACGTCAACGACCGCAAAAATATCGACCTGAGCCAGTTTTCCCGTGGGGGCTACATCATGCCGGGTACCTACGGCATGGTGGTGCATATCAACAAGAATGACCTGCCGGAGCAGCAGATCGCGTTTTATGCGCCGAAGGCGGATCCGAACGGCAGCCGGGCCTGTATCAGCCAGGCGCTGGCGAATGAGCTGGGGTTCAAGGAGGGCGTGCTCAAGGATCTGACCTGGTGGCATGACGGTGAGTGTCTGGATGAGAGCAGCGTACCGGGAATGGAAGTGCGGGGTGATCTTGCCACCAACGGTCTGTATATCAGCATTCCGCAGGCCTTCCTGGAGTACAGCGACGAGAACTGGGACCCGCCGTCCCGCTGGGACGGGGGTATTCCGGGTCTGCTGTTTGATTACAACGTCAATGCCCGTAGCCAGCGTCAGCAGCAAGGCGGCAGCAGCACACAGAACCTGAGTGGCAACGGCACGACCGGGGTGAACCTGGGGGCCTGGCGTTTGCGTGCGGACTGGCAAGCCAACCTTGACCACCAGACCGACAGCGGTCAGTCGTCCCGCCAGCAACTGGACTGGAGCCGGTATTACGCCTACCGGGCGGTGCCGTCGCTGCGGTCGAAGCTGACGCTGGGGGAGAACTACCTGGATTCGGGCATGTTCGACAGCTTCCGCTTTACCGGGGCGAGCCTGATATCGGACGACAACATGCTGCCGCCGAACCTGCGTGGGTACGCCCCGGAAGTGGTGGGCGTGGCAAAGACCAACGCCAGGGTGGTCATCAGCCAGCAGGGGCGGGTGTTGTACGAGACGACCGTGGCCTCGGGGCCGTTCCGCATTCAGGACATCAACGATGCGGTCAGCGGTGAGCTGAACGTGCGGGTGGAAGAGCAGGACGGCAGCGTGCAGGAGTTTGTGGTGAACACCGCGAACATCCCGTACCTGACGCGGCCGGGGGCGGTACGCTTCAAGCTGGCGGCGGGCAAGCCGTCGGACTGGCAGCATCATTCGCGCGGCCCGGTGTTCGGCACCGGTGAGTTTTCCTGGGGGATCAGCAACGGCTGGTCGCTGTATGGGGGCGCGCTGGCGGGTGGGGATTATAACGCGTTGTCACTGGGTATCGGGCGTGACCTGATGCTGTTGGGGGCGTTGTCGTTCGACGCCACACAGTCGCGAGCGCGGTTGCCGCAGGAAGAGGGCACGCTCAGCGGCGGCTCGTATCGCCTGAGTTACTCGAAGAACTTTGACGAGTACGACAGCCAGGTGACCTTCGCCGGCTACCGCTTCTCGGAGCAGGACTTCATGAGCATGAGCGAGTACCTGGATGCGAAATACTACGGCACCCGGACCGGCAACGGCAAGGAGATGTACACCGTCACCTTCAACAAGCACTTCCGTGACTGGGGGCTGAGCAGCTACATCAACTACAGCCATCAGACCTACTGGGACCGGCCTGCCAATGATCGTTACAACCTGACGATGTCGCGTTATTTCGACGTGGGGCGATTTAAAAACCTGAGTCTGTCGCTGTCGGCGTACCGCAATGAATATAACGGCACCAAAGACGACGGGGCTTACCTGTCGCTGTCGATGCCGTGGGGGAGCAACGCCACGGTGAGCTACAACACCACAGTGAACCGTAACGACACCACGCATCAGGTGGGGTACTCCGACCGGATTGATGAGCACAACAACTACCAACTGCGTGCCGGCAGCTCTCGCAGCGGCGTGAACGTGAACGGTTATTACAACCATGAAGGAGACACGACGCGCATGAGTGCCAATGCCAGCTACCAGGAAGGGCGCTACAGCGCCGTCGGCATGTCGATGCAGGGCGGAATGACGCTGACGGCGAACGGCGGTGCACTGCACCGTGCCGGCACGGCGGGCGGCACCCGGATGCTGATTGATACCCAGGGCGTGCCGGACGTGCCGGTGCGCGGGTACGGCAGCACCACCAACACCAACGCCTGGGGCAAGGCAGTCATCGGTGACGTGAACAGCTACTACCGCAACAAGGCGAGCATCGATGTGAACCAGCTCGGTGACAACGCCGAAGCCACCAAATCGGTGGTCCAGGCGACGCTGACCGAAGGTGCCATCGGCTACCGGCAGTTTGATGTGATTGCCGGTGCCAAGGCGATGGCGGTGATCAAACTGGCCGACGGCAGCGAGCCGCCGTTTGGCGCGACGGTGATGAATGCGCGCAAACAGGAGACCGGCCTGGTCAACGACGGCGGCAGCGTCTACCTGAGCGGCATTAACGCCGGTGACGCCATGACGGTGCACTGGGGTGGGGTGGCGCAGTGCGAGGTGCGGATGCCAACCCCGCTGCCGGCGGACATGCTGATGAATACGCTGCTGCTGCCGTGCCATCCGGTGCGTGCACGCACAGAGACGTAACCACCACGCGCAGCGATAACACCGTGGTGCAAATTTACCCCACAGCAATGAGGCCGTTATGGCCGGGAATGAATAACATGCGTAAGAGCGAACTGAACATGAAACACCTTCATCCAGGCCGTCCGGCCGCCTTTGTGCGCCGGAATACCCTGATATCGGCGGCCGTGACCGGTCTCCTGCTGAGTGCCGTGGTGGTCGAATCTGCCCAGGCGGCCATTGCCCTGGACCGGACCCGGATCATCTTCGACGGCAGCCAGAAATCGGTGAGCCTGAATGTCAGCAACCAGAACAAACAGTTGCCGTACCTGGCACAGGGCTGGATAGAAGACGACCAGGGCAACAAAATCCAAAGCCCCCTCACGGTCCTGCCGCCGGTGCAGCGCATCGAGCCCGGCAAGCCGAGCCAGGTGAAAGTCCAGGCGCTGCCGGCTGCGCAGATGCTCAAGCAGGACCGCGAGACGGTGTATTACTTCAACCTGCGGGAAATCCCACCGAAGAGCAGCAAGCCGAACACGCTGCAAATCGCGTTGCAGACGCGCATCAAGCTGTTCTACCGCCCGACGGCCATTGCGATGGACAAGAACGCGCCGCCGCCGCAGGAGCAACTGACGCTGAGCAAACAGGGCGACAAGTACGTGGTCAATAATCCGACGCCGTATTACGTCACTCTGGTTGATGCGAGCAACAAGAAAGACGGCCCGGGCATCAAAAACTTCGAACCGATGATGGTGCCGCCCAAGGGCAACCTGCCGCTGACGGTGAGTGCGGCGGCGGTGGGCAACAGCCCGGTGCTGACCTACGTCAACGACTACGGCGGCCGACCGCAGCTGAGTTTTAGCTGCAACGGCAGCACCTGCACCGTGATGCCGGCGAAGAAGGCGTAGCAGAAGCGTATCGGGTGGTGCCGAGCACCGGCGAAGCGAAGGGAGACAGGATATGGGCATGACACACGAGACAGGCAGACACCGGCAGGGCCCGCACGGGGCGACCGAGCTGAAGTACTACGCCACGCTGGCAGGATTGGCGCTGATGGTACCGCTGACGCTGGGCATGATGCTGTGGCTGTTGCCCGGTGCGCAGGCGAAGGCAGATAACTGGGACGTTGAAGGGGCCAGTGGCTCTCTGTATGTACACGGCGCACTGACGGAAAGCGCCTGTCGGCTGGACATGACCAGCGCCCATCAGGATGTTGCGCTGGGCGAGGTGGGGACGGGGCGCCTGCAGACCCCTGGCGCCCGCGGTGAACCGGTCCGGGTTGAACTGCGGTTAACGGATTGCCTGCGCAGCCCGGCGGGCAGCCGCGACGAGCGCACCGGCGGCCTGACCTGGGCGGACAATCAGCCGGCGGTGACGGTGAGTTTTAACGCCACCCGTGACGCCGATAACCCCGAGTTGGTGAAAGCGCAGGGTGTCTCCGGACTGGGACTGCGGCTGGAAAGCGCGCAGGGAGAAGACGTGCGGCTGGGTAGCCGGGGTAAACCGCTGCTGCCGACACCGGGGCAGAATACGCTGAGCTACACCGTGACCCCGGAACGCACCCCCGCTCCCCTGATGGCGGGCTGCTATCGGGCCGTGGTGGATTTTCATCTGAGTTATGACTGAGGTGGGCAGGACAATGAAGGACACCCTGATACGGCGGCGGCATGCCTGGCAGACACTGGCTGCTTTACTGGCCGCGCTGCCGCTGCTGGCATGGGCCGTACCCTCGGCCACGGTCACGGTCAAGGTCACCGTGGTGGCCCCGCCGCCTTGCGTGATAAACGATGACCGCCCGATTGACGTGGAGTTCGGTGACGTAATGACCACCCGGGTGGACGGCGACAACTACAAGATGGTGGTCAATTACACGCTGTCATGCCCAGGCGCGCCCTCCAATGCGATGAAGCTGCAGGTGAAGGGCACGGGTGCGGCGTTTGACGCCACGGTGCTGCAGACCAATAAGACCGGGCTCGGCATCGAACTGCGCCAGGGCGACAGCAAGCTGGCCGTCAACGGCTGGCTAAACTTCACCTATCCGAACAAGCCTGAACTGTGGGCGGTGCCGGTGAAACAACGTGGCGCAACCCTGACGGGGGGCGAATTCAGTGCGGGTGCCACGATGGCCGTGGATTACCAGTAACGGGAGCGGAGCATGACCAGAACGATAAGAGTCCTGTTGCTGGCCGGCGGCCTGATGGCGGGCATTACCCCGGCACAGGCCAGGGACGGTGAAGCGGACATGACGTTTCACGGCACCCTGATAGAGCCGCCACCCTGCACCATCAACGACGGTAATCAGGTGGATATCGACTTCGGCGAGCGGGTGGGCATCAACAAGGTGGACGGGGTGAACTACCGTCAGCCGTTGAACTACCAGATTACCTGCGACAAAGCCGTCGGCGGCAGTTGGGCACTGACGCTCAGCCTGAGCGGCAGTGCGGCCGGGTTCGACAGTGAGGCCTTGTTGACAGACAAGACCGACCTTGGCATCCGGGTGTACCAGAACGACAAACCCTTCACCCCGAACAGCACGCTGAAGATAAACCTGGACAGCCTGCCACGTCTGGAGGCGGTGCCGATAAAACAAGCGGGTGCCACGCTGACAGAAGGGGTCTTTGAGGCCTGGGCCACGTTGCGTGCCGACTATGAATAAGGAGCGCGAGATGAAAGGCAAATCGGGCAAGCGTGCGCGTTCAGGGCATCCCCGTTCCAGGGCCGTCGCCCTGCTGTTGGCTCAGGCGTTGATGGCGGTACCGCTGCCGATCCTTGCGGCGGGTGAAAATAATGTGTATCTGCACGGTGCCCTGGTCGCAGAGCCCTGCGTGATACCGCCGGGCGATGAAGAAATCACGCTGGATTTTGGCACCATCATTGATAAGTACCTGTATCTGAACACGCGTACCTTGGGTCAGGCCTTTGAGATACATCTGGAGGAATGTGACCTGACGCTGGGCAAGACAGTAAGCGTGAACTTTACCGGTACTGAAAGCAGCGCCCTGCCGGGCCTGCTGGCCCTGGACGGCAGCAGTGAAGCCACGGGGATTGCCATTGGGCTTGAGACACCGTCGGCCCAACCGCTGCCGATAAATCAGGCGAGCGATAAATTGCTGTTGCAGGCAGGGAGCAACAGTATTGTGCTGAAGGCCTATGTGCAGGGTGAGCCGGACGCGCTCAGGGAGCAGCGTATCGAACGCGGCCCCTTCAGTGCGGTGGCGACCTTCAATCTGGACTATGAGTAAGAAAAGCCAAACAGGCAGTGACAGACACGCAGACAGAAGACACCGCTGCGCAGGACTGGGAGACGGCCTACCGCTGGTTATGCCAGCGACGGCAACATGCGCCACCGAATGCTGATGTGTGGGATTTACGCTTTAAGTGGCCACAGCAGCAGTTTCAATGGCTAAAGCGGGTGCTGGCAGGGGGATACCGGCTGTCGCCGATGCAAGTCTATCGGCGGCGAAATAAAAGCTGGGTGCAATGGTCGGCGCATGATGCGCTGGTCCTCAAGTGGGTGGCGATACAGATCGCCGGGAAATTACCCAGGAACGTGCATTGCCATCACCTGAAAGGGCACGGTGGCGTCAGCGGGTCGACAAAATATGTCTCCTCTGCCTGGCAAAGTGGGGAATGGCGTTATGTGTACCGCACAGATATCCGGGGCTATTACCGGCATATTTTAAAACACCAGGTGGCCGGGCAGTTGCAATGGCATATAGCCGATGTGGTCTGCCGAGACCTGTGCCTGCAATGGCTCCATTACAGCATTGAGGACAGCGGCGAGATAGTGACGCCGGAAAAAGGCATTTGCCGTGGCAGTGCGTTGAGCCCACTCATTGGTGGCAGCTTATTGCGGCATGTTGATAGTTATTTTGCGACGCGTGAGGAGATATTTTATGCCCGATATATGGATGACTTTATTTTTTTCACGAAAACGCGTTGGCATTTACGCAAGGCCATCAAGCGACTGCATGAATTTTTTGATGTGGGTGGATTTGAAACACACCCGGATAAAACGCAATTGGGGAAAATTGAACATGGCTTTGACTGGCTGGGGCTATGGTATGCCCCCGGAGGGCCCCGGATAGCGCCGAGAGCCATAGAGAACCATCGGGCACATATTGCGCGGCTTTATGAGCAGGCACGCAGGCGGAAACTGTCGAAGGCAGAGACCGACCTGCGTGTGCGGGAATATGAGACCCGGTGGATGAGTTGGGCAAAACACCACTTAAAGCACGTGGGGGATTGCCTGCTTTATTAAACAATAAAAGAACGGTACTCCTATGAAAGCCCTTATGTCTCTTATCTTCTGGCTCTGCCTGACCGGTACTGCCGCCGCAACCCTTCATCCTGTCCTAGACAACCCACGGATATCATCCTGTAACCATGCCTCGCCATGGGGTCGATGTTCAGTCTCCGTGTTCTACTCCGCCGACTCCACGTCACTACGCGACATACCCGAAGTTGCTCCGCCCCTGCCCGGCTACTCAACCAAGTTGACCGCGATAGGGCTTCACTGCGACTTCGGGAGTAATCTCACCGGGAAACCGATCACTAACTGCACGTTCGTTCGGAACGACGCCCACAGCCCCGTGGTTGAGAACTGCAACCTTCGCTCTCAGTCCTCGTGGGAACTCACTCCTGAGTCCACTTGCAACCTCAAGACGCCTCTATGGGGTGCACACTCCGGTGCAGGGCCCGGCGGCGAGTGCGTACTCTTCGTCCAAGATGGATCGTGGTCAGTATCATCCGCGAACACCATACACGGCGTGCTCACGCCGTCACAAGTTGCACAGTCTGGTAACGCGTTTTGCCAAAAACCCCTGGCGCCAGATGCGAAGTGCGATCTTCTGCTTCCTTCTTCAATCGACCACGGCGTTATCAAACCCAACGCGCACTCCGTTGTGCAGGGCGACGGGACAGTCGATTGCGGGTATCAGCCCGTCCTCACTATCCTGGGGGGGAGTACAATCCAACTCGACCGCGGAGTGACCACCGTGTTAACGACCGAACTCCTCGGCCGTGACCGGGTTCGCCTCACCTCGACGCTAGATGCGATCAATGCCGAGCCTGGGGATCACCGTGCGTCTGTTGTCGTGATTGCCTCGCCTTACTGATCCCGACCGGGCACGGTGATCTATATCCATCGCGTGCCTGTGGGGGCGATCGGGTACAAATCCGTCGGACCTCGCCGCTGTAGACCGGCGCGGGCGGTGCACCGTGCTATCGTCCCGCAGTTCTGTCACACGGTCCTGCCCCGGCTGGGGATGCGAGGAGTGATCAAACACGCCACCGTACCACTGCTGTCTACGTTGACGGCGCTGTCACTCCCGGCCCTTGGTGCGATCTTGCTGAGCCCGGGGACCGCAGTGGGTCTGTGGGCGCTTCGGTATCATTGATATGTGGCCCTGCCCTGTGTCGTTGTGCTTGGTGGTATCCCTACGGGTTCCGACGCTAAAGCGCCTCGCCATGCAGACATAACCCGGCTCGCGCACTCATCCAATTGTTTCCGCCTTACGTTTTTTGTACCGGCGGGTCATATTGCACCGACTGCCGCGTGTGGGTGCCCGCTGGCCATGGATCCGTTCACTGTGCGGAAACGGGGAATTGGGCAACACGGATCATAATGTACTTTGGGTCGACATGACCAACATATCGCTTCCACGGCGTGGTGGGATTTAGAGTCTGGCGTTGATCTTATAACTCATTGAAAATGTTAAAAATGTCAAGGCTAAGTTCAGATGTCCGGGGTAGGGCAAAGTTGGAATGGCCATCAACTGCTACGTATGGTCAGTAAGAACTTCGCAGGTAAAGCATTTCGTGAGAATGTCATTAGACCTAATGGAATGAGGAACATAAAGAGCTTGGCAAGGAATAAAAAAAACAGAAATGCTTTCAGCATCAACAATCAGTTGTGGCAAGTCGTGATTTAATAAATAAGAACTTCAATAAACCTCACAGTTACCATTCTAATTTTTTTCAGTCGAAATTCACAAACACTTCATTTACTAAATAGCTGTTCCAAATAGTAGATCACTCGAAGGGAACTCAGTCCGATTTAAGCGATCTGATCAATCGCTGAATATCCCAAACCACTCAACCGGACTGAGTTATGCCGATCATAGCACCGATACCCCGCGACGAAAGACGCCTGATACAGAAAACTATTCATAAAACACGCGACAAAGATCATGCCCGCAGGCTGTCTCCCGTGCTTTGGCTAACGACAGCTCGGCATAGGAACCGATCATCATTACCCGTGACTTTCCGGCAAATTTATACCGGAAGCGCCAGACGGGTGTTTGATAGTTTTCCCTGTAGGAAAGATAAAGCCCGTTGCCGTCTGAGCGTCCCTCAAACCGTTCTCCAGCTTTTATCCATGCCCGTATCTGCATATCTGTGAGCTTTGCTATTCCGCCTGAACCTCAAATAGTGGTGTACACCTAATGTGGTACACCTCTTCCTTAGGGGTACACCCAGATGTACACAACAATAGTGCGCTTTCTTGATTCTTTATGCTAGCTCATGACAACAAAAAAGCCCGCTGTGATGCGGGCCTTCTGGTTTTATGCGGTTTGTTGATTTTGCCTGAATACTTACTCGATATTCTGGATCTGCTCGCGCATCTGCTCAATCAGTACCTTCAGCTCAATGGCTGAGGTAGTCACTTCGGCATTGATCGACTTGGAGGCCAGCGTATTCGATTCGCGGTTGAATTCCTGCATCATAAAGTCGAGGCGACGGCCAACGGCTTCTTTCTTTTTCAGGATGTTGTGCGTCTCTTTGACGTGCGCTTCCAGGCGGTCCAGCTCTTCGGCGACGTCGATACGCTGTGCCATCAGCACCAGCTCCTGCTCCAGACGGGTGTTTTCCAGCTGCACCTGGGCTTCTTCCAGCTTGCTGACCAAACGTTCGCGCTGCCATTGCAGGATATTAGGCATCTGGGCGCGCACTTTGACCACTTCGGCGCTCACGCCGTCGAGGCGTTGCTCGATCAGGGCTTTCAGCGCGGAGCCTTCGCTTTCGCGTGCCACGATGAAATCATCCAACGCGCCTTCCAGCGCTTGCATCAGCTCGTTGCTGATAAGGTCCAGATCCTGTTCCTGAGCGGACATCACGCCCGGCCAGCGCAGCACGTCGATCGGATCGATTTCCCCTTCGTCGCTCTGCATTTTGACCCAGTTGGCGGCTTCAACCAGCTGCTTGGCGAGTTTTTCGTTGAGGATCATCGAGCTTTGCGCGCTTGGGTCGAGCTCAAAGCGCAGGTTGCACTCCACTTTGCCACGCGTCAGGCGGCCACGGATACGCTCGCGGATCACCGGCTCAAGGCTGCGGAACTGCTCAGGCAGGCGGATGTAGGTTTCTAAGTAGCGTTGGTTAACGGAACGCAGCTCCCAAGCTGCGCTGCCCCATTCACCCTTGATTTCACGCCGGGCGTAGGCGGTCATGCTGCGGATCATTGTGCGTACCCGTAAATAGGAAAAGATGGGACGATTATAGCGTTGCACCTGCGGGCAGGATAGGCATAACGTCACGAAGCCCGTATAATGCGCAGCCAAACGTTAATAAGAAGCCGGAGAGAGCCCATGCGTCCTGCAGGCAGAGCACCACAACAAGTTCGCCCCCTGACACTGACCCGTCACTACACGAAACACGCTGAAGGTTCAGTGCTGGTTGAGTTTGGCGATACCAAAGTTTTGTGCACCGCCACGGTAGAAGAGGGCGTTCCGCGCTTTTTGAAAGGCCAGGGGCAAGGGTGGATCACCGCAGAATACGGCATGTTGCCGCGTTCGACCCACAGCCGTAATGCCCGCGAAGCGGCCAAAGGCAAGCAGGGTGGCCGTACGTTGGAGATCCAGCGTCTGATCGCTCGTTCACTGCGTGCCGCAGTGGATCTGAAAAAGCTCGGTGAGTTCACCGTCACCCTGGACTGCGATGTGCTGCAAGCCGATGGCGGTACCCGTACCGCTTCTATCTCCGGTGCCTGTGTCGCGCTGGCCGATGCGCTGAATGCGCTGGTTGCCGCCGGTAAACTGAAAGCCAACCCGATGAAAGGGCTGGTGGCGGCGGTTTCTGTCGGCATCGTTGGCGGCGAAGCGCTGTGCGATCTGGAGTATGTGGAAGATTCCGCCGCAGAAACCGATATGAACGTGGTGATGATGGAGGATGGCCGCATGATCGAGGTGCAAGGCACCGCCGAGGGTGAGCCGTTCAGCCACGATGAGCTATTGGCGCTACTGGCGCTGGCCCGAGGGGGCATCGAAACCATCTTCCAGGCGCAGAAAGCGGCGCTGGCAGACTGATTTTTAAAGGCGACCAAGCAGTCGCCTTTTTTATGCCCGGAAATCGGGCTGCAATAGAACTAAAGTTACCGACCAAATTAGGAGAAGCAGTAATGAAAGCCTACCAGCGCCAGTTTATCGAGTTTGCGCTCCGCAAGCAGGTATTGAAATTCGGCGAGTTCACCCTGAAATCCGGCCGTACCAGCCCCTATTTCTTCAATGCCGGCCTGTTTAATACCGGGCGTGATCTGGCGCTGTTAGGGCGTTTTTATGCCGAAGCGCTGGTGGATTCCGGCATCGAGTTCGATCTGCTGTTTGGCCCAGCCTACAAAGGTATCCCGATCGCGACCACCACCGCCGTGGCGTTAGCGGAACATCACGATCGCGATGTACCTTATTGCTTCAATCGTAAAGAAGCCAAAGAGCATGGCGAAGGCGGCACGCTGGTCGGTAGCCCGCTGCAGGGGCGTGTGATGCTGGTGGATGACGTGATCACCGCCGGGACGGCCATCCGCGAATCGATGGAAATTATCAGTGCCCATAACGCCAGCCTGGCAGGTGTGTTGATTTCTCTCGATCGTCAGGAGCGTGGCCGTGCCGACATTTCTGCGATCCAGGAAGTGGAGCGTGATTATCACTGCAAAGTGATCTCGATTATTACGCTCAAGGAGTTGATTGCTTACCTGGAAGAGCAGCCGGAAATGGCCGAAAGCCTGGCGGCAGTGCGGGCCTATCGCGAGCAGTACGGGGTTTAAAATACGGGGTTTTAAATAATAGCGCCGGGTTGAACCCGGCGATAGTTGTTACTGCAGTTGCGCTGCTAACAGTGGCCAGCGGGCATCGAAATCCTGCGTTGGGCGGTAGCGGAATTCGGAGCGAATATAGCGCGACAGCATCCCTTCACAGAAGGCCAGGATCTGGCTGGCCAGCAAGGTCTCATCGACGATAAAGCCTTTTCCTTCCCGGAGCTTACGTTCTTTCAATACCTGACGCAGTTGCGCTTCAATCCGCTCGAACAGCTGGTTGATCCTGCCTTGCAGGCGATCTTGCTCAAACATCAGCGCGTGACCGGTCATGATCCTGGTCAGGCCTGGGTTGCGCTCTGCAAACCCCAGTACCAACAACACAATCAGGCGTAGTCGGTTGAACGTCTCTTTTTCATCCTGCAAGATCAGGTTGATGCGCGTTATCAGGCTGTCTTCAATAAACTCGATCAGGCTGTCAAACATCCGCGTCTTGCTGGGGAAATGCCGATAAAGGGCAGCCTCAGAGACACCAACGTTTGCGGCAAGCTTGGCTGTGGTAATACGCTGGCTGCCGTCGCTGGATTCCAGCATCTGGGCTAACGCCTGCAATATCTCCTCACGCCGATTCCTTTTGGTATTTTCTTTTTCTGCCATGTTTGATTAGACCCTTGCTAAAACGGCTTATCCCCTCAATCTCTTCGGGTATAGATTTGCGAAAAACCGCGCACCGGCCGTTGCAGAGAAACTCTGTGCGGCTTATAAGATCGCTATTGTACGGTGTAATGGTTAACGGTCTTTCAGACCCTTATTCTCCGTGCAGTACTCCCAATTGCCAGACCAATCGTGCCGCATTGCAAGCGGTGCGATTGCAGGCGTCATCCCTGTAGATCCCGGTTATGGGCGAAACCTATTGGCGACCGGAGTGGCCAAAACCACCGGTACCCCGTTCGCTGCTATCGAACTCTTCCACCAGATTAAACTCGGCTTGTACCACCGGCACAAATACCATCTGTGCGATGCGTTCACCCGGCTCGATAGTGAAGGATTTCTGGCCACGGTTCCAGACGGACACCATCAGCTGGCCCTGATAATCGGAATCGATCAGGCCAACCAGGTTACCCAGCACTACACCGTGCTTATGGCCCAGACCGGAGCGTGGCAGGATCACTGCAGCAAGACCGGTATCGGCGATGTGGATGGCCAGGCCGGTAGGCAGCAGGGTGGTTTCGCCTGGTGCCAGCTCAACCGCGCTGTCCAGACAGGCGCGCAGATCAAGCCCGGCAGAGCCTGGGGTGGCATAGGTCGGCAATGGGAAATCTTGACCGATACGTGGGTCAAGGATCTTAACGTCGATTTTTTTCATCATAACGGCTGACTATCTCGTCTAGTAAACGTTGGCCAAGGAGTGCCTTGTCGCTATGCGGCAGGCGCTTGTCTCCATCCTGCCAAAAAAGATGCAGGGCATTGGTATCGCTGTTAAAACCGTGCTCTGCAAGCGATACATCGTTAGCGCAGATTAAATCCAGTTTTTTACGCAGTAGTTTTTGTCGCGCATATTCTTCCACATTCTGGGTTTCAGCCGCAAACCCGACGACAAAGGGACGATTTTTGCTCATCGCGGCAACGCCCGCGACAATATCCGGATTCTTGATCATCTTGAGAGTGATTTCATCTCCCTGCTTTTTGATTTTCTCATCGGCAATCTGTTCTGCCCGGTAATCCGCCACGGCGGCGCAGGAGATAAAGATGTTCTGCTGCGCGGCGTGCTGTTGTACCGCTTGCTCCATTTCCAGCGCACTGATGACATCTACACGGGTGACCCAAGGCGGCGTAGGCAGGCTGACCGGCCCGGCGACCAACGTGACTTGTGCACCGCGAGCGGCGGCGGCCTTGGCGATAGCAAAACCCATCTTGCCGGAGCTGTGGTTGCTGATAAAACGTACCGGATCCAGTGCCTCACGAGTGGGGCCCGCGGTGATCATAATCTTTAAATGTTGCAGATCCTGCGGCGCAGAGAAATGAGCGTTAGCCAGGTCTACTATCGCCAACGGATCCAGCATGCGGCCAGGCCCGATATCGCCACAGGCTTGACTACCGCTGTCTGGCCCCCACAGCAGCACACCACGCCCTTGTAGGGTCTGTAGATTGGCCTGGGTAGCGGCAGCGCGGTACATCTGCTGGTTCATGGCCGGTGCTGCCGCGATTGGGGCATCGGTAGCCAGGCAGACCGTGGTCAGCAGATCGTTGGCCATGCCGGTGGCAACGCGGGCCAGCAGATCGGCGGTGGCTGGGGCCAGGATAACCAGATCGGCCCATTTGCCCAATTCAATATGGCCCATGGCGGCTTCTGCTGCGGGATCCAGCAGATCGTCGAAAACCGGATAGCCGGAAACGGCCTGCAGCGTCAGTGGAGTAATGAAGGCTTTGGCAGCGCTGGTCATCACCACTCTTACCTCGGCGCCTCTGTCGCGCAGGCGGCGCACCAGCTCAGGGCATTTGTAAGCGGCAATACCGCCACTGATGCCAAGCACAATATGTTTGCCGGAAAGTCCCGTCATCATGATTGTCCGATTGAAATCCGAAAGAGGCGGACATTTTAGCATAACCGCTGCCAGGTAGAGCGATTCTGCTGTGTATGCAGCCAGTTACATGCAGGTTTTCGTAACTCTTCGCAATATTATCAATCACCTGTCGCACGATGAAATTTCCCGTGACATGCTGCTGTGGTAGGTAGGGAGGTGGCAATGAGCAATCAGGATATGTCGTTATGGCCTGGGGCTTTGGCACCCAGGGAAAAATTGATGCGTGATGGCGCTGCGGCGCTCTCCGATATGGAGCTGTTGGCAATTTTCTTGCGCACCGGGCTACCTGGAGTTCACGTCTCACAGCGGGCCGAGCAACTGCTGGCGCACTTTGGTTCGCTGTATCATCTGGTTTCGGCGGACTACGAACAATTTCATCGTCAGAAAGGGTTGGGGATTGCCACCTATGCGCAGTTGCAGGCAATTTCCGAATTAGCCTTCAGGCTGTTTTCCGGTCCCCATCTGCTGGAAAACGCGCTGCTGAACCCGAAAATTACCCAGCATTACCTGCATAGTTTGCTGGCTCACCATGAGCGAGAGGTGTTTTTAGTGTTGTTTTTAGACAATCAGCACCGGGTTATTCGCCATCAGGAGATGTTTGCTGGTACCATCAACAGCGTCGTTGTCCACCCAAGAGAAATTGTGCGTGCGGCGTTGAAGGCTAATGCAGCAGCCCTCATTCTGGCGCATAATCATCCTTCGGGTAAGGCTGAACCCAGTCACGCCGACCGTTTGATAACCGAGCAAGTGGTTAATGCCTGCCGGTTATTGGAGATCCGAGTGCTCGATCACTTGGTGATAGGCCGGGGTGAATGCGTCTCTTTTGCCGAGCGCGGATGGCTATAAGCAACTTTTTCGCGATCCTTGAGGGATCTTTAGCTGTTCGGGACTTGAGCACTTACGCTTCAGAGCGTATACTACGCCACCTTTGAGAATCTTGGGTTTGGCGTTAAGAGCCTATCTCAGCAGGTTTCCAACCTGATGTGAGGTTTCTGACCTGATGACGAGAGTCTCCTCAGTATGAAGTTTGCTGAGATGGGCTCTAAAAGCCTGACGAGGCGGCCATACCCTATACGAAGCTCGAGCTGATTTGATTTTTGGAGAATAAGACATGTCACGAGTCTGCCAAGTTACTGGCAAGCGCCCGGTGAGCGGTAACAACCGTTCCCACGCAATGAACGCGACCAAACGCCGTTTTCTGCCTAACCTGCACTCACACCGTTTTTGGGTTGAGGCTGAGAAGCGCTTTGTAACTCTGCGTGTATCTGCTAAAGGTATGCGTGTTATCGATAAGAAGGGTATTGAGACGGTCTTGGCCGATCTGCGTGCCCGTGGTGAGAAGTATTAAGGAACTGCATCATGGCTAAAGGTGTTCGCGAGAAGATCAAGCTGGTTTCTTCTGCTGGTACTGGTCACTTCTATACCACCACGAAGAACAAGCGTACTAAGCCGGAAAAATTGGAGCTGAAGAAATTCGATCCAGTTGTCCGTCAACACGTGATCTACAAAGAAGCTAAAATTAAATAATTTTAGTGGATTAATGAAAACCCGGCCTAGGCCGGGTTTTTTCATTTTATAGGGGTAGCAAACGGAGAGGGAGCCAGTCATGCCTGAATTACCAGAAGTCGAAACCAGCCGCCGCGGCATTGAGCCTTATCTTGTTGGCCACGACATCCAGTACGCGGTGGTGCGTAACGCTCGCCTGCGTTGGCCGGTCTCCGAGCAGATCCTGGCGCTGAGCGATCGGCCGGTACGCAGCGTACAGCGCCGTGCCAAGTATTTACTGATCGAGTTGGACCATGGCTGGATTATTGTGCATCTGGGGATGTCTGGCAGCTTACGTATGCTGGCAGAGGAAACCGAGCCAGGTAAGCATGACCACGTCGATCTGGTGATGAGCAACGGTTTTATCCTGCGCTACACCGATCCGCGCCGTTTTGGTGCCTGGCTGTGGTGTGACGATCTGGCCGCCAGCAACGTATTGGCTCATCTTGGCCCGGAACCGCTGGGCGAAGAGTTCGATGGCACCTACCTGTACGAGAAATCCCGTAATAAGCGCACGCTGATCAAGCCTTGGTTGATGGATAACAAGCTGGTGGTTGGCGTGGGGAATATCTATGCCAGCGAATCGCTGTTTACCGCCGGGATCCTGCCAGATCGTCAGGCGGGATCCTTGACCAAGGCGCAGGCGGATCTGCTGGCCGCAACCATCAAGGCGGTGCTGCTGCGTTCAATTGAACAAGGGGGAACGACGCTGCGTGACTTCCTGCAGTCGGATGGGAAGCCGGGGTATTTTGCGCAGGAACTGCAGGTCTATGGCCGGGCAGGTGAACCCTGCCGCGCCTGTGGCACACCGATCGAGAGCGCCAAACACGGGCAGCGCAGCACCTTCTTCTGCCGCCGCTGCCAGCACTGATTACTGCGCGGCGAGCTTTTCCATCAGCGCTTTGGTGACGACATCCGGCAAGAACGGTGCGATGTCGCCGCCATGACGTGCCACTTCCTTCACCAAGGAAGAAGAGATAAATGACCACTGCTCGGAAGGCATCAGAAACACGCTTTCCAACGTTGGCATCAGATGGCGGTTCATGTTCGCCAGCTGCAATTCATATTCAAAGTCGGACACCGCACGCAGGCCGCGTATCAGAATATTGGCGTTCTGATGGGCGGCGAAGTGCGCCATCAACTCGCTGAACCCCAGCACCTCAACGTTATCCAGATGAGAGGTCACCTGCGTGGCCAAGGCAACGCGTTCTTCCAGCGTAAACAGCGGTTTTTTGCTCGAACTGGCGGCAATGGCCAGGATCACGTGATCAAACATCAGTGAGGCTCGGGTGACCAGATCCAGATGGCCATTGGTCATTGGATCGAAGGTGCCTGGGTAGATGGCTTTGCTGCTCATGGTTCACTTCTCTGAATAGTTGCGGCCCAATGCCCACAGTGCGGCATATTTATTGAAGGTATATTGCGCGTTGACCACGGCTAACAGCAAGCCCTGTTTGCCGTCGAGGAAACCGGCTCGCAGCAGCCAGGTTTTGCAGAACGCACCCAGCGTGTGGGTGAGGATGGACAGATAACCGCAGCGCTTACCGGCCTGATGGCGTTGGACTGCCCACTGCTCGGCGTAGTGCAGTTGCTTGCGCTGGAAGGCAAAAAAGTCACGGCAGGTCAGGTGCAGCAGATCGCCCTGCAGCGGCACGACTTTTGCGCCGCCGGTGTTGAGGGATTCATGGACCAGGTCATCGTTATAGCGATAGCGCTGATTGGCGTACAGCCGGTTGACCCGGTCGGGATACCAGCCGCTGTGGCGCATAAAGCGGCCAAGAAACAGGTTACGGCGGCCCAGGCTGTAGACGACGTTATCGTCGGCGTTGGCTAATACCTGTTCGATGGAATGGCGTAATTCTGGCGTGACGCGCTCGTCGGCGTCGATCATCAGTACGTAATCCTGGGTGGCGTAGCTTTGCGCCTTCTGCCGCTGCCTGCCGAAGCCTTGCCAGTCGGTATGGGTAAACACCTTGGCTCCCAGACTTTCCGCCAAAGCGACGGAACCGTCGGTACTACCGGAGTCTAGCACGATGATTTCATCAGCCCAGGCGACCGATTGCAGGCATTCGCTCAGCAGCTCGGCTTCGTTTTTGGCGATCATCACTACCGACAGGCTGTTACGGTGGCTCATTCAGTGGCTCCGTGGCGGCAGGTGTGGCTCCAGCAGCTGCAGCAGGCGTTGCAACGCCCCCTGGTTCTGATACAGCACTTCAACCGCGTGGCGGCCGTAATAGCGGCGATAATCTTCATCGGTCAGTAGCGTTTCTATCTCTTTCACCAAGGAATCGACATCGCTGATGGTGATCATCCCGCCCGCCTCGGAGAGTTTGGCGCAGATATCCTTGAAATTGAACGTATGTGGGCCCATCAGCACCGGAATGGCATGGGCGGCCGCTTCCAGTGGGTTATGCCCCCCGCGCTCAACCAGGCTGCCACCGACGAAGGCCAGATCGGCAATGCCGTACAGCAGCATCAGCTCGCCCATGGTATCGCCAATCACAACCTGCGTGCTGCCGGAAGGGATCTCGCCGCTGCTGCGGGTGGTGTAGCTGAAGCCCGCTTTTTGTGTCAGCTCTTTGGCGACAGGGAAGCGCTCCGGGTGGCGTGGCACCAGGATCAGTAATAGGTCGGGGTGTTTTTCCAGCAATCGGCGGTGGGCTTCCAGCAGAATGGTTTCTTCACCTTCGTGAGTGCTGGTGGCGATCCACACCGGGCGGCGCGGTGCCCATTGGCGGCGTAGCGTAACGGCTCTGGCCGCCAGCTCTGGCGTGACGGAGATATCGAACTTCAGGCTGCCGGTGACGGTCAGCTGTGAACGCTTCAGGCCCAGTTCGATAAAGCGCTCGCCGTCTTCCTGATTTTGCGCGGCGATCAGGGTAATGCGGCGCAGGATATCACGGATGAAACCGCCGATTTTCTTGTAGCCAGCCGCTGAGCGGGCGGAAAGGCGCGCGTTGGCAATCACCAGCGGGATTTGGCGCTGATGCAGGGCGTTAATCAGGTTGGGCCACAGCTCGGTTTCCATGATGATCACCAGCTTGGGATCCACCTGATCGAGGAAGCGGCGCATCGAACCCGGCAGGTCGTAAGGCAGATAGACATGATGCACATCTTTACCGAAAGCGGACTGCACACGTTCGGAACCCGTTGGCGTCATTGTGGTCACAGTAATCGGCAGGTAAGGGTAACGATGGCGCAGGGCGCGAACCAGAGGGATCGCCGCCAGGGTTTCGCCAACAGAAACGGAATGCAGCATAATGCCGCCCGATACCACTTTCCCGGCGCAGAAACCATAGCGTTCCGCCCAGCGTTTACGGTAGGCTGGTGCTTTGCGGCTGCGCAGCAGTAAGCGGAGCCAGATCAGGGGTTGGATAAGGTAGAGTAGTACCTGATATAAACGGAGCAGCATTCTATCAATTTCATTTATATGGGTTATCCAGAATAGTACCATAACCGGAAGGGAAAGGCGCTAACTTGGTGGCTCGGTGTCAGGCTGGGACAACAGGCGAAAGATGTCGCCGATAGGTTTGTAATGAAGAATATTTTAATTATCCGCCGCGACAATATTGGCGATCTCGTCTGTACCACCCCACTGATCGAAGGGGTGAAAACCGCTTACCCTGACGCCAACCTCTATCTGCTTATCAATAAAGTCAGCCAGGATGTGGTGAAAAATAACCCGCATCTCACCAAGGTGTTTGTTTATAAGAAGGCCAAACACAAGGCCAAGAATGAGACCACCCTGGGGGTCTATTTTGAGCGGCTGATGATATTTTTACAGCTGAGAAAAATTAAGTTTGATGCGGCTATTCTGGCTAACCCGGTGCCGTGCAAATATAGCCTGCGTCTGGCAAAAATGGCCGGAGTTAAAAATATTATCGGCGCAGATCTTGGCACCAGTGAAATTCATCACCCTTTCCGTGCGGCGGATTTTCACGGTAAGCATCAGGTGGAACACACGTTCAGCTACCTGTCTGCCATCACCGATCGCTCCATTGCCATTCCTCCGGTAAAGGTCTTCCTCACTGCGGGAGAACAGCAGCAAGCGCAGCAGCGTTTGCATAGCCTGCTGCCCCCGGTTGAGCGGGTGTTTGCCGTGCATATCAGCAGCCGCAGCCCGAAACGGCGCTGGCCCATTGAGCGCTATGCCGAAATCATCAACCGCCTGGTTGCCGATCCCACGATGGGCGTGCTGATATTCTGGTCACCGCAGGGGACACTGACACCTGACGATATCGGCGATCAAAAGCGGGCGGAACAGCTGTTGGCCGGTTGCCAGAATGAACGGGTAGCGCTTTACCCAACGGCCTCGGTACGCGAGCTGCTGGCTGGTTTCGAACTATGTGACAGGGTGCTGTGCAGCGACGGTGGGCAGATGCATCTGGCCGCGGCATTGAATAAAAGCATGGTGGTCTTCTTTGGCGATACGGATAAAGCGTCCTGGCATCCGTGGAGCGGGCAATATCGGATCCTGCAAACCGCATCGGGTGATTGCATCGATGTTACCGTCGATGAGGTTTGGCAAGAAATACAGGCTTTGAACTAATTAATAACCAGGCAGGGAACCTGCCTGGGCTTATTTCTTTAACGCCAGATACTGTTGGCAAATAGGCTCCAGGCCATAGTTCAGCAGTTGCTGGTGATTAATGACCGGTGGCTGGGCATAAATCTCTGCCATTTTCTCCGCCAGTGAGGTTTCATTTAATTCCGCCAGTGCATGAGTCAATCCCGCTTTTTCCAGAATTTCCTCAGGCCCGCCGGGGCAACGGGTGCTGACGACCGGCGTGTCGCACAGCAAGGCTTCAACCAGCACGTTACCGAACCCTTCACTGTCTGAACTGAGCACCAGCATTGTGGCGTGTTTGATCAGGGGATAGGGATTAGCCTGAAAACCGAGGAACAGCACGCGATCGCTAATGTTTAATGCTGTGGCAAGGCGTTTGATTTCGTTGATTTGCGCTTCATTGCCTGCGCCCACCAGTGCCAAAGGGGCCTGGATACCAGACAGTGCGTAGGCTTTCAGCAAGCGGTCGTGGCGTTTATGTGGATGAAAACGGCCCACGTGCACCAGATAGTCTTTGCCTGCCAGTTCACAAGGCTCTGCCGCTTGCTGTTCGATGGCGGCGATATCGAACGGGTTGTTGATCACCGCCAGCCGGTTAGGAGCAATCCCCAGATTTTGCTGGAGATCGTTGCCCACCGCCTGCGAGACGGCAACGATATTCTGCCGTTGGTAGACACCCGCGACCTTGCGGCGTTTCAGCCAGCGATCGAGGCCGGTACGGTGACCGAGGTAAGAGGTGGACAGAATGCCGTGAATGCAGAACCACAGCCGGGCGCTATCCAGCACTTTGCTATGGCTGACGATACGATCGGTCTTATGCAGGTTGGAGAACACCAGGTCATAACGGCCGTGCTGCTGCTCGTTGGCGGCAACCGCGCGATCCAACATCGCGGCACGGCGTGCCAGCTCGGTCAGTTTACGCCAAGGCGATCGACAGTTGTCGCTGAGCACCTGATAATCAATGCCGGTGGGGATCGGGTAGTTGCAGACATCCCGTAATGAGATCAGGCTGACATCATGCCCTAACTGCAGCATACCCTGGCATAGGGTCAGTACCACCTTTTCTGCTCCGCCGCCCGGCAGGCCGTCGATAATCATCAGAATACGCATAAGTTAGTCCAGCAATCGGTTATACAACGATATGAGTTGTTCCGAGAGATGCGCTGGCGTGGCCGACATGATACGTAGCCGCGCCGCCTCTCCCATGCTCGATCCCAGGGCTTGCCGTGGCAGTGCAACGATAGCATTGGTGAGGGCGCTGACGTCCAATGCATCACAGACAAAGCCGTTTTGCCCCTGAGTGATGAACTCAGCGCCACCGCAGGTGGTGCTGGTGATCACCGGAAGCCCGCATGACATGGCTTCCAAAATCACATTGGGGAATGGATCGTACAACGTTGGCAGCAACAGGGCATCGGCGGCCTGATAAAACGGCAGCGTCTGTTTCTGCACGCCCATGAAGCGCACCCGATCACCACAACCCAGCTTTTGTGCCAGTGAGCGGTAACGCTTTTCGGCTTTATCTTTGCCCACCACCAATAGGTAGCTGTCGGTAGCCGCTACGGCGCGAATTGCGGCTGCCAGCCCTTTACGTTCAAAGCCTGAACCGACAAAGATCAGGCAGTGCGCCTGTTGCGGGATCTGATACTGCGCCCGCAACTGCTGCCGCTGCTGCTCATTCGCCGGTAAAAATTTCTGATTGTCGATGGCATTGTAGATCACCGTGATTTTATCGGCAGGCACGCCGAAATCGGCGATGATTTCCCGCTTGATCATCTCGGCATTGCAGATCACCGCTTTCAGCTCTGGCGCGGCATACATGGCGCGTTCGGCACACATCACATAGCGGTGATAGCGGTTGGAGAACAGCCATTTGCGCCGCCACTCCGGCAGCATGCGTGCCCGTTGCAGCAGCCAGCGGCGATGGACGCCGTCACCGGCACGATAGATATCACAGCCGGGGATGCGTTCATGGCTTTGCACCAGATCGAAGCTCTCTTTCTGCCACAGGGCCCGGGCGGCTTCGGCAAAACCGCGTTCGCGGCTGATGCGCCCGAACTTCATCGGGTTGCACAGGTGGATGTGCCAGTTCGGGTTGACGTCCCCCTGCCACTCGCGGGTGATGACGTTCAGATCCAGATCTTGTTGTTCCAGCGCCTCCAGGGCACGGGAAACGAAACGTTCTGCCCCGCCGTCCGGGCGGTATTTTTGGCGGACAATCGCCAGGCGAAATGCTTTCATGCAAGCGTGCTCCGCGCGGCTGCAATCACCACGTCTGTAGGAATAAGGTCCAGGTAGCGCTCATCGGTACCGGTATTGATGGCATCCGGGTCCGGCAGGCTGCCGTAGTCCCCGGCCCAAATTACCTGGCCGATAACCTGCCAGGGGCGCCAGAATACCAGTTTGGATGGCCCGAACAGCGCCACGCAGGGCGTCTGTAATGCCGCCGCCATATGCATAGGGACAGAATCTACCCCGATAAACAGTTTGGCATGGTCGATCAACGCCGCCAACTGACGCAGGGTCAACTGCCCGGACAGAGAAACCACCCCTTGCTGCGGGCACTGTTTCAGTATTTGCGCCACCATGTCCTGCTCTTTGGCATCCGGGCCCGAGGTGATCACCAACTGGTGTCCTTCGGCCTGCAATGCGCTGATGGTGGCCGCCATTTTTTCTTCGCTCCAGCATTTAAAGAACCAGCGCGAAGTGGGTTGTACCACGATATAGCTGCCGGTGACGCCATTTTGTTGCAAAAGCTGGTGGCTGGCCTGCCAATCTTGCTGGCTGTAGCTCATGGTGACCTGCTGGTTTTGCTCAGGTAAACCCAGCGGTTGCAGCAGAGAGAGGTTTTGTTCAACGGTGTGCAGATGCTCGTGCCCGGCTACCGGCACCAACTGAGTGTGGCAATAGCGCCACAGAAAGCCGCGGCGCTTGGGGAAATCGAAGCCCAGACGAATGCGTGCACCGGTGAGGCGAGTAATCAACGCGCTGCGCCACTGATCGGCCAGGTTGACCACCAGATCGTAGCGTTGTGCCTGCAACTGGCGGATCAGATGCAGTTCGTGGCCCAAGTGCGCCTTGGTGCCCTGTTTTTTCCACTGGCGATCGATGACAAAGATTTGCGACAGCGCCGAGTTGCTCGCCAACATCTCCTGCGTTTCTTTGTACAGCAGGATGTCGATCTGAGCGTCGGGGTAGTTCTGCCGCAGCGTATTGATGACCGGGGTGGTCAGCAGCATATCGCCATGATGGCGCAGCTTGACGATCAGAATACGCTGTATGGGCGTGGCAGAAACAGGGGCTGGCGCGTCGTTCATAGTCAGTCGCTTTCAGGGAAACCAATCCTTGATTCTAAATGACCCGATCGCATGTGGCTACTGTTGCTCGGTTTTCTTGCCTGCAAAGAAAAAAATAGTGGCGTAGGGTGACAATTACGGCTCAATGTTGTCCAAACGAGGCGATAAAGTCGTTTGCCCTGAGGAATGGGGCTGCGTAACATAATGTAAATCTGTGACTATCAGGCTTCCAATGTATGACTAAACCGGCGTTTCTTATCACGATTGATACCGAAGGCGATAATCTGTGGCAAAACCACGATCGCATTTCGACCGAGAACACGCGTTTTTTGCCGCGCTTTCAGACGCTGTGTGAAAAATACGCCTGCAAGCCGGTTTACCTGACCAACTATGAAATGGCGGTGGATACACAGTACGTTGAATTTGCCCGCGACGTGATTGCACGCGGCACCGGCGAAGTGGGAATGCACCTGCACGCCTGGAACAGCCCGCCGCTGACGCCGCTCACCGATGATGACTGGCGGCATAAACCCTATCTGATCGAATACCCGGCCGACCAGATTCGCGCCAAGGTCGATCATATGACCAAGCTGCTGGAAGATACCTTCCAGACCAAGATGCTCAGCCACCGTGCAGGGCGTTGGGCGTTTAATGAGTTTTATGCCTCATTGCTGCTGGAGTATGGCTATCAGGTCGATTGTTCCGTGACTCCGCGCGTTAACTGGCAGTATTCG
Organism: Serratia sp. 2723; assembly: GCF_050434425.1. NCBI lineage: Bacteria > Pseudomonadati > Pseudomonadota > Gammaproteobacteria > Enterobacterales > Yersiniaceae > Serratia > Serratia sp. 2723. The sequence continues at coordinate 93,294 of NZ_JBNDIN010000011.1, forward strand.
CCTGGCAGTCCGCAGGGCAACGGCGGGACAGACTATCGTCATTTCCCCTCGCAGGCTTATTTTATCGATCCGGCCAATATCGCCCAACCTGGTGATTCCAGGCTGTTGGAAGTGCCCATGAGCATTCAGTATAAACACTCGGCGCTGATGAATGCGGTGAAGCAGGGTTATGATCGCCTGCGGGGTAAAAAGCGTTCGCCGTCGGTGCATTGGTTGCGGCCCTCCGGTAACAACCTGGACAAGATGAAGCTGGTGGTCGAACGCTCTCTGGCGCAGGGACACGATTACGTCGAATTTATGCTGCACTCCTCCGAGTTTATGCCGGGAGGCAGCCCAACGTTCAAGACCGAGCAGGATATTGACGCGTTATATCGCGATTTGGAGCAGCTGTTTGCCTGGTTGCAACAGCGCACGGTTGGCATGACCTTGGCTGAGTATTATAAAAAGCAGATGAAAGCTGGTTAATTACATGAAAATCAGAAAGATGAAGTACGCTCATTGGTTTTTATCTGTGTACAACTTCCTGTTTGGTAACATGAAACCAAAAGAGTTGTTACGAGCAGACTATCCGTTCACGCGGATAGTAGTGTATTCCACAACGGCTCTGGGGGATTTCATGTTTAATACCCCGACTATGCGAGCACTACGTCAACGTTATCCAGAGGCTCATATTACGTTGGTAGCGGGTACGATTAATTATGGCATGGTGAAAAATTACGCCTGCTTTGACGAGGTGATTTTCTGGAACAACAAATTCAGGGATATGCCGAAAGCGGTATGTGAACTGCGTAAACGCAAGCCAGAATTGGCAGTGATTCTACATGCCCATCTACCTTACGATATTGTCAGTGCAGTTTTGGCTGGTTGCCAATATATCCTCAGAGACAATTATCTTACCTTACCCAAGGGGTTAAATTCCTGGGTGACGAGTTGTTCACTGAACTTCAGTGGTCACTTGATCCAGAGAAAGTTGAATTTAATGCAATATCTTGGAGGAGACACTTCTTCGATTGAGATGGAAATTCCTTGTTCATTCGAAAGGTTAACCAAACCTGCCGGACGGATACGGGTAGGGTTCAATATGGGGGCTTCAACCCGTGAACGCTGCTGGCCTGCTGGTTATTTTACCGAACTGGCTAAACGACTGATTGACCATGATGGGGATAATATTGATGTGGTGGTCATTGGCTCTCGGGCCGACCACGACTTGGTGAATACGTTACTGTTAAATCTGGACAACAGCCAACGACCACGGGTGATTGACTACGTCGGTAAAACCTCTCTGGCACAATTGTTAGGGGTGATCGACTCTCTGGACGTGCTAGTGACCGGTGATACCGGCCCATTGCATCTAGCCGTGGCGCTGAAAGTACCCACCGTCAGCTTATTTGTCACTGCCAATCCAAAATTTACTGGCCCTTACCAGAATAAAGAATTGCATCAGGTGATCGATCTTTCTTGTAGCCATGATGATGTATTGGAAATGTTTCCCGAACAGCCACTATCGATTATTCCTGTGGAGCAGGTGTTTGCCACATTAGAAAAAATGCACGTTTTTCCGGCAGCAGAGTAGCCCTAAGAACAGTAGAAGGTTGAAATGAATATTGTCATTGCAGGATATGCCTTGGGTGGTTACGGTGGTATGGAAACGGTCTGTAAAAGGTTGGTTAAGCTTATTACGGAAAATAATCCCGGTAGCAAGGTTGATTTTATCTTCTTCAATGAGAAAGGGGAGGTAGATGAGACTTGGTATGCAGGATTAAGTGCCCAGATGGTTTCCTCTACCGTGCATAATACCAAGCTAAGGCGGCTGCATTTTGCCTTTGCTCTTTCAGGGTTTTTGCGCAGGCATAAGCCAGATGTGGTCATTGCCCTGGATACCCTTTCCTGTTATATCGCCAATGTTGCCAGAAAGCTGTGTCTGGGCCGATATCCCATCGTTTCCTGGCTGCATTTCTCATTGTACGATCTATACAAATATGCATATATCCTTAAGGCCGATGCTCACTTGGTGATCAGCCAGGGTATTAATCAACAGGTGCGGGAACTTGGGGTAAAAGAGAGGGATATTTATACTGTATATAATCCGGTAGAGAAGACAGAAGATACGATCCCATTAAGTCATGCATCGGCCAATTTCATCTATATTGGCCGTGTTATTTTTGAAGGGCAAAAACGGTTGAAAGACCTATTGGAATCGTTGGTAGAGCTTCGGGGAGATTGGCGATTGCACGTGGTAGGGGGCGGTGAGGATTTGGCCCGATGCCAGAGCTATGCAGAAGAGCTGGGTATTGCATCTCGGATTTTATGGCATGGTTGGCAAGCTCAGCCCTGGTGTTATATTAAGGCGAATATCGGCGATCTGAAGGCATTGCTCCTGACTTCGGCATTTGAAGGGTTACCAATGACCTTGCTGGAGGCTATGGCTCACGGAGTGTATTGCGTTAGTTCGGATTGTCCAACCGGCCCGGCTGATGTTATTGATGGTATTAACGGCCGGCTATATGCCGTCAATCGGTTGGCTGGGTTGACGGAGATCATGCAGGCATTGGTTGACGGTGAGATTATGATCGATCAACCGCAGATTAAGCACTCTATTACCAAATTCTACGACGAAAGTTATTACCTGAATTTCAAACAGGCTCTGGACAGTATTCTGTTGAATTACCATGCCAAGTAAAATGTCACCCGGTTAGCGTTCCTGGCCGGGTGACATTTTTTATCGGCTTGCTACCGATGGATTATTTTTTGCAAACAGCGCGATACATGCCATATAGAACAGTAGTGATTCTGAACTGATTAACAAAACGTCTGATAAACCATAAATAATCATGCAACACCCGATCATCAAGAGCGGGGTATTTTTTTGCATCAACGACAGCGTGATAATGTACCCATAGAAAAATAGCACGGCCAGCAAACCAACAATACCCTGCAGCGAGGCGGCTTCCAGTAACTCGTCATGCAGATGTGAGTCGATATAAACCATAGCCGTTTGGTTCTTCGGGTCATTGACGATGATTTCCGCTGCTTGCGTATGGCGTGCCTCAACGGTATTGCCGTAAGGATGCTGTACAAATATCTTTAACCCAACACTCCATAATGAGAAGCGTGAACCTAGCGATGAGAAATCGTCTCCTTTCTGGTACAACATAATCTCAGTGCTGGTTTGCTCTATCTTGGGTTTGATATATTTGCTATAGGATGCCATGCCCACGACGCCAACCAAGGCTACGACGATCAACAGCGGTTTAAGGTGGATTTTGCGGAAATGGAACAGCATCATCAGCAGAATGAGTAATAGATGCGAGAGTATTGCGGCACGGGTTCCTGTCATAACCACGATCAGGAAGGACGTAATAATGATCGCCACTGTTGCAATATGATAGCCCGTACTGTGTTTTAGTTTGATTAAAAGATAGATAAGTAAAATTGACAGTGCCGAGTAGATATAAGCGGCGATGGTTGCGCGGTTGGTACTCAGATCAATGCGATCGATACCGTGATAAACTTGATAGATGCCGAAACCTGTGGCTAAAATAAACGCCAGGGCAAATCCAGCCAGCAAATATTGGCGATAATTGATTGTGGCTAGATAGTGTGAGAAATGCGAGATATAGAAAATCAACACCCCGCCGACTACCAGTTTTTTGCCAGCATCCAGTTGTGTATTCCCCAGACCATAGTCTTGCATATGGCGATAAAGTACCAGCGTCCAGATGATTTTCACCAAACCTATCAGGATAATAGAATAGGAAATATCCATCTTTGGCCAGCGGATGTTTTTCCTTTCGAAGAAAAGGCCAAACATGGCCACATAGAAAGAAAAATAGAATAGCTCCCGTTGCCTTGCAGTAATTATCAATGTAAAAACAATAGATAAAATTGTCAGTGTAAAACCTGTGAAGTACAATCTTTTCCCTATTTTTTCCATAATAATTTCACCGCTTTTCTTTTATAGCTAAACCTGACCGCTGGATTGATAAAAAAACTGAGGCTACGGGTTTCACGCACTTTGGCCTTCAGCAAGTCTAATTGCGTACTCAGGGTAATCCATTTTTTTTGTTTCAATTCAATATCTAGCCAGTGGCATAGTACCAATTGATGGAATTTTTTGCCAAAAAGCATATCCATTTTCTCTGTACACAAAAAAAGGTTATGTATCTTTTCTGCTGAAGGTGAGTTCGACAAACTGGCGTTCCGTTTTATATATAGATAATGCCCCTCACGGGAGAACACGATATTATTGGATTGTGTCAGGAGTTGCGGGAAAATATAGAAATCTTCGTAGCAGGAAAAGTTTGGAATAGGGTTAGCCTGAAGCAGAATACGTTTGATAAACTGGCCAATCAAATGTGCTTGGAAATCCTTATGGATAAGGAAACGCGTTATCGCTTCGTCCTGGGTCAAGACCTCTGTCTGTAACCCTTTCCAGTTTTTATCAACACTGCTAATTTCACGAACTTCATGCAGTTTGGTCAACAGTAGATCGGGTTGATTCTCTTCGAGGAAAAGGGTTATTTCGTTAAGTGAACCGCTTTTAAGCAGATCGTCGCTATCGAGCATGGTGACGTATTCACCCTGGCTGTTTACAATGGCGAAATTACGCACCTTGCCGATGTTTTTGAATTCGACGCTGAAATAACGCGCTTGAGGTACCACTTGGGCGAAATCGCGAAGCAATGCTCCGGTGTTATCGCTGGAAGCATCATTGACCAGAATGATTTCACACTTTGCGATGCTTTCCCCCAGAGCGTCGAGCAGGTTCTGCAGTGTTTCACGCAGATAGCTGCCGCTGTTGTGCGCGGCAATAATAATGCTGAGCAAAATATTTTGCGTGGTCATGTTACCGAGCATCCTCGTTGGCCATAATCGGTGCTAACAACCCCATTACCTGTTCGGCGCTAATGTCAGCCATACGATCCCCATTCTCAGGGCGGCAGGCATGCTGATTCTGCCCGTAACCCCCAATCAGCCCCGGATCGGTCGGGCCGAACAGGGTGATATTTGGGCGATCCAGCGCGGCGGTCAGATGGCTTAGCCCGGTATCGACAGACACCACGGCTTTTGCCCCAGCCAGCACTTCGGCAACCTGTTGCAGGCTGAGCTTGGGCAACACTTCAACATGTTCAAACCCTTCTGCCAGCCGTAAAGCGCGTTGGCGTTCGTGCTCGGCCCCCCAAGGCAGCTTGATGTTTATTCCGCTCGGAGCGATCAGCGCGATCAGTTCGCGCCAGTTTGGCTCCGGCCAGTGTTTTTCATCCCGCGTAGTGGCGTGCAGGAAAACCAGATATTGTCCGGCATCGGCGGGGGGGGAGCTGAGAAACCGAGCGGCAATGGCGTAATCACCCGTGCTCTGTGGCTTTGCATACCCCAGACTCTTGGCGAACAGTTCGCGAATGCGTTCCACCGCATGCTGCTGTTTGTCGATCTCATGGCGATGATTATAGAACCAGCTGGCAAAGGGCTCACGGACGCTTTTGCAGTCCAGGCCGTGTTTGCTGCCGTGCGCGATACGAGTCACCAACGCCGCACTCTTGATCAGGCCCTGGGCGTCGATCACGAGGTCATAGTTGCGCTCCTGGACCTGGCGCTTGAAATCGCAGCGCTGCTGGCGCGTTTCACTACCGAACCAGTTTTTACGCCAGCGGCGAATGGCCACCGGGATCACGCGATCCACCGCCGGATGCCAGGTAGGGATCTGGCTAAACCCCTCTTCTACCACCCAATCGAAGCGGATACCGGGGATGGCCTGCATCGCGTCGGTCAAGGCCGGCAGCGTATGGAGCACATCCCCCATCGAAGAGGTTTTTACGATCAGCACCTGCATGATTATTCCTCGCTGGCGGCTAGTAACGGCGTCAGCGCGTCTAACACCTGCTGTGGCTGGATGTCGATCAGGCTCTGGTGATAACCCTGGTCGGCATCGCCTTTGCGTACCTTGTGATAGCCACTGATCAGGCGGATCACCTTGGCCTGATGAGACAGCGGTGGGGTGAAGTCCGGACTGCTTGGGCCGTACAAGGCTATCAGCGGTTTGTTCAACGCCGCTGCAACGTGCATCAAGCCGGAATCGTTACTGACTACGGCCCGGCAGGAGGCCAACAGGATCACTGCCTGTTCGAGCTGGGTTTCTCCGGCCAGGTTGAAGCAGAAATCGCGAGACTTTTCTGCCAATGCGGCACGGATCTGCTCACCGGCTTCGTGGTCTTTGGCCGAACCAAACAGGGCGATTTGATAGCCTGCATCGATCAGCATCTGTGCCAGCGTGGCGTAGTGGTAATGCGGCCAGCGTTTGGCCGGGCCGAATTCGGCGCCTGGGCAAAAACCGATAATGGGCCGGTGGTCGGTGAGATTAAACGCTGAGGTGGTTTCGGCAATCTCTTCGTCACTGACCAGCAACTGCGGCCAGAGTATCGGCTGCGGCAGATCTTCGGCGCGCTGTACCCGCTGCTTGTCATAGGCCAGCGCGACGTAACGCTGCACCATCAACGGGAATGCCGCTTTATCCAGTACGCGGAGATCGTTGAGCAGGCCGTAGCGCATCTCGCCGCGCCAGCCGGTACGCTGTGGCACGTTGGCAAAGAAGGGCACCAGGGCAGACTTGAATGAGTTGGGCAGCACATAGGCACGGTCATAGCCATTAGCGCGTAGCGCATGGCCAAGACGGCGGCGTTCGCCCAATGCCAGGGCACCATGGCCCAGCGGCATTGCCAACGCCTGGTTGACTTCGGGCATCCGCGCCAGCAAGGGACGGCACCAGGCAGGTGCCATCACATCGATTTCTGCCGACGGGTACTCGGCCTTCAGGGTGCGGTAGAGACTTTGCGACATCATCATATCGCCAACCCACGAAGGGCCAATGACCAGTATTTTCATACCGTGAGTAACTTCCTTCAGCGCTTAAGCGGGACGATTCAACCAGGCCATGTATTCTTTCACGCCTTCGGCCACGGTTTTGAACGGTGCGTCATAACCGGCAGCGCGCAGCTTGGTTTGATCGGCCTGGGTGTAAGCCTGGTAGCGGCCTTTCAGCTTTTCCGGGAACTCAATGTATTCCACAGCACCGGACTGATGGTAGTCCACTACCGCATCGGCCACCGCCTGGAAGGTTTCCGCACGGCCGGTACCGCAGTTGAAGATGCCGGATACGCCGTTCTTCCAGAACCACAGGTTGACCGCCGCCACGTCGCCGACGTAGATGAAGTCGCGCTTGAAGTTTTCGCTACCGGCGAACAGTTTTGGATTTTCGCCACGGTTGATCTGGTTGTTCAGGTGGAACGCTACGCTGGCCATGCTGCCTTTATGGCCTTCACGCGGGCCGTAAACGTTGAAGTAACGGAAGCCGCACACCTGCGAATCCGCTTCTGGCAGGATCTCGCGCACGTATTGGTCGAACAGGAATTTGGAGTAACCGTAAACGTTTAATGGCTGTTCAAACTGACGCTCTTCGATAAAGTTATCGGTGCGGCCGCCGTAGGTGGCGGCAGAAGAGGCATACAGGAACGGGATCTGACGATCCAGGCAGTAATGCAGGATGTCTTTGGAATACTGATAGTTGTTATCCATCATGTATTTGCCATCCCACTCGGTGGTGGAGGAACAGGCACCCTCATGGAAAATGGCGTCGATGTCACCCAGATCGTCACCGGCCATGATGCTGGCGATAAAGTCTTCTTTATCGACATAGTCAGCGATATCAAGGTCGACCAGGTTAACGAATTTGGTGCCATCTTTCAGGTTATCCACCACCAGGATATCGCGATATCCGTTTTCATTCAGTGCCTTGATGATGTTGCTGCCAATCATGCCAGCGCCGCCAGTGACGATAATCATTGGGTTTACCCCTGTGTTCTTCCTGGTGATGCACAATGCCCCACCCTATATGCTGCCTATAATAGCATTTCATGCCATTGGGAACATCGCTTCGGTTCTTAATATCCCGTGCCGTTACACTCTGCGCCGGTTTGCCGTGATATCTGCTGCAATTTTAAGATTCTCTGCGGCGGAATGTCGTCAGTTTGCCGGCAACGCAGTAAAATATGCCGAAAATGCCCCTATCCTGGAGATGACCGAATGTCTGCGTCTTTTTACCAGCAGCTGGAACAGCAGCTTGCTACCACTCGCGCCGAAGGGCTGTTTAAACAAGAGCGCATTATCACTTCGGCCCAACAGGCCGATATCTCGGTGGCCGATGGTCGCCAGGTGATCAACTTCTGCGCCAATAACTATCTCGGGCTGGCTAACCACCCGGCGCTGATCGCGGCAGCAAAGGCCGGGATGGACAGCCATGGCTTCGGCATGGCGTCGGTGCGTTTTATCTGTGGTACTCAGGATAGCCATAAGCAACTGGAACATGCGCTTGCCGATTTTCTGGGAATGGAAGATGCGATCCTCTACTCCTCTTGTTTTGACGCCAACGGTGGCCTGTTTGAAACTCTGCTGGGCCCGGAAGATGCCATTATTTCCGATGCGCTGAACCATGCCTCTATCATCGACGGCGTGCGCCTGTGCAAGGCCAAGCGCTACCGCTATGCCAACAACGATATGGGCCAACTGGCCGAGCAACTGCAGCAGGCCAAGGCAGACGGTGCTCGCCACATCATGATCGCTACCGACGGGGTGTTCTCCATGGACGGCGTGATCGCCAACCTGAAGGGCGTGTGCGATCTGGCGGACCAATACGATGCGCTGGTGATGGTCGATGATTCCCACGCGGTGGGGTTTGTCGGCGCTAACGGGCGCGGGACGCACGAATACTGCGAAGTGATGGACCGCGTCGATATCGTCACCGGCACTTTGGGTAAGGCGTTGGGCGGCGCTTCCGGCGGCTATACCGCTGGCAAAAAAGAGGTGGTGGAGTGGTTGCGTCAGCGTTCACGCCCTTATCTGTTCTCCAACTCGCTGGCTCCGGCCATTGTGGCAGCCTCGATCAAAGTGTTGGAACTGCTCGAAGACGGGGACGCCCTGCGCGATCGCCTGTGGGCCAACGCCAGCCTGTTCCGCGAAAAAATGACCGCAGCGGGCTTTACGCTTGCCGGGGCCGATCACGCCATCATCCCGGTGATGTTGGGTGAAGCAAAACTGGCGCAGGATTTCGCCAACGCACTGCTTAAGGAAGGCATCTACGTTACTGGTTTCTTCTACCCGGTGGTGCCAAAAGGTCAGGCACGTATCCGCACCCAGATGTCTGCCGATCACTCACCGGAGCAGATTGAACGTGCCGTTGAGGCGTTTATCCGCATCGGTAAGACGCTTGGCGTTATTGCATAAGGTAATTCGATGAAAGCATTAGCAAAACTGAAAGCGGAAGAAGGTATTTGGATGACCGATGTACCTCAGCCTGAGCTGGGCCACAACGATGTCATGATTAAGATCCGCAAAACCGCTATCTGCGGTACCGATGTGCATATCTATAACTGGGACGAATGGTCGCAGAAAACCATTCCGGTACCGATGGTCGTGGGCCACGAATATGTGGGTGAAGTGGTCGCCATCGGCCAGGAAGTCAAAGGCTTCAGCATCGGCGATCGCGTTTCTGGCGAAGGGCACATCACCTGTGGCCACTGCCGTAACTGCCGTGGTGGTCGTACGCATCTGTGCCGCAACACCACCGGCGTGGGCGTAAACCGCCCAGGATCATTTGCCGAATATCTGGTGATCCCGGCGTTTAACGCTTTCAAAATCCCGGACAATATCTCGGACGAACTGGCCTCGATCTTTGACCCGTTTGGCAACGCCGTGCATACCGCGCTTTCCTTCGATCTGGTTGGGGAAGACGTGTTGGTGTCTGGCGCTGGCCCGATCGGCATTATGGCTGCTGCGGTATGTAAACACGTTGGCGCACGCCACGTGGTGATCACCGACGTGAACGAATATCGCCTGGAGCTGGCGCGCAAGATGGGTGTGACCCGTGCGGTAAACGTCAGCAAGGAAAACCTGACGGACGTGATGGCCGAATTGGGCATGACCGAAGGGTTTGACGTGGGCCTGGAAATGTCTGGCGCGCCACCGGCGTTCCGTTCGTTGCTCAATGCCATGAACCACGGTGGCCGTATCGCGATGCTGGGGATCCCGCCTTCGGATATGTCGATTGACTGGACCCAGGTGATCTTCAAGGGGCTGTTTATCAAAGGGATCTACGGCCGCGAAATGTTCGAAACCTGGTACAAGATGGCGGCACTGATCCAATCGGGTCTGGATTTGACGCCGATCATCACCCACCGTTTCTCGATTGACGAGTTCCAGCAGGGCTTTGATGCCATGCGCTCCGGGCAGTCGGGAAAAGTGGTGCTGAGCTGGGATTGATGTGATTGGCTAAGCGGGCGTGGCACATGGTGCCCCTTGGCTACTTGGTCATTAATGAAAGGCGGGGCGTAAGCCCCGCCTTTTATCTTAGGGCTTGGTTGGATCTGAACCTATCCAGTGCTGCCAATGGCGTTTGATCACCACCACGACCGGCGACTGCGCCACGCTTTCTGCAATGATGCCCAGCGCATGGCTGGCATTCACGCCTTCCTTCGGCAATTTAACTTTGCACTGCCTGATACCACCGGTGAACGGATTTTTCGGCTGCGGTTTGTGTGGCTTGGATGGCGGTACATAGCCGCTTCCGCTCTGCTGTGGCTCATTGAGCAGCGAGCTGGGTTTCACCAGCACGATGTCGGAGGGCAGCGTAGCCAGCATCTGTTGCAGTACTTTTACCGTTGCCGGGCGCGGGTGGCCGATGGCGATAGCCGAGCCGTTGCGGCGTGCCAGCTCGACGGCACGATTAAACTGGCGGCGGATATCGTCCGGGTTGGCCGTATCGTCGAGGAACACCCTGCGTTTGATCACCTTCACGCCGGTGCCTGCCGCCGCATGCGTGGCCTGGCTGTTGCCGATGGTCATGCTGTCGAGAAAATAGAGATGGTAGCTTTCCAGCGCCTGCATGACCTTTTGCATGCCCGGCAGGCTGGAGGTCATGGCACTGCCCATATGGTTGTTCATGCCCACCGCAAAAGGCACGTTATTCACCGCGTTACGGATGATACGCTGCACTTCTTCACTGCTCATGGAGGGCTGTAAGGTATCGCGCTCCAGCGGCTGTTTGCTGAGCGGGGCCATGGGCATGTGGATCAGTACCTCACGGCCTTGGCTATGGGCTTTGGTGGCCATCAGATGTGCGTGAGGCGCGTTGGGCAGTACGGCAACGGAGATCGCCGTCGGCATTTGCAGTACGGCATTTTCTTCATGTGGGCGGTAGCCCACGTCATCGATCACGATAGAGAGTTTGCCTGCCTGCACTGCACCAACGTACAGCAGCGCACTCAGCAACAGGGCAGTACACGTTTTGCTAGAGTACAAATCTATCTTCCCAACCACGGCTGTGGGTTAACGGCCTGACCCTGGCGACGGATTTCGAAATAGAGCGATGGGGTTCCCTGACCACCGCTGGTACCGACCAGGGCGATAGGCTGACCGGCACGCACCTGCGCCCCGACGCTAACCAAAGCGCTCTGGTTGTAGCCATACAGGCTCATATCGCCCTTACCGTGTTCGACCACGACTACCAGGCCATAGCCTTGCAGCCAGTCGGCCAGCAGCACGCGGCCATCGGCAATGGCTTTCACTTCGCTGCCTTCGGCCGCCGAGATCACCATACCTTTCCAGCGTAACTCACCTTGCAGCTGTTCGCCAAAGCGATGCTCTATGCGGCCACGCACCGGCCATACGGCTTGCCCCGCAGGCTGGCCTAAACCGCCGGTTCGCGCCATCAGTGAACGCTCACCTTCGCTTGGCTTATAGCTGGTGCCGGTTTTCTTCGCCTGCTGTTCTTTGACTTTGACCTGCTCACGCACCTTGGCTGCTTCACGCGCTTCGCGTTCTGCTCGGGCGCGGGCTTCACGTTCTGCTCGGGCGATCTGGTCGCGCAGACGGGTTTCGTTCTGGCGCAGTTCCACCAGCCGCTGCTGATCTTTTTCCAGCGAGGCTTCTAACGCGGTCAGGGTTTTTTTACGGGCGCTACGCGCCTGCTCCAGCTTTTGCTGCTGGATTTGTTGCTCGCCAAGCAAGGATTTCTGCTGACTCTGTTTGGCCACCAGCGAGCTCTTTTGCTCGGCCAATTGCTTGCGGGTCTGCTTGAGCTGTTCAATGGACTGCTGGCGTGCTTCGTTCAGATAGCCAAAATAGGCCAGCATACGTTCACTGCGCTGGGTTTCTTCACCGCTGAGTACCAACTGCAAGGCGCTGTGCTGCCCCTGGCGGAAGGCGGCATCAAGCTGTTTGGCGAGGATTTCCTGCTGGGTGGACTGCTGTTTTTGTAGCTTGGCGATGGATGTGTTCAACCCGGAAATGTCTTTACCCAGTATCGTGAGCGTACCTTGGGTATCACGCAGCGAGCGGCTGGCTTGCGCGATGGTCTTTTCCTGGAGTTTGAGCTGATTTTGCAGCGAGCTGCGTTGTTGCTGCTGCTGTTTAACCGCCTTTTCTTTTTCGGCGATGCTCTGTTGAATGTCTTTGAGCTGGGACTTGTTATCTTCCGCGGCGCTGCCGGTGAATGGCAACAACAATGCGCCAGCGAAAAACACGCTGGCGCAGATGGCGGTTAACTTCCGTGGCGCGGAGCGTTCAGGCAGCGCTTGGCTGCCTGAGTTTGCGCTTCGGGTTACCCTTGATAGTGCAAAATTCGCCTTCTCCCTCATGGAGAAGGATTATTCCACGATGAACAGCGGCTTACCAGTCATCTCTTGCGGGATTTCCATTCCCATCAGTGACAGCATGGTTGGAGCGATGTCGGACAGTTTGCCACCTTCCACCGCTTTGGCGGCTTTACCGATGTAGATCAACGGTACCGGCAGGCTGGTATGGGCAGTGTGCGCCTGGCCGGTGGCCGGATCGCGCATTTGCTCGGCGTTACCGTGATCGGCGGTGACCAGCAGTTGGCCATCAACGGCTTTCACCGCTTCTACTACCTGCTCAATACAGTTATCCAGGGTTTCTACCGCTTTGACGGCTGCATCATAGACACCGGTGTGGCCAACCATGTCGCCATTCGGGTAGTTACAGATGATGGCGTCATATTTACCGCTGTGGATGGCTGCCAGCAGCTTTTCGGTCAGCTCGGCGGAGCTCATCTCTGGCTGTAAATCGTAGGTGGCCACTTTTGGCGAGTTGATCAGAATACGCTCTTCACCTTTGAACGGCTCTTCGACGCCGCCGTTATAGAAGAAGGTGACGTGGGCGTATTTTTCGGTTTCCGAGATGCGCAGCTGGGTTTTGTCGTGCTTCATCAGCCACTCACCGAAGGTGTTGGCCAGCGAGGCGGGTGGATAGGCGCAGGCGGTTTTGATGTCGGCGGCATATTCGGTCAGCATGACAAAATCACTGAACTTGACCACTTTGCTACGTGGGAAGCCGTCGAAATCGGCATTGACGAAGGCGCGGGTGATCTGGCGCGCACGGTCGGCACGGAAGTTCATGAAGATTAACGCGTCGCCGTCGTTCATCTCGGCGCTGGCTTCGCCCGCAGCCTGGATCACGGTCGGTTTAACGAACTCGTCGTTTTCGTCACGGGCATAGGCAGCCTGCAGCGCAGCCACGGCGTTGTCGGCGGTGTATTCGCCTTTGGCCTGGGTCATCAGATCGTAGGCCAACTGTACGCGGTCCCAACGATTATCACGATCCATCGCATAGTAACGGCCGATCACCGTGGCGATACGCCCGGCACCCAGCGTGGCAAATTCGTCACTGAAACGTTTCAGTGACTTTTCAGCACTGCGCGGTGGAGTGTCGCGTCCATCCAGGAAGGCATGCAGGTAAACCGCTTTGGCACCGCGCTGTGCGGCCAGTTTGATCATTGCCAGGATATGATCTTCATGGCTGTGGACGCCACCAGGGGACATCAGGCCCATGATGTGTACTGCTTTGCCTGCCTGCACGGCCTTGTCGACGGCGCTGGTCAACGTAGCATTGGTGAAGAAGTCACCGTCTTTGATCTCTTTATCCAGACGGGTCAGGTCCTGATACACAATGCGGCCAGCACCGAGGTTCACGTGACCCACTTCCGAGTTACCCATCTGGCCATCAGGCAGGCCGACATCCAGACCGGAAGCGGCAATCAGGGTATGTGGCTGTTGTTGCCACAGACGGTCCATGACCGGCGTTTTGGCGTTCAGGATCGCGTTGTCCTGTTGCTCTTCCCGGTGGCCGTAACCGTCCAGGATCACCAGTACCATGGGCTTTTTCTTGCTCGACATTGCAGTAACCTCTTTATGATCGTTTTAAGTTGCGAATAGCCATCAGCCCATTGGCACTGGAATGATGGCTATTCACCCTCTGGAACCTGATGATACTACAATGTGGCCGACTAAAAAGAGCCCAAAGAGATCAAAGATGCGGTGAACAGGCTCGACTTTCTCAACGTCATAACGGTAATTTTCCAGTGTACCCCGCAGTTTCTGCATTCCCGTTTGCTTATTGGCTGTATTTGACGCATTCGGCAGGTATACTCTGAAACCTTGACTTATTTTTCCCTTAACTGACGGGAGTTGTTACACCCCATGCTGCAAGAAATTATGCAATTTGTTAGCCGGCACCCCATACTTAGTCTGGCTTGGGTCGGTCTGCTGGCTGCCGTGATCGTCATGACCTTCAAGAGCCGTTTCTCCAAGGTTAAAGAGATCGCCCGCGGTGAAGCTACTCGATTGATTAATAAAGAAGATGCGGTAGTGGTCGACACCCGTACCCGTGATGATTTCCGCCGAGGTCATATCGCCAACGCGATCAATCTGACGGCGAGCGAGATCAAAACCGGCAGCTTCGGCGAACTGGATAAACACAAGGCTCAGCCGGTTATCGTGGTCTGTGCCAATGGCACCACCTCACGTGAACCAGCAGAAAACCTGAGCAAAGCCGGTTTTGAACAGGTCTATACCCTGAAAGACGGCATTGCCGGCTGGAGTGGGGAAAACCTTCCGCTGGCGCGTGGCAAGTAAATTTTTAGTGTAATTGAAGGGGTTTCCATGGCTAACATTGAGATCTACACCAAGGCAACCTGCCCGTTCTGTCATCGCGCCAAGGCGCTGCTGAACAGCAAGGGAGCTGCGTTTAGCGAGATTGCCATCGATGGTGATAACGTCAAGCGCGAAGCAATGATTGCGCGCAGTGGGCGAACCACCGTGCCTCAGATTTTCATCGATGGCCAACATATTGGCGGCTGTGATGATTTACATGCACTTGATGCTCGCGGTGGGCTGGATCCGCTGCTGTAAACCAGCGGCGGTCCCACTGCCAAGATGTGGGTATTGCAACCACTGAGTGTCTATAAGGATAGTTAACCAAGGGTATTACACACATGTCAGAACAAAACAGCACAGAGATGGCTTTCCAGATCCAACGCATTTACACCAAGGATATCTCATTCGAAGCGCCAAACGCTCCGCAGGTATTCCAGCAAGAATGGCAGCCAGAAGTTAAGCTCGATCTGGATACGGCTTCCAGCCACCTGGCAGACGACGTCTACGAAGTGGTACTGCGCGTCACCGTTACCGCCTCTCTGGGTGAAGAAACCGCATTCCTGTGTGAAGTTCAGCAGGCAGGTATCTTCTCCATCTCCGGTATCGAAGGCACGCAACTGGCACATTGCCTGGGCGCATACTGCCCGAACATTCTGTTCCCGTATGCGCGTGAGTGCATCACCAGCCTGGTTTCTCGCGGTACCTTCCCGCAGTTGAACCTGGCACCAGTAAACTTTGACGCGCTGTTCATGAGCTATTTGCAGCAGCAGGCGGAAGGCGAAAGTGCTGAACCTCATCAGGATGCCTGATGAATACCGTCAATGCTTCAATGACTGTAATCGGTGCCGGCTCGTACGGCACCGCTTTAGCCATTACGCTGGCGCGTAATGGCCACCCGGTAGTGCTGTGGGGGCATAACCCCGAGCAGATCCAGATTATGCAGCGAGATCGCTGCAATCAGGCGTTCCTTCCCGACGTCCCATTCCCCGATACCCTGTTGCTCGAAACCGATCTTGCTCGTGCATTAGCGGCCAGCCGTGATGTGCTGGTGGTGGTGCCTAGCCACGTGTTTGGTGACGTATTGCGTCAGCTGAAACCTCATCTGCGCCCGGATGCCCGCATCGTATGGGCGACCAAAGGTCTGGAAGCGGAAACGGGGCGGCTGTTGCAAGACGTGGCTCGTGAAGCTCTGGGGAATACCATCCCATTGGCGGTCGTTTCTGGGCCAACGTTTGCCAAAGAGCTGGCGGCCGGATTGCCAACGGCGATCGCCCTCGCCGCCACCGACGAGCAGTTTGCCGAAGATTTGCAGCAGCTGCTGCACTGTGGCAAAAGCTTCCGCGTTTACAGCAACCCGGATTTCATCGGGGTACAGCTGGGCGGCGCGGTGAAAAACGTGATTGCCATCGGTGCCGGTATGTCCGACGGTATCGGTTTTGGTGCCAACGCGCGTACCGCATTGATCACTCGTGGCCTGGCGGAAATGAGCCGTCTCGGCTCGGCATTGGGTGCCGATCCTTCCACCTTTATGGGCATGGCCGGGTTGGGCGATCTGGTGCTGACCTGCACGGATAATCAATCGCGCAACCGTCGTTTCGGTATTATGTTAGGGCAAGGCAAGGGCGTGCAGGAAGCGCAGGATAGTATCGGCCAGGTGGTTGAAGGCTATCGCAATACCAAAGAGGTATTGGCACTGGCGCAGCGCTTTGGTGTGGAAATGCCGATCACCGAACAGATCTATCAGGTGCTGTACTGTGATAAAAATGCCCGCGAGGCAGCGTTGACTCTGCTTGGGCGCACCAAGAAAGACGAAAAGCACAGTGCCTGACCTTGGCTGCGGTGCAGCAATGTATCGCGTCACGACAATTTGATTAGGTTGCCCTGCCGGGACTGGCGGGGTAGTCTGTTATGGCAGAGAGGAAGCTATGTCGTCAGAAGAGTTAGAACTGGTCTGGAGCAGCATTAAATCAGAGGCGCGAGCACTGGCGGATTGTGAACCGATGCTGGCTAGCTTTTTCCATGCGACTTTGCTCAAGCATGAAAATCTGGGCAGCGCGCTCAGCTATATTCTGGCGAACAAACTGGCCAATCCGATCATGCCGGCGATTGCCGTGCGTGAGGTGGTGGAAGATGCCTATCGTTCCGACGCTCAAATGATCGTCTCAGCGGCCCACGATATTCTGGCGGTGCGGCTGCGCGACCCCGCAGTAGATAAATATTCAACGCCGCTGCTGTACCTGAAAGGTTTTCATGCCTTGCAGGCGTACCGCATCGGCCATTGGTTGTGGATGCAGGGCCGCCGAGCATTGGCGATCTACCTGCAAAATCAGATCTCGGTCGCCTTTGGGGTGGATATTCACCCGGCGGCCACCATCGGCTGTGGCATCATGCTCGACCACGCCACCGGCATTGTGATCGGTGAAACCGCCGTGGTGGAGAATAACGTCTCTATCCTGCAGTCGGTAACCCTGGGCGGGACGGGCAAAACCAGCGGCGATCGCCACCCTAAAATCCGCGAAGGCGTGATGATTGGCGCGGGGGCTAAAATCCTCGGCAATATCGAAGTGGGGAAGGGGGCCAAGATTGGTGCCGGTTCCGTGGTGCTGCAACCCGTGCCGCCACATACCACCGCCGCAGGCGTGCCTGCGCGTATTGTTGGCCGCCCGGAAAGCGATACGCCATCGATGGATATGGACCAGTACTTCAACGGTGCCAATCACGGGTTTGAGTATGGCGACGGTATCTGAGTAACCCCTCAGTCGTAATATCCCCAAATCCCATGTAAAACGCTGTGTGATGGCAATATCACACGGCGGTTTGTCGCTTACACCTTATGTTTTTCTCTCAGTGGAGCTGCGCCTTGAACCGCCTGACCGAAAAGCAGCTACAGACTCTCTCGCTGCAAAAAAACCTCGCCAAGCAAACAGTCCCCGAAGTTTCATTAACTACGGCGCTGGCCGCTGCTTTCAAGACGATGATCCAGCAGGGTGAGTTCATCACCGGCCAACGTTTACCGGCCAGCCGTGCGTTGGCTGCCTCACTCCAGCTATCCAGAGGGACCATCGAGAACTGCTACACGGCGCTGGAAACCGAGGGATACGTCTACAGAGAAGTGGGTAGGGGAAGTTTTGTCGCGCAAAGGCAGCAACCTTTGCTGGGCCTGACCAGTGAGCGCTCAGTTGTCCCCTCCGGCGACCAGGTTACATTGAGCCGGAGATCGACACAGTATGTCGGGCTTGAATCAGGCAACCTGCCACAGCAGAGGGCATTTAGCCCCGGTATGCCAGAAACTCGCAACTTTCCAATCCATACCTGGCTCAGGTTATATCAGCAAACCGTCAAAGATGAGGGGCTGTCTATCTCGGCTGGCAGCAACTTGCAGGGCAATATTCACCTGCGGGAGGCCATTTGTGACTTCCTGCTGGCCGAGCGGGGCGTGAAGGCGCAGGCCGATCGAATTCTGATTGTGAGCAGTACGCAACAGTCGCTGTCTTTATGCGCGCAGGTTCTGGCGGATGCTGACGATAGCGTCTTTATCGAAAATCCGGGGTATACCGGCGCGATTAAAGCCTTCCAGGCGGCGCAGCTCAAGCCGATCCCGATTGCCGTCGATGAACAGGGGATTTGCACCGATGAAATCATTTGCTCACAGGCTAATGCCCGATTGGTCTATGTCACCCCTTCCAACCAATATCCGACCGGGCGAGCACTTTCGCTGGCAAGGCGATTGGCATTAATTGAGGCGGCTGAAACCCGGGATATGTGGATCATCGAAGATGATTATGACAGCGAGTTTCACTACCAAGGCATAGCGACGGCCTGCTTGCAGGGGTTAGACCCCTATCAGCGCACCATTTATATGGGCACCTTCAGTAAAACCTTGTTCCCGGATCTGCATGTGGCTTATATGGTGCTGCCAGCATCGCTGGTAAAGCCCATGACCACCGCACGGGCGAATACGGACAGCCAGGTTTCGGGGATCACGCAGCGTACGCTGGCAAAACTCATTATGCAGGGGCATTACCGAGAACATGTCCTGACGATGAAGAAAATATATTCATCTCGCGTGGCGCTGTTTATTAGCGAGATAAACAAACACTGTAGTGAAAAGGTGCGGGTTATAGTGCCAAATTGCGGTTTGCAAATACTCTGCCTGGTGGAAAGTAAACGGCTTGAGCAAGCTGTTGCCCATCGCGCTGCTCAGTATAATTTAAACCTGAGAAGCCTTTCCGAGTTTTGTACTGCAGATATTCCCTTATCTGGCTGGTTGCTAGGTTTTGCGGCTCTGGATCCTATTGAGATAGCCTATAACGTCGAGCAGTTTTCCCTGTTGCTAACGCGTTGTTTAAATGGGATGGATAATTAGCCGGTGAAATGGTCCGGTGTCCATAACGGATTGGTCCATTAACCCCGCCCTATGACATCGCCTATACTTGCGCCACTTTGAACATGCAGGGGTAGGACTATGTTGATGACTAAAAATGGCGTTACCATTAGGGATATAATCGCTTCAGATAGAGCGGGTTGGGAACATCTGTGGCAGCAATATCTGCACTTTTATCGTGCCGATGTCAGTGCCGAAATCACCGAAAAAACTTTTATCCGCCTATGCCAAAAACAGGATTTGGTCGGCCTGGTCGCCGTCAACGATCAGGGGCAGATCCTAGGCTTTATGCATTTGGTTTATCACGCCTCGACGTGGAGCGATAAAAACTATTGTTATATTGAGGATCTGTTCGTTGATAAAAGCGCGCGGGGGCAAAACGTGGCGGAGAGCTTATTTAATGAAGCCTATCAACAGGCGGAAGTGAGAGAGTCAAGCCGCGTTTACTGGATGACCCAGGAATTCAACTCATCTGCCCGTTCGCTGTACGATAAAATCGGCCAAAGAACCTCATTTATTATTTATACCAAGAAATAACACTGCGTTAAAAATAAGGGGCGGGGTTTAACCGCCACTTCGCATTGATGACAAGGCCAGACGGACACCACATACAGCTAAACGGGCGTGACATGCAGCGCCCTGCGAAGTCGTGAATCGCTAACTGCCAATCGCCCAATAGGGGGTTACTCTTTAAGCAGTGCGCCCGCATAGCCCAGTTGACGCCAGGCCTCATAAACCACCACCGAGACGGCGTTGGACAGGTTCATGCTGCGGCTTTGGGCCTGCATGGGAATGCGGATCTTCTGCTGTGCGGGCAACGCATCCAGAATGCTGGTCGGCAGGCCACGGGTTTCCGGGCCAAACAGCAGATAGTCCCCAGCCTGATAGCTGACTGCGCTATGTGCTGGTGTGCCTTTGGTGGTGAGGGCAAACAGCCGCTGTGGATTTTCGCTGGCGAGGAAGGCGGCATAGTCGGCATGGCGCTTGATGCAGGCAAATTCGTGATAATCCAACCCGGCACGACGCAGGCGTTTGTCGTCCCACGGGAAGCCCATGGGTTCGATCAGATGCAGTTGGAAACCGGTGTTGGCGCACAGGCGAATGATGTTACCGGTGTTCGGTGGGATCTCTGGTTCAAATAAAACGATATTCAGCATGTAAAAAGCCCCTCATGACGAGGGGCGCAGAATAGCAAAATCTTTGGGTGCTGGCGATTAACGCTGATGCAGCGGCAACCACAGCACCAGACGCAGGCCACCCAGCGGGCTATCTTCCGCTTTCACCCAGCCGCGATGCTGATTGACAGCGGATTCGACGATGGCCAAGCCCAGCCCGGTGCCGCCGGATTGGCGATCGCGTGCTTCATCGGTGCGGTAGAACGGCCGGAAAATCTGCTCACGATCTTCCGGGCTGACGCCAGGGCCGTCATCGTCCACCACGATGGTGATCCCCTGATTATCGGCGCTGAATGCCACCGCGATGCGCGTATTGGAGTAACGCAGGGCATTACGCACAATATTCTCCAGCGCACTGTCCAGGGCACCTGCGTTGCCGTAAATCGTCCATGGGCCAGGAGGGGAAGTGACCTCCAGCTGTTTGCCCATCTGTTCGGCTTCGAAACTGGCGTTGTCCAGCACGTCGGCCCACAGTTCGTTGGCCTTCAGCAGTTCGCGTACCAGCTCGCTTTTCTGTTGGCCACGGGATAGCAACAGCAGATCGTTGATCATCGAATCCAGCCGTTGGGCTTCGGTTTCGATACGCGCCAGTTCATGGCCTTCACCGTGGCGTCGGCGCATCAGAGCGGTCGCTAACTGCAGGCGCGTCAACGGGGTGCGCAATTCGTGGGAGATATCGGAGATCAGCCGTTGCTGGGCCGTCATCATTCTTTCGAGCGCGCTGATCATCTGGTTGAAACTGGCCCCGGTGGCAAGGAATTCCTGCGGCCCGGCTTCCAGTTCAGGGTGTTGTTTAAGGTTGCCACGTGCGACATCATCGGCGGCGTTTTTCAACTTACGTGCCGGTTTGGCCAAGCTCCAGGCCAGCCACAGCAACAGCGGGGCACTGATCAACATGGTGACGATCAACAGCAGCAGCGGCCGGTCGAACATCAGGTTGATAAAATCGGACTGCGAGCTGTTGGCGGGGCGGATCAGGTACAGCTGATAGTTGTCTTCACCATCGCGCACCGAGAACGGACCAACCAGCTCGACGCGGCCATATTTTTTCTTTTGCGGTTGGTCGGAGTTGTCCGACTGGCCGATAAAGTTGCGCACGATCTGCATTTCGTTGCGCTGCGCGCCGATCACTCGCCCTTCGCTGGTCACCAACAACAGACGCTGGCCCGGCGGTGCCCATTTTTCGATGGCGCGGAACAGACGACGCCACCACATCAGGTCGTTGGCAGGATCGTTTTGCAGTTCGGCCTCGACGTGCTGTTCCAGCATCAACCCCTGCCGCTGCTCGCTTGCCAGCAGCGTGGTCATTTGGCGGGAGTCGAGTTTGGGCACCATCAACACCAACATCAGCACCAGGGCCAATGTGAACCAGAAAATGGCGAAAATGCGTGCCGTCAAGCTGTTGATCATGTTGCAGATACCATCAGGTAGCCCCGTCCGCGCAGGGTCTTGAACCAGGGATGCCCATCTTTGCGGTCTGGCAGTTTGCGGCGCAGGTTGGAGATATGCATATCAATGGCACGATCGAACGGCGTCAGGCGTTTGCCCAGCACTTCCTGGCTGAGGAGTTCACGGGAAACTACCTGGCCGAGATGCTGTGCCAGCAGATATAACAGGGTAAATTCGGTACCCGTCAGATCCAGCACCTGCCCGTCGAAACTGGCTTCCTGGCGGCCGGGGTTCAACTGCAGGCCATCAACGTCCAGCGTAGGTGCGCTGGCGTCCACATTCTGCTGCTGCTCGCTCCAGTTGGAACGGCGCAGAATGGCCCGGATGCGCGCAACCAGCTCGCGATCGTTAAAGGGTTTTGCCAGGTAGTCGTCCGCACCCAGTTCCAGGCCAAGTACCCGGTCCAATTCGCTGCCGCGAGCGGTCAGCATGATCACCGGCGTCTGGTGGTGTTGACGCAATTCTTTCAACGTATCGATACCGTTCTTCTTTGGCATCATGATATCGAGCAACAGCAGATCGATGGAGCTGTCCAGTAACGACAACGCCTGTTCACCATCGTGAGCCACGACGATGTTAAAGCCTTCCATTTCAAGCAGTTCTTTCAGCAGCGAGGTGAGCTCGCGGTCGTCGTCAACTAACAGAATTTTATTCATAAGTGATTTACCTCCTGACGCAAAATACGTCATCAACTGTTGCCATTCCATGACTTTACGTAGTTTTACATGCACTGACGCATGTTTGCAGGTGCAGCGATACACTGCTCCTCGTTGATTCGCAAAGTGAGAAAGCTCGAGGAGTAAAAATGGTTAAGGTGGCCGCAGTAGTTATGGCATCAATATTGGCATTAGGTTCTACCGCTGCCTTTGCTGCTGATACTACACCGGAAACTGTCCAACCTCCTGCTAATGATGCACTGCTGAGAGCACTTGGTCAGAATCACATGTTCGACGGCGTCCGCTTGACCGAACAGCAACGCCAGCAAATGCGCGATTTGATGCGCCAGGCCCGTTACGATCTGCCTGGTGTTAATGTAGACGAAGTGGAAACCATGCATAAGCTGGTCACCGCAGATAAATTTGATGAAGCCGCCGTGCAGGCCCTGGCGGAGAAAATGGCTCAGGAACAGGTTAAGCGCCAGGTCGAGATGGCCCGGGTACGCAACCAAATGTATAACCTGCTGACGCCAGAGCAAAAAAGTGTTTTAGACCAGAAGCATCAGCAGATGAAGCAACAGCTTTCTGGTTTGCAGCAAACTTCTGCCCAGAAGTTGAGTATGACTGAGTAATCCCCTGTTTTTCCTTGCCATAGACACCATCCCTGTCTTCCCCCTCATGATGAGGGGGTTTTTTTTATTTCATTTTTAGTGATCTCTTTAAAAAAAACAATATGTTAAATTTTCAGTGAAAGATTGCGGTTTTTCAGAAACCGTTGAGTGTGGACACTATGTGGACGCTTTCAAACCCGGATACCTGATGAATACTTATCTGGGCAGAGGGGACTAAACGTATTGCCAGGTTTTTTTGTTTAACTGACAAGTATTCCGCAACGATGGCGGGACTTTTTTTACCTGACATTCCGTTATACTGAAGCCCATAAATTTTGGTTGGGGTTTTTTATGGAACAGCAATACGCGCGGCTGGTGCAGTCTGCTGCTTTAGCTGCTACCGGGATGGCTGCCGTTCTGCTGCTAATCAAGATCGTTGCCTGGTATCTCACCGGCTCGGTCAGCCTGCTGGCGTCGTTGGTGGACTCGTTGGTGGATATTGCCGCTTCGTTGACCAATCTGCTGGTAGTGCGCTACTCGTTGCAGCCGGCTGATGAAGAACACACCTTTGGCCACGGTAAGGCGGAGTCGTTGGCAGCGCTGGCGCAAAGCATGTTTATCTCCGGTTCTGCCCTGTTCCTGTTCCTGACCGGCTTCCAGCATCTTTACTCCCCACAACCTCTTAGCGCTCCAGGCACCGGTATGATCGTCACGGTTGTCGCCTTGATCAGCACCATGATCCTGGTGACCTATCAGCGTTGGGTAGTCAGAAAAACGCGCAGTCAGGCGGTGCGGGCCGATATGCTGCATTATCAGTCAGATGTGATGATGAATGGTGCTATTTTGATAGCACTTGGGCTAAGCTGGTACGGATTTCACCGTGCGGACGCGCTGTTTGCCTTGGGCATTGGGGTTTATATTCTCTATAGCGCGCTGCGTATGGGGTATGAGGCGGTGCAATCCCTGCTGGATCGCGCCTTGCCGGATGAAGAGCGTCAGGCAATTATCGATGTGGTATCGTCTTGGCCGGGTGTGAAAGGTGCACACGATCTGCGTACGCGGCAGTCTGGGCCAACGCGATTTATCCAGTTGCATCTGGAAATGGAAGACTCCCTGCCGTTGATGCAGGCGCATATTCTGGCGGAACAGGTGGAGCAGGCATTGTTGCATCGTTTCCCTGGGGCCGACGTGATAATTCACCAAGATCCGTGTTCTGTTGTTCCTCAGGGCCGACAGGGGCATTGGGAACTATAATCAACTGGTGTAGGTCAATGTTGGGTGGATTGAAAAATGACGTTGTTAGCACGCCGTGCCATGTGAAGTTTTTTCCTTAATGTTGCGTGACCTGAATCAATTCAGCTGGGTGTTTTTGTTATAATATCCAGCAATAAAAGCCGTAAAGCTGGTTTTGCGCCGTTGGAGAGATACTCGGTGAGTCGGCGAATACAGAATTCTTAAGAAATTGCATCTACAGTTCAGAGGTAGTCATGATCAAGAAAATCGGTGTACTGACGAGTGGCGGTGACGCCCCAGGTATGAACGCTGCCATTCGTGGCGTTGTGCGTGCTGCGCTCACAGAAGGTCTGGAAGTATTTGGTATTTACGATGGCTACCTTGGTTTGTATGAAGATCGCATGGAGCAATTAGACCGTTATAGCGTGTCTGACATGATCAATCGCGGCGGCACCTTCCTGGGTTCTGCGCGTTTTCCAGAGTTCAGGGATGACAGCGTGCGCGCCAAGGCGATTGAAAACCTGAAAAACCGTGGCATTGATGCGCTGGTGGTCATCGGCGGTGACGGTTCTTACATGGGGGCGAAGCGCCTGACCGAAGAAGGTTTCCCTTGCATCGGTTTGCCTGGCACCATCGATAACGACGTTGCAGGTACCGACTACACCATCGGTTACTTCACCGCGTTGGAAACCGTGGTGGAAGCGATTGACCGCCTGCGCGATACCTCTTCATCACACCAACGTATCTCTATCGTGGAAGTAATGGGGCGTTACTGTGGCGACCTGACCCTGGCGGCGGCCATTGCCGGCGGTTGTGAATTTATCGTCCTGCCGGAAATCGAATTCAGCCGTGACGATCTGGTTAACGAAATCAAAGCCGGCATCGCCAAAGGCAAAAAGCACGCCATCGTGGCGATCACCGAGCATATCTGTGATATCGACGAACTGGCACGCCATATCGAGCAGGAAACCAAGCGTGAAACCCGTGCTACCGTATTGGGCCACATCCAGCGTGGTGGTTCACCTGTTGCCTACGACCGTATTCTGGCTTCCCGCATGGGCGCGTACTCCATCGACCTGCTGCTGCAAGGTTACGGTGGTCGTTGCGTAGGGATCCAGAACGAGAAGATGGTGCACCACGACATCGTTGACGCGATCGAAAACATGAAGCGTCCGTTCAAAGGTGACTGGTTGGAAACGGCGAAAAAGCTGTACTAACCTGCCCCTGATTTTGCTAGGCGGGCGCGTATACGGCGCTCCTACAAAAATTCAGCCGCATTACCACTTGGTCATCAATCTGGAGCCTCCGTTTTGGAGGCTTTTTTTGGTCTGTTATCGCTATATTCCAGAATGGTCTAGTACCACATTTTTTATTCTTTAATTGTGAGAGAAGTTTCTGGCAGGCTTTGATGCTAAATCAACCGTTTGAGGTTGCGTCATTTTCTGGGGAAACGGCAATGCAAAAATGGGGTGTGGGTCTGGCTTTACTGCTGTTGGCATCGGGTGCCATGGCGAAAGATATTCAACTGCTGAACGTCTCATACGATCCAACGCGTGAGTTCTACCAGGAATATAACACGGCGTTTGGTAAGTATTGGCAGCAGCAGACTGGCGATCAGGTTACCGTACGTCAGTCACACGGTGGTTCCGGTAAGCAGGCAACCTCGGTGATTAACGGCATTGAAGCGGATGTGGTCACGCTGGCGCTGGCATACGACGTGGACGCCATTGCCGAGCGTGGCCGTATTGATAAAGCGTGGATCAAGCGCTTACCGGATAACTCGGCACCTTATACCTCGACCATCGTTTTCCTGGTGCGTAAGGGCAACCCAAAACAGATCCATGATTGGGCTGACTTGGTGAAGCCTGGCGTGTCGGTTATTACGCCGAACCCGAAAACCTCTGGCGGTGCCCGTTGGAACTATCTGGCCGCCTGGGGCTATGCGTTACACCAGAACGGTGGCGATAAAGCCAAGGCTCAAGAGTTCGTCAAGGAACTGTACCGCAATGTGGAAGTGCTGGATTCCGGCGCACGTGGTGCAACCAATACCTTCGTTGAACGTGGCATTGGTGATGTGCTGATCGCCTGGGAAAACGAAGCCTTGCTGGCAGAAAAAGAGCTGGGCAAAGACAAGTTTGAAATCATCACCCCAAGTGAATCCATTTTGGCCGAACCGACGGTATCGGTGGTGGATAAGGTCGTTGATAAGCGTGGCACCCGTGATGTGGCCACGGCTTACCTGAAATATCTGTATTCACCGGAAGGCCAGACCATTGCGGCCAAGAACTACTACCGTCCGCGTGATGCAGCCATTGCAGCCAAATTCGCCGAGCAGTTTCCAAAACTGAAGCTGTTCACCGTGGATGAGACCTTTGGCGGTTGGACTGAAGCGCAGAAAGTGCACTTTGCCACCGGCGGGATCTTTGACGAAATCAGCAAGCGCTGATCGCCAATTTTTGGCCATAAAAAACCCCGGAAAACCGGGGTTTTGTTATTTCAGGCCGGATAGAATCAGGCTTTTTTCGCTTGGGCAGCGGCTTTGACGATCACGGCGAAAGCGTCTGCTTTCAGTGATGCGCCGCCAACCAGCGCGCCGTCGATGTCTGGCTGAGCAAACAGCTCTGCGGCGTTCTTATCGTTCACGGAACCGCCGTACTGGATGATCACTTCGGCTGCGACCGCAGCGTCTTGCTTGGCGATATGGTCACGGATAAATTTGTGTACTGCCTGAGCTTGCGCTGGAGTGGCAGATTTACCGGTACCGATAGCCCATACTGGCTCGTAAGCGATGACGGTGCCTTTGAACGCTTCTGCGCCCTGAGTTTTCAGCACGGCGTCGATCTGGCGCGCACAAACTTCTTCGGTTTTACCCGCTTCGTTTTCTGCTTCGGTTTCACCGATGCACAGCACTGGGATCAGGCCAGCGGCTTTCAGCACGGCAAATTTCTCTGCGATCGCTGCGTCGGTTTCTTTGTGATAGGTACGGCGCTCTGAGTGGCCGATGATGATGTATTGGGCACCCACGTCTTTGAGCATGGTGGCAGAAACTTCACCAGTAAAGGCACCAGACAGGTTGATGTCGACGTTCTGTGCGCCCAGAGCGATGCGGCTGCCACCCAGTTCGTGCTTGGCCAGATCCAGATACATGACTGGAGGTGCGATGGCAACGCCACAACCGTCAACGCTGCTCAGTTCTTTACGCAAGGCGGCGATCAGTTCGTTAACCATGTGAACGCTGCCGTTAAGCTTCCAGTTACCCATTACTAATGGATGACGCATGTGTTTTCCTCCAAAAAGGGGACGCGAGAGTCTAAATGACAACTGCCGGACAGGCAGTTTACCTGCCCAACAGTATAGAGATGAATCAGTGCAAAGGCTTTGCTTTTTGTCATTAATTGCTGGGGTATCATGGCTCGGATAGCGTTAGCTTAATCGGTTCAACGGCGAAAGTTATCCCCTTATCGCCGTTATCTGCCACCACATAGCGTATTGCCCCGACCTGTTGCTGGTAGAAGTAGGAGCCTTTGCCTTTTTCCAGCAGGTTGTTCACCTTGATGATGCTTTCTTCCACGGTGAGCGCCGGTTCAAACTGGCGGCTCAGGGCCGCCATGTAGTTCACCGCGATGGCTCTGGCCGCTTTTTCTTCGCCATCCTGCAGCAGCAAATGGGTAATTTGCATGGTTTTGATTTTACCGGTGCCCTTTTCCAGCGCGGTAGAGGCGTACAGGTTTTCATTAATCTTGCTGGCCGCGCGGGTCAGCAAAGGGGAGTCATCTTCTCTGGAGGGGACGACGCGGAATTCACCAATCGGCAGCGTTGGGTTGTCGCGGTTGTACTTTTCGCGAAATTGCACCACCGTCAGATCGAAAGTGGGCGCGCCAGCCAGCAAGTAGGGGGCGTTTGCCGGTACTTCGGTAGGCGTATCCGGTGGAGCGGCCCAAGCATTGCCGATGGTGGAGCACAGGCAGGCTATAACAATGATTTTTTTCAGCATGGTATACGGCATCGGTAACAAGGATGACTCCGATTAAAACGATAATCTGGGCGAATTGTCAAAAATTCCGCGTGATTGTCGTTTGCTGACGCAAGGCGGTGCGATGGTCTGCGCTTTGCCGGGGCTAGCTCTACCCGGTATGGCCTATGTTACACTGCAGCGCAGAATATGGGCAGGCCAAGAGTGCATGAATCGATGACCTTACAGCAATGGTGTTTTTCATTTAATGGCCGCATCGGGCGGCGCGACTTCTGGATCTGGATGGCAGTCTGGGTGGTGCTGATGGCGGTGGCTTTCACGTTGGCCAACTACGATGTGGTGGCGATCCAGACTATCGCTTTTTGCATTGTGGCGCTGTTGTGGCCAACGGCGGCGGTGCTGGTCAAGCGCCTGCACGATCGAAATAAAAAGGGCTGGTGGGCGTTGCTGCTGATCCTGGCGTGGATATTGGCGGCCGGTAACTGGCAGATGTTGGCGCCAGTCTGGCAGTGGGGCGTGGGGCGTTTTATTCCGACGCTGATTGTGGTGATGATGACGATCGATCTGGGGGCTTTTCTTGGCACCCCAGGGGATAACCGATTCGGGCCAGAGGCCGAACCGGTAAAATTCCGCTGAACTACCAGTAATGCTCGCTGGTGATATGGCCAGGCTTGCGGCGCAGGTGTTTGCGCATCTGGTACTTCTCTTTCAGCGTTTGCTGGGTATCTCGCACCATCTGCGGGTTGCCGCACAGCATCACATGGCTGGTTTCGGCATCCAGGGTCAAACCTACCGCCGCTTCCAGCCGCCCGTCCTCCAGCAGAGTCGGAACGCGCCCGGTCAATGAGCCTGCTACCTCTTCGCGGCTGACCACGGTTTGAATACGCAGCTTGCCGTTAAAACGCTGTTGCAGCTGCTGCATCAGTGGCAGGTAGCTGAGATCGCGGGCAAATCGTGCAGCGTGCACCAGCACCAGATTGTTGAAGCGCTCCAGATCTTTGCCTTCTTGCAGAATCGACAGATAAGGGCCGATGGCGGTGCCGGTCGCCAGCATCCATAAGGTGTCGCAGTCTGGCACTTCTTCGAGCACAAAGAATCCGGCGGCTTCTTTGGTGACCAGCACTTCAGCGCCGGGCTGCAACTGATGAAGTCGTGGGCTGAGTTTTCCTTCCGGCACCGTGACCAGATAAAACTCCAGGTTGGGATCGCTGGGGGCATTAACGTAAGAATAGGCGCGCTGAACGCGCTCGCCGTCGATTTCCAGAGACAGCTTGGCAAACTGCCCGGCGGTGAAACTGTCGATCGGGGCATTGACGGTGATGCTGAACAAGCCATCGGTCCAATGTTGTACCCCTGTCACTTTGCCATTAACCCATTCAGCCATACTTTTAACGCTCCCGTGGTCGGATCAAATAAGCACAATGTCGTGAGCCGGAGATGGCATGCGCGGTGCGTTCTATCCGGTAGCCTTTACCAAACAGGCGATGGAACAGCTGCAGTTCGGAGTTACACAGGTTGCTGCAAGTATGGGCCGCCACGCCGATCGGACAGTGGTTTTCCACCAGTAACATACCCTGTGGGCTTTCCAACAGTTCCGCCATGTAGCCGTCGCGTTGGCGCAGGCTAACCAAGCGGTTGAGCTTGCCGAGATGGTCTTCTTCCTCAGCCAGCTCATCAGCGTACCGGTGATAGAGTTTATCCTCCCGTGCACGGATCAGCTTTTCTATGCCTTCGGCGCCGAACAGCTCATGTGCCGACTCCAGCAAAATAGCCGAAAGCCGATCGTGTCCGTCGGCAAACTGGGCGTGGCCCTGTGGGGTCAGCGACCAGTAACGCGTCGGGCGGCCTACTTTGGCACGTGTTTCCTCGTAGCAAACCAGCTCACGTTGTTCAAGGGATTGCAGATGCTGGCGGATCCCCATCGGCGTGATTGCAAGCCGTTCTGCCAGCATTTTGGCAGAATGAGGACCCAAGGTTTTTAACTGCAATAAAATCAGCTCTGGTGTTTTCATAAAACCCAAATCCCTGTGGCAGTATCTTATTTCAAGTTGATGGAAATAATTATCGATTAAGTGTTAAAGCCAAACTTCTGCAAGCTTATCATTTTTAACTCTTTCCTGTTACACGTACAGTTTGATTTACGAGACTGGTAGCGGGAGGTGCCAGTGTGACGGCGATCTATATTTGCCTGAAACTCGCTAAAAAAATTAGATTTGTTAGCTTATGCGACGCTGAGAAGCTGCTCTGTGGTTCCTCCTGGGTTATTGGGCAGGGTTGAGTGTCGTAATACTGAATAAGTTAATGAAGATAATGAGAAAAGTTGAGAACTTCCACCTGTTGGTGATGCTGATCCTGCTGGTTGCCGTCGGTCAGATGGCGCAAACCATTTATGTGCCTATTATCGCTGATATTGCCCGCGATCTCTCGGTGCCTTCCGGCTCCGTGCAGCGCGTCATGGCGGCTTATCTGTTGACCTACGGCTTCTCACAGTTGATCTATGGGCCGCTTTCCGATCGCATTGGCCGCCGCCCGGTGATCCTGGCGGGCATGATGATTTTCCTGCTCGGTGCTTTGGGCGCTTTGCTGGCCAACAGTCTATCGATGTTGGTGGCCGCCAGCGCTGTTCAGGGAATGGGGACCGGGGTGGCGGGTGTGATGGCCAGGACCATGCCGCGCGATCTGTATGCAGGCACTTCCCTACGTTATGCCAATAGCCTGCTGAATATGGGCATTCTGGTCAGCCCACTGTTGGCTCCGGTGATTGGTGGGGCGTTGGCGATGGTGTTTGGCTGGCGGGCCTGTTATGCCTTCCTGCTGGTGTTGTGCGCCGGTGTGGCGTTTGCCATGTTCCGTTGGTTGCCGGAAACCCGGCCACAGCAAACGGAAAAACGCCGCATGTTTTCCAGCTTTCGCCAACTGCTGGCGGACGGAACCTTCAGCTGCTATCTGGTGATGTTGATCGGCGCTCTGGCTGGCATTGCCGTATTTGAAGCCAGCTGTGGCGTATTGATGGGCGGGGTGTTGGGGCTGAGCGGTTTGACCGTCAGTATTCTGTTTATCCTGCCGATCCCGGCGGCGTTCTTTGGTGCCTGGTATGCCGGGCGTGACGGCAAATCCTTCCACAGCCTGATGTGGCATTCGGTGATCAGTTGCCTGTTGGCGGGGTTGATGATGTGGATCCCAGGTTGGTTCGGGGTGATGAATATCTGGACGCTGATCGTGCCTGCGGCGCTGTTCTTCTTCGGTGCCGGGATGCTGTTCCCCTTGGCGACCACCGGTGCGATGGAGCCGTTCCCTTATCTGGCTGGGGCGGCGGGTGCCCTGGTGGGCGGCATGCAGAATATGGGGTCTGGCCTGGCGACCTGGCTGTCGGCCATGCTACCGCAAACCGGGCAGTTCAGCCTTGGGTTGCTGATGTTTGCCATGGCGTTGCTGATTTTGCTGTGCTGGTGGCCGCTATCGAGCCGTATGCAGCATCAGGGACATACCGCCTGATAGAATCAGGGGCGCGTGCTGCGCCCCTAGGCGTTATAGCAGGAATTCGTGCAGCGCTGCGTCTTTGCGATCCAGATAGTGGGTTGAACGGATGCGGCGGATAGTGCGCGATTTACCCCGGATTAACAGGGTTTCGGTGGTGGCCATATTGCCTTTGCGGCTGATGCCCTCCAGCAGATCGCCCTTGGTGATCCCGGTCGCGGCAAAGATCACGTTATCGTTGCGCGCCATTTCATCCAGCACCAACACCTTACCGGCTTCGATGCCCATTTCTTTACAGCGGGCCAGTTCCTGCTCGCCGATACGGCGATTATCTTCGTTATCCCCTTTGACCTGATGACGAGCCAGCAGGCGGGCTTGCATATCGCCATCCAGCGCACGGATCACCGCAGCGGAGATCACGCCTTCCGGTGCGCCACCGATGCCGTACATCACATCCACTTCGCTTTCCGGCATACAGGTCAGGATCGACGCGGCGACATCACCGTCGGGAATAGCGAAAACCTTCACCCCGAGCTGCTGCATTTCTGCGATCACCGCATCGTGGCGTGGTTTAGCCAAGGTGATCACCGTTAGCTCCGTCAGTGGCTTGCCTAGGCAGGTAGCGATGTTATTCAGGTTGGTGGCTAGCGGTAAGTTGAGATCGATCACCCCACGCGCCTGCGGGCCGACGACCAGCTTTTCCATGTACATATCAGGAGCGTGCAGGAAGGTGCCGCGATCGCCTACTGCCAGAACCGCCAGCGCATTGGATTGCCCCATTGCGGTCATGCGCGTGCCTTCGATGGGATCGACGGCGATATCCACCGCATCGCCCAGCCCGGTGCCGACGTTTTCGCCGATATACAGCATCGGGGCCTCATCAATCTCACCTTCACCGATCACGATCCGGCCATCGATATCCACCCTGTTAAGCATAATGCGCATGGCATTGACGGCGGCACCGTCGGCGGCGTTTTTGTCACCACGGCCCAACCATTTATAACCCGCAAGAGCGGCGGCTTCGGTAACGCGGGAAAATTCGATGGCTAATTCACGTTTCATGGCAAACCTGTCAGTGAGTAAAGGGAAGAGAATATCGGCAAAGTTTACCACAGGGGGGAGGCGGCAGGGGGAGGCAAAAAAAACGCTGCCCGTAGGCAGCGCTGTTGCAGGGTAAAACGAATCAGTCGTGATCTTCCCAGGCTTGCGCACGAGCCACAGCCTTTTTCCAGCCGCTGTAACGGACATTACGTTCGGTAGTTTCGATACCCGGACGGAATTCACGCTCGATGTTGGCTTTGCTCTTCACCTCATCCAGATCGCTCCAGTAGCCAATCGCCAGCCCGGCCAGATAGGCCGCACCCAACGCCGTCACTTCACGCACCTCAGGACGCTCGACACGGGTGCCGAGGATATCGGATTGGAACTGCATCAGGAAGTTGTTGGCTACCGCACCACCGTCCACACGCAGCGATTGCAGACGGGTATTGGCATCGGCCTGCATGGCATCCAGCACGTCGCGGGTCTGGTAGGCGATAGACTCCAGCGTGGCGCGGATGATGTGGTTACTGTTGACGCCACGGGTCAGGCCGAAGATCGCGCCACGGGCATACGGGTCCCAGTAGGGGGCACCCAGGCCGGTAAAGGCGGGCACTACGTAGACGCCATTGCTGTCTTTGACCTTGGTGGCGAAGTATTCGGAGTCGGCGGCATCGCTGATCAGTTTCAGCTCGTCGCGCAGCCACTGGATTGAGGCTCCGCCAATAAACACCGCACCTTCCAGCGCATAGTTCACTTCTCCGCGTGGGCCGCAGGCGATAGTGGTCAGCAGGCCGTGGCTGGAGCGTACTGCCTCTTTACCGGTATTCATCAACAGGAAACAGCCGGTGCCGTAGGTGTTTTTCGCCATCCCCGGCTGGACGCAGAGTTGGCCATACAGCGCCGCCTGCTGGTCACCGGCGATCCCGGCGATAGGAATACGCGTCCCGCCTTTACCCCCGATGTTGGTCTGGCCATATACTTCGGAAGAAGGGCGGACTTTAGGCAGCATGGCGCGCGGGATATCCAGCGCTTCAAGCATACGATCGTCCCAGTCCAGCTCATGGATGTTGAACATCATGGTACGCGAGGCATTGGTGTAGTCGGTTACGTGAACCCGCCCTTGGGTCATCTTCCACACCAGCCAGGTGTCGACGGTACCGAACAGCAGTTCACCGCGCTTGGCACGTTCGCGCGCGCCTTCGACGTGGTCGAGGATCCATTTGACCTTGGTGCCCGAGAAGTAAGGGTCAACTACCAGGCCGGTGTTGTGGCGGATATACTCTTCCAGGCCATCACGCTTGAGTTTTTCACAGATGTCGGCGGTGCGACGGCACTGCCAGACGATAGCGTTATAAATCGGCTTACCGGTCTCTTTTTCCCAGACGATGGTGGTTTCACGCTGGTTGGTAATGCCGATCCCGGCGATCTGGTCTGAACTGATATCGGCTTTGGCCAGCACTTCGACCAAGGTGGAACTTTGTGAGGACCAGATCTCCATCGGGTCGTGCTCTACCCAGCCGGCCTTCGGGTAGATCTGCGTAAATTCACGCTGTGAAACCGCAACAATATTGGCATCGTGATCGAGCACTACAGCACGTGAACTGGTGGTTCCCTGGTCGAGGGCGACAATATATTTTTTCTCGGTTGTCATAATTTTTAGTCCTACTGTGGTTAACCGTTTAAAGCCGTGCCAATCACGCTTTACGTTGTTCTGATTTAGGGGCGGGTTGCTCTTCCTCGAAGCAAACGTCACAAGGCAGATGGCGACCGATCAGCGCGCGATAACCAAAGGCGCCCAAACCGGCACCGACGATAGGGCCGAAGATTGGCACCAGGAAGTAAGGGATGTCACGAGCGCCGGTGAAGGCCACCTTGCCCCAACCTGCCAGGTAGGCGAACAGTTTCGGGCCGAAGTCACGAGCCGGGTTCAGTGCAAAGCCGGTTAATGGTCCCATAGAGGCACCTATGACGGCAATCAGAATACCGATCAACAGCGGTGCCAGCGGGCCGCGTGGAATGCCGTTGCCGTCGTCGGTCAGCGCCAGGATCAGGCACATCAGGATGGCGGTGATCACGGTTTCTACCAGGAACGCCTGGCCAACGGAGATATGCGCGTTGGGATAAGTCGAGAAAATGCCGGCCAGCTCAAGGCTTTCGTTGCTGCCACGTACCATCTGGTGGGCGGCTTCAAAATCGAAGAACAGACTGTAATACAGCCCGTAGACCAGTGCTGCCGCGCAGAAGGCACCCGCAATCTGCGCAACGATGTAAGGAAGTACTTTGCGTCCATCAAAGCAGGCAAACAGCCACAGCGCGAGCGTGACGGCCGGGTTCAGGTGAGCACCGGAAATGGCGGCGGTCAGATAGATGGCCATCGCCACCCCCAGGCCCCAAATGATGCTGATTTCCCACTGGCCGAAGCTGGCACCTGCCAGTTTCAGCGCTGCAACACAGCCTACGCCAAAGAAAATCAACAGACCGGTGCCGAGGAATTCAGCGATGCACTGGCCTTTTAAGGTCGGACTGATGGTTTGGCTCATAATATTATTGTCCTGCAGACGACGGTTATAGGTTATCTAGGCTTGGCGCGTTAGCGTTTTGGCCTTGAGCTACAGAGTTTTTCTTTACGTCCCCTTATCGGTTGAGGATGTGATGTAAATTTATCGTTAACGAGCATAAACGAGAAATAGCGAAATCAAAATGTGTGTACTTCGTCATAAAATTGAGCGAATTCGCGTTGTTCGGTGTTCTTTCTGCGCCATAAAAAGGTGATCTGACCAGTTATTTTGTCTCTATTTGTTAACAACCCTGCCGTTTGGCAACGGTGACTTTCAGCTTTGACCGATAGCCACAGTCGGAAAATTGCAACAGAGTGCGCCTTGGGTCGGTATGTTGCTAGACACTGGGGGGCTGGCTACTTACAATCGTTTTTATTGCGGGAAAGGTTTTATCGAGACAGGCGCTGGGCCTGTTGGTTACGCGAGCATATTCGCAGTAGCTGCAGCTAAGGTTGCGGCGCTACTTATGGATGTACGCCTTGCTATCATGAGGGGACTGAAGAATGTCATTTGAAGTGTTTGAAAAACTGGAAGCAAAAGTTCAGCAGGCGATTGATACCATCACGCTGTTGCAGATGGAAATTGAAGAGCTGAAAGAGAAGAATAATTCCCTGTCTCAGGAAGTTCAGAGCGCTGCGGGTAACCACGAGTCACTGGTGCGTGAAAACCAGCAGCTGAAAGAAGAGCAGCACGTGTGGCAAGATCGCCTGCGCGCATTGCTGGGCAAAATGGAAGAAGTCTGATCCATTAGCACCAACGAAAAGGGCGCCTCAGGCGCCCTTTGTCATTTTCTGCGGTTACTCGATATCGAGCGGATCTTCAGAAAGGATGATGCCGGTGTTGTCGGCATAAAGATGATCGCCAGAGAAGAAGGTAACACCGCCAAAATTAACGCGGATATCACTTTCGCCTATCGCTTCGCTGGTGGCCCCTACCGGGATCGCTGCCATCGCCTGAATGCCGATGTCCAGTTCTTCCAGATCGTCCACCTGGCGCACTGCACCGTAAACCACGATGCCTTCCCATTCGTTCTGAGTCGCCAGACGGGCCAGCTCCGCGTCGATCAGGGCACGGCGTACCGAGCCGCCGCCGTCGATCACTAACACGCGGCCACGGCCGTTTTCTTCGAGCAGTTCAAACAGCAGGCCGTTATCCTCAAAGCATTTCACCGTAGTGATTTGCCCGCCAAATGAAGTACGCCCGCCAAAGTTGGAGAACAGAGGCTCAACTACGTTGACCTCTTCCTGATAGATATCGCAAAGTTCGGAAGTATCGTATTTCATAGGATTTTACGTCTGTTTGCCGCTGGAATAACCAGTATATCCCTTTATGCGCCCTGTTGGCAAAATCATCAGTGCCAGGATGCGTTCTGGCACCCAAGTCTCAACTAACTGAGCACCACGCCGATGGCAAACAGCACGTTGGCAAGCAAGGCAGCCTTGACCATATGTTCCAGCATAGGGCGCATACCGACGGCCGTAGGGTCACGTAAGACACGCATGCCGTGGCGATACAGCAGCGGGATGGCCAACACAAACAGCCAGCCCCACAGGCTGTGCAGGTTAAGCAGGGTAAACAGGGCAAAGCAGACCACGGCGGCGATCAGCAGCGTTGCGTGGTAATAGCGTGCATTCTGTGGGCCAAGGCGGACGGCCAGGGTATTTTTGCCGTTAGCGCGGTCACTTTCGATATCGCGCAGATTATTGATGTTCAATACCGCCGCCGCGAGCAGTCCACAGGCGGTGGCTGGCAACATCACGACGCTATCGAAAGTGTGAGTCTGTAGATAGTAAGTGCCAGCCACGCTGAGCCAGCCGAAAAACACCAATACCGAAATATCGCCCAGCCCCAGATAGCCGTATGGTTTGGTACCCACGGTGTAGGTAATGGCCGCAACAATCGCTAACCCGCCCAGCACCAGGAAGCCCACCACATCGCTGGGTTTTTCACAGGCGACGGCGATTAGCCAGCAACCGGAAATGGCGATCAGCACCACCGTCAGCATCAAGGCCCGTTTCATCTGGCTTTGGGTGATCATGCCCTTTTGCATGCCGCGCAACGGGCCGATACGATCTTCTTTATCGCTGCCTTTTACCGCATCGCCGTAATCGTTGGCCAGGTTGGAGAGGATCTGCAGCAGACCTGCGGTCAGCAGAGCCAGCAGCGCCACGCCGGGCTTCAGGCTGCCCTGCCAGGCGGCGATCGCGGAACCGACAACGATGGAGGCAAAGGCCAATGGCAGGGTGCGTGGTCGTAAACTTTCCAGCCAGGCTCTGGCCGGGGTGGTGGTGGTTGATGAGCTCATATTTCGCTTCAGTAAGTCAAAAGACGGTGTCCGTTAAAAATAAATGTGGGAGGCAATGCCTCCCACAAAGATAACTGACAGGACAGTGATAGAGCGATTATAGGATAAAACGACTCAGATCTTCATCCGCT
The DNA here is from genome assembly GCF_050434425.1 of Serratia sp. 2723. Classification (NCBI taxonomy): domain Bacteria; kingdom Pseudomonadati; phylum Pseudomonadota; class Gammaproteobacteria; order Enterobacterales; family Yersiniaceae; genus Serratia; species Serratia sp. 2723. The sequence goes on from NZ_JBNDIN010000011.1 coordinate 131,283, forward strand.
ACCAGCTCATCCAGGTGATTGCGCACATATTCGGCGTCAATTGTAATGGATTGGCCGCCAATTTCACTCGCATCGTATGAAATATCTTCCATCAGACGTTCCAGCACGGTGTGCAGACGACGCGCGCCGATGTTTTCGGTGCTTTCGTTAACCTGCCAGGCGGCTTCGGCGATGCGGCGGATACCGTCAGTGGTGAAATCGATGGTGACGCCTTCGGTGGCCATCAACGCTTTGTACTGCTCGGTTAATGATGCGCTTGGTTCGGTCAGGATACGTTCAAAATCTTCCGTGGTCAGCGCTTGCAGCTCAACGCGGATGGGCAGGCGGCCTTGCAGTTCCGGGATCAGGTCGGAAGGGCTGGCAGTCTGGAACGCGCCGGAGGCGATAAACAGAATGTGATCGGTTTTCACCATGCCGTGCTTGGTCGATACCGTACAGCCTTCCACCAGCGGCAGCAGGTCGCGTTGGACGCCCTCGCGGGACACGTCCGGGCCGGAACTCTGGCCGCTACGCTTACAGATTTTGTCGATCTCATCGATAAACACGATACCGTGCTGCTCAACCGCTTCCACCGCCTGCTCTTTCAGCTCTTCCGGGTTTACCAGCTTGGCCGCTTCTTCTTCGATCAGCAGCTTGAAGGCTTCCTTGATCTTCACTTTACGCGGTTTCTGTTTCTGCCCACCGAGGTTTTGGAACATCGATTGCAACTGGTTGGTCATCTCTTCCATGCCCGGAGGCGCCATGATTTCCACGCCCATCGGGGCCGAAGCCAGATCGATTTCGATTTCTTTATCGTCCAACTGGCCTTCACGCAGTTTCTTGCGGAATGCCTGGCGAGCGGCAGAGGGTTCATTCTGCTCTTCTGCCTGGCCCCAGTTGTTCTTGGCCGGTGGGATCAGCACGTCAAGAATGCGTTCTTCTGCCATCTCTTCCGCACGGGTGCGGTTTTTCTCGATCGATTGCAGACGCACCATTTTCACGGCGGCATCGGTCAGATCGCGGATGATAGAGTCCACTTCTTTACCCACATAGCCCACTTCGGTGAACTTGGTGGCTTCTACCTTGATGAAGGGAGCGTTGGCCAGTTTAGCCAGACGACGGGCGATCTCGGTTTTACCGACGCCAGTTGGGCCGATCATCAGAATATTTTTTGGGGTCACTTCGTGACGCAGCATCTCGTTGAGCTGCATCCGGCGCCAGCGGTTGCGCAGGGCAATGGCGACAGCACGTTTGGCTTTGTTCTGGCCAATGATGTAGCTGTCCAGTTCGCTGACGATCTCGCGCGGGGTCATCTCAGACATGGTATTCGATCCTTACGCTTTGGAAGGCAATTCTTCAATGGTGTGGAAATGGTTGGTGTAAATACAGATGTCACCGGCGATGGTCAGGGATCTTTCCACGATTTCGCGGGCGCTCAGTTCGGTATTTTCCAACAGCGCGCGGGCGGCCGATTGGGCATAAGGGCCACCGGAGCCGATCGCAATCAAATCATTTTCTGGCTGAATTACGTCACCGTTACCGGTGATGATCAGCGAGGCATTCTCATCGGCTACCGCCAGCAGTGCTTCCAGCTTGCGCAGCATGCGGTCGGTGCGCCAGTCTTTTGCCAGCTCAACGGCCGCTTTCACCAGATGCCCCTGGTGCATCTCCAACTTGCGCTCGAACAGTTCGAACAGGGTGAAAGCATCAGCGGTACCCCCGGCGAAACCGGCAATCACTTTGTCGTTATACAGGCGACGGACTTTTTTGACGTTGCCCTTCATTACCGTGTTGCCCAGTGTGGCCTGGCCATCGCCACCGATCACTACCTGGCCGTTGCGGCGTACGCTTACAATTGTTGTCACGAGCAGACCCTCGTTGCGGACGGAAAGAAGTCCCCGCAGCCTCTGCGTTGGCAGAGGCTACGAGGCATATTGAGACTATAGATGGGGGGAGATTGACGCTTTTCAACCCCCAACGGAGAGGGGAATGCAACTTGACATGCCCATGCCCTTCAGGCGCGCCAGGGTTTTGTCTGCGGCGGCGCGGCTGCTGTATGGGCCGAGCATCACGCGATTCCAGCCACCGCCTGCGGTAACTCGGCTTTCAACCCCTTCAAACGCCAGCTGTGCCCGTACCGACTCGGCCTGATCGGCTGCGCGGAACGAACCACATTGCACCATCCACTTCTGCTTCGACTCCGGTTTGGTTTCCGGCTTGGCCGCTTCCGTTTTCACTTCTGGCTTCGCTGCTGCTTCCGGCTGACGAGTCTGCACTGGCGGAGTCACGGCCTGTGGTTTTGGTTGCTGTACCTGCGGTTTCGGCTGCTGCACGGGTGCTGCGCCGTTGTTGAACGGGTTGCGAGGCTGAGTGACCTGCTGTTGCTGTACCGGTGGTGCCATCTGTTGCTGTACCGGCGGTTGAACCTGTTGCTGCCGGCCACCGTTACGCAGCTGTGAAGGATCGTTATAAGGCACTTCAGACAGCTGCGTTGGGCGCTGCTGCATATCGGCCTGCATCTGCTCCAGCAATTGGCGCTGTTCATCGGTCAACTGAGTTTTGGAATTGACCTCTCCCCCGGCTGTCGGTTCGGTAGGTGTTTTGACGCCGATCTGGCGGTTCTCCAGCTCTTTGATGTAACGCCAACGCTCTTCCGGCTTCGGTGGCAGGCCGTTGCCCGGGCGTGTGCCATGCGTAGGTAAAATCGGCGTTTCATCCGGTTTGTTGTGGGTAATGAAATAAAGACCACCGATAAAGACAACCAGAATGGCGACGGCAAGCGCCACCACGGTTTTGGATACCTTTGGAGAACTGCGTTTTTTACGGCTGGGGGTCTTGCGCCGCGCTGCTCCTGAGCGCCCGCGGCCTACATAGTCTCTCTGTGCCACTATAATTCCGCTGTGTCGTGATGAGGTTAAAACCTATCCTCTAGCTATTTTATCGGCCATTTTGCATCAGCTTACTGCCCTGTAGGTGTAGGCAGGCTCCGGGGAGCGGTTCTGGCAAAATGACCACAACAATGATCATTACGCCGGTTTGGCCGGCGCTGGGTCAGCCATGTTACTTAACCCGAAAATATTTGACTAGCGTTTAGGGGCTGCGGTGCTGCCTCTGATGATCAATTCAGTGTCCAGTAGCCGGGAGCCGCTGTTCACGGTTTGTCCATGCAACTGTTCCAACAGCAATAACATCACTTGCTGACCAATCTGGAAACGGGGCTGTGCCACGGTGGTCAGTGGGGGATCGCAATACTGCGCCAGTTTGATATCGTCAAAGCCGACAATTGACAGATCCTGCGGTACCCGCAAGCCCAGTTTTTTCGCCTGGGACAATACGCCGATCGCCATGACATCGCTGTGGCAAAAGACCGCCGTTGGCGGTTTCGGCAGCGCCATCAGTGAGGCTAATGCCTGTGCACCGGCTTCGTAGGTGAAATCACCACGGGTAATATAGCTGTTTTCGACGCTAATGCCATTACGGCGTAGCGCCTGAATGTAACCCTGCAGCCGGTAATGGCTCAGCGGCATCTGCTCTGGCCCGGCGATACAGGCGATCTGTTTATGACCGAGCTGGTGCAGATAATGTACGGCTTCAAACGCGGCGGTCAGGTTGTCGATATGTACCGTTGGCAGCTCCAGTTCCGGTGCAAATTCGTTGGCCATCACCATTGGCGGCAGGTTGCGCTGCTCTTCCTTGCTGGCGTCGAAAGGCAGGTTGGAGCCGAGCAGCACCATGCCATCGATTTGTTTGGTGATGATAAGATTGACGAAGGTGCGTTCCTGCTGGTTCTGTTGCGCACAGTCTCCGATCAGTACCAGGTAACCCTGCTGTGCGGCCGTTTGCTCGATCCCCTGGATCACGTCGGCAAAAAACGGATCGCAGATGTCCGGGACGATCACCAGGATGGTGCGGGATTCATTGCGTTTGATATTGCGTGTCAGGGCATGAGGGGAGTAACCCACGGCCAGCACGGCCTGTTCCACTTTCTGGCGCGTTGGCGTTGACACCTTTTCCGGATTCATCAGCGCACGCGACACGGTTGCCGTGGAAACGCCAGCCATTTCGGCAACGTCTTTCATGGTCGCCATGGGTAATTCTTGCTTGTGTTCCAACGCCTTTCTCCTTGCGTCAGCACCCGGCTAACGCGGTTACTTCAGTTTACTCACAAATGCTGGCATGCATGTGGTGGTGTTATTATTTTTAGCGTCATCCACACTCAAGCATTCCATTGCCTGGCTGAAAAATGCCTTCACCGACATTCTAAACAGATTACGGGCCGCATTTGTTACCTAATTTGCATGAAAAGTGTGACGCAGGAAGGTTTTTTCGTGTTCGCTCGCAAATTGTGGTGTAAACGTTTGCTTCTAATAGTGGAATTGAGAATTTTCCTAATCAACTATCAATGGGATCAACGTCTAACGTCCATTTAACTTTACGTGCCTGTGGCAGGGTGCCAATCAAAGGTAACGTGCTTTTTATCAGGTGCTGTAACAGTTTTCTGGACGGGTGCTGCAACAACAACTGCCAGCGGAAGCGGCCCCCGCGTTTGGGTTGTAGGGCCGGAACCGGGCCCATTACCCACAGCGAATCATCCTTCAACGGGCTGGCTTCCAACAGATTGCGTAGCTGCTGTAAGAACAGCGGTGCCTGCTGATTATCGTGATCTTCCGAACGCACGATGATGTGGCTGGTGTAGGGCGGCAGGAAGACACTGTTACGCTCGGCCAGGGTTTGCTTGGCAAAGGCATCGTAGCCCTGTTGCAGCAAGATTTGCAGTAGTGGATGCTCGGGGTGATGGGTTTGCAGCAGCACCTCGCCCTGTTTGCCCGCCCGCCCGGCACGGCCTGAAACCTGAGTATAGAGCTGGGCAAAACGCTCGGCGGAACGGAAATCGGCGGAGAATAGCGCGCCGTCCACGTCGAGCAACGCCACCAGGGTGACATCCGGGAAGTGGTGGCCTTTGGCCAGCATTTGTGTGCCGATCAGGATACGCGGGCCGCCACGGTGAATATCGGCCAGATGCTGTTCCAGTGACCCCTTGCGGCTGGTGGTATCGCGATCGATACGGGTAATGGCGGTTTCCGGGAACAGGGGAGCCAGTTCGTTCTCCAGCTGTTCGGTGCCGACGCCGACGGAAACCAGGTTGGTGGTACCGCACTGCGGGCACTGATGTGGCACCGGGCGCTGGCTGTCGCAGTGGTGGCAGCGTAGCTGGCGTTGATGCTGGTGGAACGTATAGTAATGGTCGCAACGCTGGCATTCGGCGATCCAGCCACACTCATGGCACAGCAGCGCAGGGGCATAGCCGCGCCGGTTAAGGAACAGGATCACCTGATTGCCGTTCTTCAGGTGGTGCTGCATGCTTTTCAGCAGGGGCTGAGAGAGCCCGACCTTCAGCGGCAGGCCTTTCAAATCGATCAGATGCTGATTGGCCGGTTTGGCGTTGCCCGCCCGCTGGGTCAGTTTGAGCTGACGGTATTTGCCTAACTGCACGTTGTGCAGCGTTTCCAGCGCCGGTGTCGCCGAACCCATCACCAGCGGGATATTTTCGGCGTGAGCGCGGAACACCGCCAGATCGCGAGCGTGATAGCGCCAGCCTTCCTGCTGCTTATAGGAGCTGTCGTGTTCTTCGTCGATGATGATCACCCCAAGACGTGAGAAGGGGGTGAACAACGCCGAGCGGGTGCCGATCACAATGGCGGCTTCTCCGCTGCGCGCACGTAGCCAAACGGCCAGCCGTTCGCTGTCGTTCAGGCCGGAGTGCAGGACTTCTACCGGCGCGTTGAAGCGTTCGCGAAAGCGAGCGATGGTCTGCGGAGTCAGGCCGATCTCCGGCACCAATACCAGCGCCTGTTTACCTTTCGCCAGAATATTTTCCAGCACGCTGAGGTAAACCTCGGTTTTGCCGGAGCCAGTGACCCCGGCCAGCAGCCAGGCGGCAAACTGGTCGTCTTCACTGCGGATTGCGCCCACGGCGGTGGCCTGTTCGGTATTAAGCCGCAGCCGTTCACCCAGTACGGCAAAGCCTGGCCGCCAATCCTGAGTTGCCACCGTTTGCGAACGCAGGTCGATCAAGCCTTTGGTGCGCAGCGCCTGGAGTGCGCTTTCCGTCAGCTCCAGTTCGCTGACCTGATGGCGGTATACCGGGCGTTGCAGCAGTGCTGCCAGAGCCTGTTGCTGTTTTGGCGCACGCTTCAGGCTTTCTGGCGGGGTGGCGCGCCCCTGCTCGGTAGCAAACCATTGCCACAGCGGGGCAGCCTCTGCGGGCTTACCCTGACGTAACAGAATGGGCAGCGCATGGAACAACACTTCACCGATCGGATAGTGATAGTAATCGCTGGCCCACAGCAGGATGCGCCACAGACTGGCGGTGAACAGGGAGTCGTTATCCAGCAGGCTATCGATGGGCTTGAGCCTTTCCAGCGGTAGTTCACTGCTCTCGCTGCTGCCGGTGATGATGCCTATCGCCCGTTGTTTTCCCCAAGGCACACTGACGCGCGCGCCGATGACCGGCTGCAGGCCGGCGGGCAGCAGATAATCGAAGGTGCGGGCAAGGGGAACCGGTAGAGCAACGTGTACAACAGGCATGTGGCTGTCCAGGTAGAAAAAAGTGTTGGCTAGTTTACACGGTAGGTTGGCAAATGTACGGATCCGATTGCGCGCTACATTTTATTCTGTATAATTTGCCGCCTTTGGTATAATCCCATATCAAAACCTATTATCAACCACGTGTGGTGTCTGGCGGAACAGGGCTGGATAGCGACACGGCCTTAACTGAGGTTTTCCCATGAAAAAAGGTATTCACCCTAAATACGAAGAAGTTACTGCAAACTGCTCTTGCGGTAACGTGATCAAAATCCGCTCTACCGTGGGTCACGATCTGAACCTGGACGTTTGTGGCGAATGCCACCCGTTCTACACTGGCAAGCAGCGTGACGTTGCTACCGGTGGCCGCGTTGACCGCTTCAACAAGCGTTTCAGCGTACCAGGCGTTAAGAAATAAGTTTTCTTATCGTCAGTTGAAAAAGGCGCCTTTGGGCGCCTTTTTTCGTTTTTGCCTCAGGTGCAGGCAGGATCAATATTCCCAGGTATCAGGGTCGACACCCAATTCTCGCATCAGTACTTTCGCGGCTTCCGGGATTTCATCGCTGCGTTCTTTGCGCAGGTCTTCATCGTTCGGCAGCGGCTGGCCGGTAAATGCGTGCAGGAATGCTTCACACAGCAGTTCGCTGTTGGTGGCGTGGCGCAGGTTGTTCACCTGGCGACGAGTCCGTTCATCCGTCAGGATTTTCAGCACCTTCAGCGGAATGGATACCGTGATTTTTTTGACTTGCTCGCTCTTTTTACCGTGTTCAGCGTAAGGGCTGACATACTCGCCGTTCCACTCAGCCATGGGACACCTTAAAATTATCTGAAAAATACAAAATTCCAAAAACCGGCCAATTATGCCCGATCTTCGCTGTGCTCACTAAATAAATGTCAGGTTTACGCGATAAGGGTCACTGAATCTGATGGTTTAATAGGCTATGCCTATGCATTGTTGGGCTAACTTCTTATCAATATTACAAACCGCCATAATTTTAGCGGGTATTGTTCCTTTGCTCAATCTATACGCAAAGAAGTTTGGATGTCCAGATGTATTGACGTCTATATCCGCTGCGGTTAATCTTTAGACCTCATTCCCCCACTTTTCGAGAGCCGAGCCACCCTATGACGCGTAAACCAGCCACGATTGCCGTACGTAGCGGTCTGAATGATGACGAACAGTACGGCTGCGTCGTCCCGCCGATCCATCTTTCCAGCACCTATAACTTCACCGATTTCAACCAGCCCCGAGCTCATGATTACTCACGCCGTGGTAACCCGACGCGTGATGTCGTGCAGCGTGCGCTGGCGGAGCTTGAAGGAGGTGCGGGTGCGGTGATGACCGGGAGCGGGATGTCGGCGATCCATCTGGTGACCACGGTACTTCTCAAACCGGGCGATCTGCTGGTGGCCCCTCATGATTGCTACGGCGGCAGCTACCGCCTGTTCGATAGCCTGAGCAAACGCGGAGCGTATCGGGTGCTGTTTGTCGATCAAGGGAATGAAGCCGCACTGCGCGAAGCGTTGGCGCAAAAGCCGAAGTTGGTGCTGATCGAAAGCCCAAGCAACCCGCTATTACGCGTGGTGGATATAGCGGCCATCTGTAAAGCGGCCCATGAAGCCGGTGCGCTGACCGTGGTAGACAACACCTTCCTCAGCCCGGCGCTGCAACAGCCGATCGAACTGGGTGCCGATCTGGTCGTTCACTCTTGTACCAAATACCTCAACGGCCACTCCGACGTGGTCGCGGGCGCGGTGATCGCTAAAGATAAAGATCTGGCGGTCGAGCTGGCCTGGTGGGCCAACAATATTGGCGTCACCGGTGCGGCATTCGATAGCTATTTGTTATTGCGGGGGATGCGTACCCTGTCGCCGCGTATCAAGGCTGCACAACATAATGCCGAGGCGATTGTCGGCTATTTACAGCAGCAACCCTTGGTCAAAAAGCTGTATCATCCTTCCTTGCCAGAAAACCCTGGCCATGAGATTGCGTGCCGTCAGCAACGTGGGTTCGGTGCCATGCTCAGCTTTGAACTGGACGGGGATGAAGCGCTGCTGCGCCGTTTCCTGTCTGCTCTGGAGCTGTTTACGCTGGCAGAATCCCTGGGTGGCGTAGAAAGCCTGATCTCACATGCGGCAACCATGACTCACGCCGGTATGGCGCCAGAAGCGCGTGCCGCAGCAGGGATTTCCGAAAGCCTGTTGCGTGTTTCCGTGGGGATTGAAGACAGCGAAGATTTGATTGCCGATCTGGAACAAGCCTTCCAGGCGGCGGCTACGAGGTAAGTCATGAATGCAATTGCGGTAGCAGGGCCGGTTAGCGGGCGTCAACTGCACAAATTTGGCGGCAGCAGCCTGGCAGATGTGAAGTGTTATCTGCGGGTGGCCGGGATCATGGCCGAATACAGCCAGCCGGGCGACATGATGGTGGTGTCGGCGGCGGGTAGCACCACCAACCAACTGATCAGCTGGCTGAAGCTCAGCCAGAGCGATCGTCTTTCCGCGCATCAGGTGCAGCAAACGCTGCGCCGTTATCACAGTGAGCTGATCGGCGGGTTGTTGCCTGCGGAAACGGCGGAACCGCTGATTGCCGAGTTTATTCACGATCTTGAACGTCTGGCGATCCTGCTGGACGGCAAGGTTGATGATGCGGTGTATGCCGAAGTGGTGGGGCACGGTGAGATCTGGTCAGCCCGCCTGATGGCTGCGGTGCTGAACAAGCAGGACATGCAGGCAGCCTGGTTGGACGCGCGTGATTTCCTGCGCGCTGAACGTGCGGCACAGCCGCAGGTCGACGAAGGCCGTTCCTATCCGTTATTGCAGCAACTGCTGGCACAGCATCCGGGTAAGCGTCTGGTGGTGACCGGCTTTATTTCGCGTAACGACAGCGGTGAAACCGTGCTGTTGGGGCGCAACGGCAGTGACTATTCAGCCACCCAGGTTGGTGCGTTGGCCGGTGTGGAGCGGGTGACCATCTGGAGCGACGTGGCCGGGGTTTACAGCGCCGATCCGCGCAAAGTGAAAGATGCCTGTCTATTGCCGCTGTTGCGTCTGGATGAGGCCAGCGAACTGGCCCGTCTGGCGGCTCCGGTGCTGCATACCCGTACCTTGCAGCCGGTGTCTGGCAGCGATATCGATCTGCAACTGCGTTGCAGCTATCAGCCGGAGCAGGGGTCGACCCGTATCGAGCGCGTGCTGGCTTCCGGTACCGGGGCCAAAATTGTCACCAGCCACGATGATGTCTGCCTGATCGAACTCAGCATTGCGCCGCAGCATGACTTCAAGCTGGCGCAGAAAGAGTTGGATCTGGTGCTCAAGCGCGCGCAGATCAAACCGTTGGCCGTAGGGGTTCATCCTGACCGTAACCTGATCCAACTGTGCTACACCTCGGAAGTGGTGGGTAGCGTGCTGCGTATTTTGCAGGAGGCAGGGTTGCCGGGTGAACTGCAACTGCGTGAAGGGTTGGCGCTGGTAGCGTTGGTGGGCGCGGGCGTGTGCAAGAATCCGCTGCATAGCCATCGTTTCTATCAGCAGTTGAAGGACCAGCCGGTGGAGTTCATCTGGCAGGCCGAGGATGGCATCAGCCTGGTGGCGGTGCTGCGTCAGGGGCCAACCGGTCTGCTGATCCAGGGCCTGCACCAAACGCTGTTCCGTGCGGAAAAGCGTATTGGCCTGGTGCTGTTTGGCAAAGGCAATATTGGTTCGCGCTGGCTGGAGCTGTTTGCTCGCGAACAGAAGAATATCTCTGCGCGCAGCGGCTTTGAGTTTAGCCTGGCAGGAGTGGTGGATAGCCGCCGCAGCCTGCTTGATTACGAAGGTCTGGATGCCAGCCGTGCGTTGGCGTTCTTTGAGGATGAAGCCCAGGAACTGGACGAAGAGTCGCTGTTTTTGTGGATGCGGGCGCACCCGTTCGACGATCTGGTGGTGCTCGACGTCACCGCCAGCGGGGAGTTGGCGGAGCAATATCTGGACTTTGCCAGCTATGGCTTCCATGTGATCAGTGCCAACAAGCTGGCGGGGGCCTCGTGCAGCGCCAATTACCGCCAGATCCGCGATGCGTTTGCCAAAACGGGCCGCCACTGGCTGTATAACGCCACCGTAGGGGCCGGGCTACCGGTGAACCATACCGTGCGCGATCTGCGCGACAGCGGGGACAGCATCCTGGCGATCAGCGGCATCTTCTCCGGCACGCTTTCCTGGCTGTTCCTGCAGTTTGACGGCACGGTGCCGTTCACCGAGCTGGTGGATCAAGCCTGGCAGCAGGGGCTGACGGAGCCGGATCCGCGTGTTGACCTGTCTGGACAAGACGTGATGCGTAAGCTGGTGATCCTGGCGCGTGAGGCGGGTTATGACATTGAACCTAACCAGGTGCGGGTGGAATCGCTGGTGCCTGCAGGCGCGGAGCAAGGCTCCATCGATCAGTTCTTCGAGAACGGCGATGCGCTGAATCAGCAAATGCTACAGCGTTTCGAAGCGGCCAACGAAATGGGCCTGGTGTTGCGCCACGTGGCGCGTTTCGATGCCAATGGCAAAGCGCGCGTTGGCGTTGAGGCCGTGCGGCCAGAACATCCGCTGGCTTCGCTGCTGCCTTGTGACAACGTGTTTGCCATCGAGAGCCGCTGGTATCGCGACAACCCGCTGGTGATCCGTGGGCCAGGGGCTGGCCGAGATGTGACTGCTGGAGCCATCCAGTCCGACCTTAACCGCTTGGCACAACTGCTTTAAATCCTCGCTTTAGCCTCGGGGGTGGCGCTGCGCGCCCCCGTTCAATCCTTCAACATGAAATTCTCTCATCTTGCGTGAGGATTAATCATCGTATCTCCCTCACTTTCCTGTTGACTCTTCGGGCAACATCCGGCATTTTCTATCTAGACGTCTAAACGTATAGACGCTTATTATAACGAAGCAAAACAGTGATCGATAAGAGGCGGACAGGGTATGAGTTTTTATCACGCAAACCAGCGGGAAGCGCTGAATCAGAGTCTGGCAGAGTTAAACGGCCAGATTAACGTGTCGTTCGAGTTCTTCCCGCCGCGCACCAGCGAGATGGAAGATACCTTGTGGCAGTCGATCGATCGCCTGAGCAGCCTCAAACCCAAGTTTGTTTCTGTGACCTACGGTGCCAACTCGGGTGAGCGCGACCGTACCCACAGCATCATCAAGGGGATCAAAGAGCGTACTGGTCTGGAAGCGGCCCCTCACCTGACCTGTATTGATGCCAGCCCGGCACAGCTGCGTGAGATCGCTACCGATTACTGGAACAGCGGTATCCGCCATATTGTCGCGCTGCGCGGTGATTTACCGCCAGGTGGTGGCAAGCCGGAAATGTATGCGGCCGATCTGGTCACGCTGCTCAAAGACGTCGGCGACTTTGATATTTCTGTCGCGGCCTACCCGGAAGTGCATCCAGAAGCGAAAAGCGCCCAGTCGGACCTGATCAACCTGAAACGTAAAATCGATGCCGGTGCCAATCGCGCCATCACCCAGTTCTTCTTCGACGTAGAAAGCTATCTGCGTTTTCGTGACCGCTGTGTGACTGCTGGCATCGATGTAGAAATCGTGCCGGGCATTCTGCCCGTGTCCAACTTCAAACAGCTCCAGCGCTTTGCCACCATGACCAACGTGCGGGTGCCAAGCTGGATGACCAGCATGTTTGCCGGGCTGGATGACGATGCGGAAACCCGCAAGATGGTCGGCGCCAATATCGCCATGGATATGGTGAAGATCCTGAGCCGCGAAGGGGTCAAAGATTTCCACTTCTATACGCTCAACCGTGCGGAAATGAGCTACGCCATTTGCCATACCCTGGGTGTACGCCCTGGTGCAGCTGTAGGCTGAGAGATAGCGGTTGCCGTTGCGGCAACCGCGCCATCATCAAGGAACGGCCGGGTGCGTGAGCATCTCCAGGAACCACTGCCGGAATCCTTCAACATCGATTTCCAGACAGACCTCGGCATTGGCTGGCAGTTTCAGACGGTTGGCCAGATCGACGCAGGTCGTTCCTCTGGTCAGCTCACCTTGCGTCTCTACCGCTACATGGCAGGCTTGAGTGGTAAACAGCTCGGGTTTTGCCAGATAGGCCAGAGCGCATAGGTCATGCATTTTCAGCCCACGGCTCATACTCCCACCCCGATAGTGTTGGAACAGGCTATGCAGCATGGCCCCGGTGCGGTTCAGCGTGGGTAAGCTGGCAATCATCTCGGGGGTGAGCGTAGCCCGGTTGGTGACGTCCAGCCCGCACATGACAATCGGGATACCGCTGGCAAACACCATGCTGGCGGCCTCGGGATCCACGTAGATATTAAACTCCGCGTTTGGCGTATGGTTGCCACGGCTGGCGGAGCCTCCCATCATGACGATCCGCGCGATAGATGGCTTACATTCCGGGTAGAGCGTGAGCAACAGGGCAATGTTGGTTAACGGGCCAATCGGCACCAAGACTATCGGCTCCTTGCTGGCCAGAAGCAAGTCGCGCATCACTTCAACGGCATGACCGCCAACGACCTGCCGTGTCGATTCTTCAAACTCGTACCCATCCAGGCCGGAGTTGCCGTGAATATGGCTGGCATCCTCCAGTTTACGCACCAGCGGAGCCGCTGCCCCGCGAGCTACGGGCGTGGACGCGCCCAGGAAATGCAGCAGGCGCAGCGCATTGTTGGTGGTTTTATCTACGCTGACGTTGCCAGCCACCGTACTCACCAGGCGCAGGTCGATTTTGGGATGAAACAGCGCGGCAACCAGCGCGACGGCGTCGTCGATACCAGGGTCGGTATCCAGGATCATGGCAATAGGTGCAGAGCTAAAGGACATAATATCTCCCATACAGGGTGGATCAGGCGTTAGCGCTGATGGTCAAAATAGCTGGCGATCTGCGGCTGGTCTGCGCCACTCGCCAGAGCTAATTGCAGTAAAATCCGGGACTTCTGTGGGTTGAGGAAGCCCGCGCCGATGGCAAAGGACTTGGTGCTGACATAGCCTGCGCCGGTACGCGTAGACATCACCACCGGGATCCCTTGCTTATGCAGCTTGCCAATGGCCGCCTCCATCTTGGTAGACACGTTACCGTTGCCATTACCGGCGATGACAATGCCTTTGGCGCCGCTCTTTAGGGCCGCATCCAGGATGGCGGTGTCCTGAGCCTGGTAGGAATAGAGTATTTCCACCTTCGGCAGGCTGGTTAATTTACTGACGTCAAAATAGCGCTTATCGATCGGCTGGGCGGCGGTGTAATAGAATTTGGGTTGTCCGCTGACAAACAGCCCCAGATAGCCGGGCTCCGTGGCTTTAAAGGTATCCAGCGTAGTGGAGTTGGTTTTGCTGGTGTAAAAGGCGGAGCCGATGCGGTCATTTAACACCACCAGCGTTCCCCGGTTTTCTGCCTGCTTGGCCGTGGCTAATGTCACTGCTTCCAGTAGGTTCATCGGGCCGTCCGCACTGATGGCCGTTGCCGGGCGCATCGAGCCGACCATCACCACTGGTTGCTTGCTGTTCACGGTTAAATCCAGGAAGAAGGCGGTTTCTTCCAGGGTATCGGTGCCGTGCGTGATGACGACGCCCTGCTGACCCTGTTGGTTCAACAACTGATTGACTCGTTTGCTCAGGGTAAGCAGAACCTTGTCGTTAACGTCGCCGCTGATGGTATTGGAGATTTGTTCGCCTTTCACCTTCGCAACCTGCGCCATTTCAGGCACGGCGGCGATCAGGGTATCGATGCCGACGGCCCCCGCCTTGTAACCAGTGGTATCCGTCTTGGAGGCTGAGCTGCCCGCTATGGTGCCGCCGGTCGCCAGGATGGTGACTTGGGGTTTACCCGTCTGTGCAGCTACCGGCAGGGCGAGTAGCGTGCTTGCCAACAGAACGGCCAGTGTCGATTTGTTCATTTTTCTCTCCTTGGAAAATAGGCCGCGCTCAACGGGCCAGCAAGAGGCGCTCAAGCAACTGGGTGAAGACGGTATAGCCAGTGAACAGCTGGCCTTCGTCGATATCGAACTCGGACTGGTGGTGGCCAGCCTTCAGATCGGAGCCAATCACAAAGTAGGCCGCCTTGCCGCCGTGAGACTGCACCCGCTTGATCAGCACGGTGGCGTCATCGCTGCCGTTGAAATTCATGCTGCGCTGCACGTGTTCTACCGAAGGGATGTCCCTGGCTATCGACATAATCAGCTCGGTCATTTCATCATCGGGCACGAAGTTGACCGCTTCCCCCATGATCTGGGTTTCGAGCTGCACGTCAAAGCTGAGCGCGGCCCCCTGGGCGCGGCGCATCGCTTCTTCATACATGAAGTTATTGATTTTTTCGTTCTCGCCCCGCACTTCGACCTGCATTTGCGCCTGGCTTGGGATGACGTTGCGCCCTTCACCGCCGTGTAACACCCCGACGTTAACGCGCGTCATACCTTCGCCGTGTGTCGGTAGGCTCAGGAGTTGCAGCGTGGTGTGGCAGGCTGCCGCCAAAGCGTTTTTCCCCAGATGGGGCTCCATACCGGCATGGGCAGCTTTGCCCTGGAAGCTCATGTCGATCTTCAGCGTCGAGAGGAATTTCTCTGGCGCTGCCACGATGGTGTTGCTGGGAATGTCACAGCCCAGGTGGCCGCAGGCAAAGAAGTCCACATCGTCCAGAATGCCGCTTTCGGCCATCGGGCGTGCGCCCCGTACGCCTTCTTCCGCCGGTTGGAACAGCAGCTTGACGCAGCCATGCAATTGGTCACGGTGATCCATCAGCCATTGCGCCACGCCGAGTCCTATCGCCATATGGCCGTCGTGGCCGCAGGCATGCATAAACCCAGGTTGGCTAGAGGCGAAGTTTTCCTGTTGTGGCGTATGGGTCGTACAGGTTGACTCCTGCACGTTGACGCAATCCAGTTCAAAACGCAGTGCCACCACTGGGCCAGGCCTGCCGGTATCGAAAACCGCGGCGCAACCGGTGTAATCCCCGATCCTTTGCAGCATGCCTTCATCAATGCCTGCGGCTTTGGCAGCGGCCTGCGAGTTCTTTACCGCCTGTCGATTGTAGCCACGAACAAAGTCGGGATTGATAACCTGTGTTCCGGTCAATACCTGATGCCCCATGGCTTCCAGCGTCTGGATCACGCGGGCGGTGGTGGCAAATTCGGTCCAGCCGGTTTCCGGGTAAGCATGAAATTGACGCCGCCAGTTAATCAGGGTACGGGGGTCGATAGTGCTCATTTGCATCTCCTCAGAACGAATAGCGGATCAGCGTGAAAATCAGGGTGGCGACAAACCCTACCAGCAATGGCACCGAGGTTCTTTTGACCACCTCAATCGGGCTGACTTTGACTACAGATGCCACGATGATCACCACCGCAGAAACTGGTGATATCGCGCGGATCAGGTTTGAGGTCAGCTGCATAGGCAGGGCAATCATGACCGGATCGACGTGAGCCTGATTGGCGATGGACGGAATAAGTTCAATAAAGGAGTAGAACACCGCATTACCGCTGCCGCTGATCAGCGTGATAAGCGCGGTCAGGCCGGAGAAGATAAACATCAGGCCGATGCCGGCGTTATTGACCTCTTTAACCAGTGAGGCCACGGTGCTGATGGCTCCGATGGCGGTCAACCCGGCCACCAGGGTGCTGGCAGCCACGATCAACACTACGACCTGTGAGAAACCTTGCCCCATGCCGGTGAAGAACAGCGACGAGTTTTTCATTTGTTCGCGCAGGTCGCCTTTGCGGATCAGTTCCACAATAAAGGCCAGTGCAAACGAGAACAGGGTGATTTCCACCAGGCCGATTTTGATCTGGCGGAAGAACAGGCCAAATACCACGATCAGGAATAACGGGATCAGCGGGAACAGGGCGTAGTAAGCCGGAGGGAGCTGGCTGTTGGTGGTCAATTTACTTTCATCGACGTCGGTAAACGCGGCTGCGCCCTGGCGCTTATCCATGTACTTTTGCCAAAAATAGTGCGCGATGCCGATAATGACCAGCACCGGCAGTGAGATAACGGCATGGTGCATAGTGACGTAGTCCACCACGTGCTCGAAACCCAGGATTTTGGCTGCGACCACGTTATCGCCCCCCAGCGGTGTGGGCACGATAGTCGCGGTGGTGGCAATGACCCCGGCGGCACTGAGTGAAGACATTTTTGCTACACGCAGAATGGGGTAAAGCGTGGCCATTAAAATCACGGCGAGGGAGGCGGCGCTGGGAATGATCAGCGACAGCAGTGACCCGATCCAGAATACGATCGGCACCAGAATATAGGGGGAGCGGATCTTCGCGATGGGCTTTGACATGATTTTAACCGCGACATCGTTTGCGCCAATGTGCGACATATAAGCGGAAAAGCCGAACAGTACCATGATGATGATACCTGCCCGGCTAAACTGCTTGATGAAGTCCAGCTCGATTTGTTTTAACGGATCCAGCCAGACGGTGCCCGTTCCTGCCCCGGCACTCAAAATAGGTAAGCCCAAGGTGGCCGCCGCCAACATGAGTACGATCCCTGAGCTAAACAACACCAGTTTGGTGTCGTAGTTCTTGGCAATGGCGTAACCGGCCACCACGAGCACTGCCAAGCTGATTATTAGTGCTACATCCATTTGCTTCCCCTGTCATCATCAATCTTCATGATAAATATCTTTCTGTGAAGATACTTTTAAGAAGGTAAGATCTTTGTCTATTACCTGCAACGAATAGTACCGGTAATTTTGATCTTAACTGCATTTATTATGAATTCCTTATTGAGCAAGGAATTCGGCATTTACTATGCAGAGAAAGTATCTTAACGTGAAGATACTTTCTCTGCGGATGTTCTGCCTACGGATAAGCCACCAGTATGAAAAAATTCTCTTTAATTGGCGTTTTGTTAACATTATCTGCTGCTTTCTTGTGGGGTACGGTGGGAACGGCCCAAAGTCTGGCACCCGGCTCGGCATCGCCTTACTGGCTAGGGGCACTGAGGTTGGTACTGGCCTGCCTATTCTTCCAACTGCTGTTTGCTTACCGCCAGGCCAAAAATACGGCGACGGCCAGTGTCGAAGGGCAGCAGGTTGCGGCACAGCGCCATTTGTACTGGGGGTTTGTGGTCGGTGCCGGGGTGTGTATGGGGCTATATAACCTGGCCTTCTTTGCCGGGGTAAAAGCCACCGGGATTGCCGTGGGTACCGCCACGACGATCGGCAGCGCGCCGATCTGGGCTGGTTTGCTTGAAGCCGTCTGGTTGAGAAAGTCACCGAGTGCATTGTGGTGGGGAGGCGTGCTGTGTGCCACTAGCGGCGGGATCTGGATGGTGCTTTCGCAATCGGCTTCCTGGGTGATTAACCCGGTCGGACTGATAACCTGTTTGGGGGCCGGTTTTTGCTATGCGCTGTATACCTTGCTCAGCAAGCGGCTGGTGGCCATCGCGTCACCGTTAACCA
This sequence comes from Serratia sp. 2723, assembly GCF_050434425.1. Classification (NCBI taxonomy): domain Bacteria; kingdom Pseudomonadati; phylum Pseudomonadota; class Gammaproteobacteria; order Enterobacterales; family Yersiniaceae; genus Serratia; species Serratia sp. 2723. The sequence continues at coordinate 149,233 of NZ_JBNDIN010000011.1, forward strand.
TCACCAAACACACCTTTGCCATCGCCATGCTGATCGCCATACCGATGGCCTGGGGGATGGCGGGTACGCCGTCACTGACCTTGCCAACCTGGTTGATCATCGCTTATCTGGGGATTTGTACCACCGGCATCGCCTACCTGCTGTTTACCTTGGCATTGAAACACGTGAGTGCGGCCACCTGCGTTGCCTTGGGATTATTTGAGCCGATCGTGGCTTTTGCGCTGGCGATCGTGGTGGCAAGAGAGCCAATCAGCATGCTGGCCTTTGGCGGGTTATGCCTGATTTTAGCTGGGTTGTGGTTGGTATTGCGTGGTGAGAGGGTGCCCGACAAATAAGGAAAGACACCCTGACCCTCTCCGTCAGGAGAGGGAACATAACATGCGACAGATTAACGACTCTATTCTTCCTCAACACGGGCTATTGCCTCCACCGACAAAGCGGAACGGTGGCGCATATTTATGGGAACAGTCAACCCGTTCCCTGGTGGTAAACAGGATCTGGCAAAAGTGTAGCACTATCAGGAGCGTCCATTTAGAGAGTGTATATAGGTTGCAAATATTTTACTGCCAGGACTGATGCTTGCGGCTGTTCCTGCTGCAATAAATCTATCATGCTGGATGGCAATTTAGCGTTGATTTGATATTCATGTTTCATTTTTAAATGAACGGTTGTGCACTGTTTTTGGCAAGCATTGACATAATTAATGTTTTTATCAATTCCATTGATCATCGTTAGGCCTGATTAGGCAAAGCCAATGCGTTTACTCATCTTGAACCGATGATGGATTTTTGGGTTCTGGAGAATGGCGAATCACTTTGCCAATGATGTAAAACAAATAACTCTCATCAAAGGGGTAACATCGATATCTATTATGCTAGTCGAGCTATTGCAGGCTTTCTGTGACTATTAGAATCGAAGTTAATCTCTTTGCATCCCCGCCAAACCTCATTCAGATAATATTAATATCATATAATTATGGTTATTTTAGTTAATTCATCTAATTTATTGTAATTTTTCGATATAAAGATCTGTTTAGTTTATTTTTACATTACAATGCTCCTCATCGACAGACTCACGGCTTCTTGTGGTTCCTTATGTTTTTGCTGGTTTTTCCATAAGCATAAGAGAAGCAATTTTCAGAGCGTCGTCGATAAAAATATGGATTTCGCATCTATCAACACTGAAATATATGGAACTTTTTTATAAGGATTTTTTGCATGAAACTGAACAAAATCATGATGGCAGCAGTCATCGTTCTGGGTGTATCTTCTGTGGCTCACGCGGCAACCAAAGATCAGGGTCACGGTAAAGTGACTTTTACCGGTTCTATTATTGATGCGCCATGCTCTATTACCCCTGACAGCATCGACCAGACGATTGAGCTGGGGCAAGTTTCTAACGTAGCCCTGAAAGGCGGTGGTCAATCAAATCCGCGTAATTTCTCCATAGACTTGGAAAATTGCGAACTTGGTGAAAAGGATAACAATAAAGTATCCGTAACTTTCACCGGCATGGAGTCTAGTGCTGATAATGGCCTGCTGGGTGTTACTGGCACGGCGAAAGGTGCCAGCGTCGCTATTACTGATGGTTCAGGTAAAGTCATTGAACTGGGCAAAGCCTCCAGAGCTCAACTGCTGCAAAATGGTAAGAATAGCCTGAACTTTGCTGCTTATATGCAGGGCAACGGCGCTTCTGCTGTCATCACCGAAGGCGAATTCCAGGCGGTTGTCGGTTTCACCTTGGCCTATCAATAAGCACTGATCCCCTTGTTGGAGTGACGTGTTTTGCATGCGGAGAAATCCGCATGCTTTTCATGGGCGCGAAGTGGAATAAGGATCATAACCATGCTGAACGTCAATAATATTGCGGTAGTGTTTTCTTGCATATTTCTCATGATTCCTTTTTCTCCCCAGGCGGAGGGTACCATCCAAGGATGGGGGCGGGTCAATATGCAAGGAGCCATTATTGATACAGCCTGTGCAATTGCCGTAGAGAGTCGCGATCAAACCATTGATCTTGGCGTTGTACCCTTGGCAGATATTATTCGCGATGGCCATGGCCGGAGTAAACCTTTTGCCATTGAACTGGTGAATTGTGAATTAGAACGTGGTGGTAATAAATTACCCGATTGGAAACACTTTCAGGTGACTTTTGATGGTGATGCCGAGGGTGAATTATTTGGTGTACACGGGGAAGCATCCGGGGTAGCTCTGCAAATTAACGAACCTGGAGGGCGCTCAGCCACCCCAGGGGATCCTCTGCCTATGAATAATATTGTTCCCGGCACCATGCGGCTTAACTACACCATGAAACTGGTTGCTAATAACCATGTCTTGAAAGCTGGGGATTATTTTTCATCTATCCGGTTTAAATTGGATTACTTCTAAACGCCGTAATACACCGCCATTGTGAAAAGACATTAATAAAAGGCTAGGGATATGGAATTGTCACCGACTGGGAAGTTGGGTCGTTTTCAGGTGCTGGGGCTCTGGATTTCCCTGGCGCTAGGGACATCGTCAATGGTGGTGTTTGCCGCCGAAGAAATCCAGTTCAATACCGATGTTCTGGATGTGAAAGATCGCCAGAATATCGATTTGAGCCAGTTCTCTCGTGGTGGCTACATCATGCCGGGCACGTATGGCATGGCGGTACACATCAATAAAAACGATTTGCCGGAACAGGCAATCCCATTTTATGCACCAGAGGATGAGCCAAAGGGTAGCCGTGCCTGTGTAAATAAAGCTCTGGTGGAGCAGTTGGGGCTGAAAGAAGGGGTGATGCAAGAGCTCCGGTGGTGGCATCAGGACGAGTGCCTGGATGAGTCCAGCCTGGAGGGAATGGAAGTGCGTGGAGATTTATCCACCTCGGCGTTGTATTTGAATATCCCCCAGGCCTATCTGGAGTTCACTTCGGAGGACTGGGATCCGCCATCCCGCTGGGATGAGGGGATCCCAGGGCTGCTGCTGGATTACAACCTTAATATGCAAACGCAAAAGCAGTTGAAGCAAGGGGCGAGCAGTTACAACTTGAGTGGCAACGGCACGGCCGGGGCTAACTTGGGGGTTTGGCGTTTACGGGCAGACTGGCAGGCCAACATCAATCATCAAACGGCATCGGGCCGCTCCACAGACACACAGTTGGACTGGAGCCGCTATTACGCCTATCGCGCCATCCCGACACTGCGCTCGAAGCTGACGCTGGGGGAGAACAACCTGGATTCCGGCATGTTCGACAGCTTCCGCTTTATGGGGGTAAGCCTGGTGTCGGATGACAGCATGTTGCCGCCAAGCCTGCGCGGTTACGCACCGGAAGTGACGGGGGTAGCGAAAACCAACGCCAAGGTGACTATCAGTCAGCAGGGGCGGGTGCTGTATGAGACCCAGGTGGCATCCGGGCCGTTCCGTATTCAGGACATTAGTGATGCGGTGAGTGGTGAGCTGAAGGTGAAGGTGGAAGAGCAGGATGGCAGCGTGCAGGAGTTCGTGATGAACACCGCCAGCATCCCGTATCTGACGCGTCCAGGCTCGGTGCGTTTCAAGCTGGCTACGGGCAAGCCGTCAGATTGGCAGCACCATTCGCGTGGCCCGCTGTTTGGTACCGGGGAATTCTCCTGGGGCGTGAGCAACGGCTGGTCGCTGTATGGCGGTGGGCTGGCAGGGGGTGATTATAACGCGGTGTCGGTGGGTATCGGGCGTGACCTGATGGCGCTGGGGGCGCTGTCTGTTGATGCCACCCAGTCACGGGCGCGCTTGCCACAGGCCGGTGGCACGCTCAGCGGCGGTTCATACCGTCTTAGCTATTCGAAGGATTTTGATGAGTACGACAGCCAGGTGACCTTTGCGGGTTATCGCTTCTCAGAACAGAACTTCATGAGCATGAGTGAGTACCTGGATGCACGTTATTACGGCACTCGTACCGGCAACGGTAAAGAGATGTACACCATCACGTTTAATAAGCATTTCCGCGAGTTGGGGCTGAGTACCTACCTCAACTATAGCCATGAGACGTTCTGGGATCGCCCGGCCAATAACCGTTACAACCTGACGATGTCACGCTATTTCGACCTCGGCAGGTTCCGCAACCTGAGTCTGTCTTTGTCGGCGTACCGCAATGAATATAACGGCACCAAAGATGACGGGGCGTACCTGTCTTTGTCGATGCCTTGGGGTGACCGTTCTACGTTGAGTTACAACACGACGGTGAATCGCGACGACATCACCCATCGGGTGGGGTATTACGACCGGGTTGATGAGCACAATACCTATCAGCTCAGTGCTGGCCATTCTCGCACAGGGGCCAACCTGAGTGGCTATTACACCCATGAAGGCAATATGGCTCGCCTGAGCGCCAATACCAGCTATCAGGAAGGGCGTTACAGTGCGTTTGGCATGAATGCCCAGGGCGGGATGACGCTGACGCCGGAAGGTGGGGCCATCCACCGCGTAGGGGTGCAGGGTGGCACGCGAATGCTGATTGACACCGATGGAGTGCCAGATGTGCCGGTGCGCGGCTACGGCAGCACCAGCAATACCAACGCCTGGGGCAAAGTGGTGCTCGGTGACGTCAACAGCTACTACCGCAACAAGGCCAGCATTGACCTGAACAAGCTTGGCAACAACGCTGAAGCCAGCAACTCGGTGGTGCAGGCCACGCTGACAGAGGGGGCCATTGGCTACCGCCGGTTTGATGTGATTGCCGGTGAGAAGGCAATGGCGGTCATTAAGCTGGCCGATGGCAGTGAGCCGCCGCTTGGAGCTACGGTGATGAACACCCGTAAGCAGGAAACCGGCATTGTGAATGATGGCGGCGGCGTTTATCTGAGTGGCCTTAAAGCGGGTGAAATCATGACGGTGTACTGGAATGGGAGTGCGCAATGTGCAGTGCAGATGCCGACACCGTTGTTGGTGGACATGCTGTTGAACACCTTATTGCTGCCTTGTCGCCCATTAAGTAGCCCAGTGTTGATATCTAACGATAAAGAATCGAAAGCGGGTACTCCGCAGGAAACGGCGTCAGTTAAATCAGGGCCGGATACTGCCGCTGTAGCTGAGTAATGAAAGCATTTTTACCCCCATTTTGAGAGCCCGTGAGGGCCAGGAAGAAGCCATGTGCAACAGTGAATTGACCCTAAATCCACACGATGGAGTCGTAATGTCTATGCGAAGCAACACCCTGAAATCGGCGGCAGTGGCCGCTACCCTATTGGCCTCGCTGGCCAGTCAGCAGGCTCAGGCGGCTATTGCGCTGGATCGTACGCGGGTCATTTTTGAGGGTAGCCAGAACTCGGTCAGCCTGAACGTCAGCAACCAAAACAAGCAACTGCCCTATCTGGCACAGGGGTGGATTGAGGATGAGCAAGGCAACAAAATCCAGAGCCCGCTGACCGTACTACCACCGGTACAGCGCATCGAACCGGGCAAGCCGAGCCAGGTGAAAATCCAGGCGCTGCCAGCGGTTAAGTTGTTGCCGCAGGACCGTGAGACCGTGTACTACTTCAACCTGCGGGAAATTCCGCCGAAGAGCAACAAGGCAAATACGCTGCAAATTGCCCTGCAGACGCGTATCAAACTGTTTTATCGCCCGGCGGCGATCGCCATGGACAGGAATGCGGCTCCGCCACAGGAGCAGATAACGTTGACCCGCCAGGGTGACAAGTACGTGGTGCACAACCCAACGCCGTACTATGTCACGCTGGTGGACGCCAGCAGTAAAAAGGACGGGGCTGGGGTAAAAGGTTTTGAACCGATGATGGTGCCGCCAAAAGGCAACTTGCCGTTGACCGTGGGCGTGACCAGCGTGGGCAACAACCCGGTGCTGACCTATATCAACGACTACGGTGGTCGGCCGCAGCTGAGTTTTAGCTGCGGTGGAAGTGCCTGCACGTTGGTGCCGGAGAAGAAAGGCGCATAAGGCACGCTCAAACACCACGAGATTGAGCGTGAGATATCAGCGGATTGGCACCATGGAGCAGGAGAACAACATGACAGGGAACAAAAACCGTGCGTATTGGCTGACCGAACTGCGCTATTACGGCAGCTTGGTGGCGTTGGCGATGAGCGTGCCCGTAAGTTTGGCTACCGCCATGCTGTTGCTGCCGTCTTCACAGGCGGCAGATAACAGGGCGGTAGACGGCGCAAACGGCACGCTGTCGGTACAGGGGGCGCTGACCGAGAGTGCCTGCAGGCTGGAGATGGATAGCGCACGCCAGGATATTCAACTGGGTGAGACCGGAACCGGTCGTCTGTGGCAGGTGGGGGATCGCGGTGAGCCTGTGGCGTTCGAGCTGCGCCTGAAGGACTGCTTGCGCAGTCCTGCCGGTAGCGGGGACGTCCGTACCGGTGGGTTGACCTGGGCTGACAATCAGCCAGCAGTGTCTGTGAGTTTCAAGGCGACCCGCGATGCCGATAATCCGCAGTTGGTGAAGGCGCAGGGCGTATCCGGCATGGGGCTACGGATGGCAAACGATCGGGGGCAGGATGTGCGGCTGGGCAGTTGGGGCCAACCCTTGTTGCTGGCGCCAGGCCAGAACACCCTGATCTACACCGTTGCACCGGAGCGGACGCTAGCCAACCTGATAGCGGGCAGCTACCGGGCCGTGGTGGACTTTCACCTGAGCTATGACTGAAGGGGCGGGGTATGAATGACAGAGCCAGCGTGGGGGTAAAGGTGTTTTGCGGTCTATTGGCTGCGATGCCGTTGGTTGTCGGCGCGGTTACCCAGATTGTGGAGATCAAGGTAGAGGTGTCGGTACCGCCTTGTACTATCAATGGGGGTCAGGCGGTAGAGATTGATTTTGGCAAGATTGGGGTCAGCAAAGTTGACGGCGAGAACTACCAGCAGCCATTTGAGTTGATATACGAATGCGCAGGTGCGAGCACCGACATGCTGTTGCGTTATCTGGGGGTGGTTACCACGTTTGATAACGCGGCGGTGCAGAGCAATATTCCACAGCTTGGTATTCGGCTACAGCAGCAAAAGAGCGGAACTATGACTCCGTTTGACGTGGGCAGCACGTTGGCCATTCCTTCCTCCCAAAAGTCGTCACAGTTTATTGCCATGCCGGTGAAAAAGGCCGGGGTGACGTTGCAGGAAGGGATCTTTACCGCTGGGGCGACTTTGCAGCTTGAATATCCGTAGGAGAAATAAGCATGACAAAATTGGCGTGCTGGTTGTTGGCAGGTTTTGGAATGGGGCCGTTGAGTGCAGCCCTGGCGGCCCCCACTGCGGGGGTCAACGTGCAGTATCGAGGTGAGCTGGTGGCGGAGCCTTGCACCCTGCTGCCCGAGGATGAAAATATTCTGTTGGATTTTGGTACGGTGATCGACAAATACCTGTACCTCAATAGCCGCACTCAAGGCAAGTTGTTTCAGTTGCATCTGATGGATTGTGACGTCAGCTTGAACAACATGCTGAAGATCACCTTCAGCGGCCCGGCAAGCACCGCTCTGCCTGGGTTGCTGGCTCTAGACGGCGTTAACTCGGTGACCGGCATAGCTATCGGCATGGAAACGCCGCAAGGTCAGCCGCTACCGCTGAATCAACAGACGAATGCCTACCCGCTCAGAGACGGCAATAACGTGATTAACCTACAGGCCTATGTACGCGGCGAACCGGAGGCGATAAACAACAAAGCCATTGGCCGTGGGGTATTTACCGGTATTGCCACTTTTAGGCTGGACTATGAGTAAAACGTCGAATGGCGGCAGCCCGAATATGCAGCTGTCGAGGGGGATCCCTATGAAATATGCTGGGTTAACTGAACAAGCAACCCTTTGCAGGCAGCAAGCCAAGGATTGCACGGGTTTTATTTTAATCGCGGGTGTTAAATATGTATAGAACGCTGCTGATCCCCCTCCTGTTACTACTCTCACTGCCTGGTGCATGGGCGTATTCCTCGTGGGGGGAACCAATAAAGACGGAAATAAGAGATTCCAAAGTGTGGTTCATCTATAAATGGAGTATCGTTGATGACTCGCTACCGGTTCCAGGGGACGTAACATGCGCCAACAACGCGAGTGAGTGTTATGTCGGGTTTTACCCCCGATCTGGTCTTGGCCCGATCGGCAAACTCTGTGACGCTGGCGGGACATGTAACGGCACCGCTTCGAGTGTGCACGATATATCAATCAAAGTTAGGGCCAATACTAGCTGGGAAAGTGCGTACCAGGCTTATGTTAGCAAGTTCTCCATGTCGGGAGGAGCCTCTGTACCAATAGCGTCCGTTGAAGAGATGAAAGATGCGGCATGGGGTACGCTATGTGTGGGTTTCGGCGCGTTGCCTGCTGCTAGTGCGGGGGTCGCGGTTCTAGCGCCTAACACTACCTGTGGTCTCTTCTCGAAGCCAGACACGCAGTGTACGATTTCGCTTGGTTCCGAGATCAATCTGGGGACGGTAGCACCTGGGCAGTCGATACCCGACGGGAGCGTATCAGGATGGTTCTCGTGCAGCGGTGCCGGTGCCGATGGTGCCTCTATTGGTGCTTCGTTACTCACGTCAAACCCCAAGCTTGGGGGGAAGCCGATTGAACTCACAATGAATGGGTATTCAATGACATCAACGTCGAAGGTTGTAGGGCGGGGTTCGTATGGGCAACTGCTCCTTAAAGCACATGTAAACGGAACGATTGACGCGCCAGGATCTTATCAAAGCTCTGCCACCATTATGCTTAATTATTACTAATGTCAGTGGGCCGAATCCTATCTTGGGCGCCGCATTGACAAGAACGTCTATGCCAGCCTGATACAGATATTGCAGCATCAGCAGCATTTCGCGCAGGCAGAACGATTCCGCCGGGATGCGCGGATCCTGTTCCCAACCGATGTGCGTTTTCAATCGGTAATCGTTCACAAGCCGCCTCGGTAGCCGAAAACAAGGAGGTAGAGTGAAATCACATTTGGTGCTCGCCATTCAGGACAACAACCCTGGTGATCCGGGACGAGTCAAGTAAGAGCGCCGCCAAAACTCTTGCCCTTTGGGGGGAGGGAAAGGGGGGAGACAATTCTGGCTAACGACATCAGGCCGATTTGGTTTTTTCGTTCAGCTGTGATTTTTGCGAGAGGATCAATTTTTTCAGTAGCTCCGCCAACTGGTTTTGATCTTCCTCGTCCAGCCCCTGGATCAAGGCTTTTTCGATTGCCACATGGGTTTCTACCGTTTCCAGGGTTAATTTCCGGCCTTCCGGCGTGATCTTAACAATCACGCCACGCCGGTCTGAAGGATCGGGCATGCGGACAATATACTTTTTATTTTCCAGGCGATTAATCCGGTTGGATAAGCCACCAGAGGAAATCAGGATTTTCTCTTGCAGATCTTTGGGAGAAAGCTGGCGGTCGGGGTTGCGGGCCAGGGCGGCCAGCACTTCGAATTCACCAATCGTCAGGTTATAGCGCGCGAAGTTGGCATCGACAAACTGCGAGATATAGTGGCTCATGCGTACGATCCTGGCGATCACCGGCAGGCCAGACAAATCTAAAGTGGGTACCGTGTCTAACCATTCCTGGATTAAACGATCAACGAAATCTGTTTCAGTGACATTGGTCTTATCGCCCATCTTTTATCTCTTCCTGACTGAATTCATCGCATAATCAACGCAAAAGGTGCGGCCAAACGGAGCATGGACTCAAAATGAGTGTCAGCAATAATAGCATTGATAACCCGCCGTGAGTGACCGATGGGACAAAAATCCGCAGATTAGAATGGGGATAACCGGGGGGAGAATAAGCACCGACGCCGATCGCATCGGTGCTTGCAGCAAATGGTGAAGCAATATTAGCCGGTGTTGCGCATCCCGGCCGCCACGCCAGCGATAGTGACCATTAGAGCCTGCTCAACGCGAGCATCCGGTTGCTCCTGCTGGCGCGAACGGTGCAGCAGCTCGGCCTGCAACACGTTAAGCGGGTCGGTGTAGACGTTGCGCAACGCGATAGATTCGGCGATCCACGGCAGGTCTTCCATCAGGTGATCGTCGTTGGCGATGGTCAGCACCGCCTTGATATCGCTGGCCAATTGATCGCGTAGCTGCTGGCCGAGCGGCCACAGGGACTTGTCCACCAGACGCTGATCGTAGTATTCCGCCAGCCACAGGTCGGCTTTGGCGTAAACCATCTCCAGCATCGCGATACGGGTAGAGAAGAACGGCCAGTTGTGGCACATGGCTTCCAACTGGTCCTGCTTGCCAGCTTTCACCGCTTCTTGCAGGCCAGCACCGGCACCCAGCCAGGCTGGCAGCATCAGGCGGTTCTGTGTCCAGGCGAAGATCCACGGAATAGCACGCAGGCTTTCAACACCGCCGTTCGGGCGACGTTTGGCCGGGCGTGAACCCAATGGCAGTTTCCCCAGTTCCTGCTCTGGCGTAGCGGCGCGGAAGTAAGGCACAAATTCTGGGTTTTCACGCACGTAGCCGCGATACATGTTGCACGAGGTTTCGGACAGTTCGTCCATCAGCGTGCGCCATTCTGGCTTAGGCTCCGGCGGTGGCAGCAGGTTGGCTTCTAACACCGCACCGGCGTACAGCGCCAGGCTGCTGATGGTGACTTCTGGCAGGCCGAATTTAAAGCGGATCATCTCGCCCTGTTCGGTCACGCGCAGGCCACCTTTCAGGCTGCCTGGTGGTTGGGACAGCAGAGCGGCGTGGGCAGGTGCGCCACCACGGCCAATCGAACCACCACGGCCATGGAACAGCGTCAGCGCCACTCCGGCCTTCTCACAGGTTTTGATCAGTGCGTCCTGTGCGCGGTATTGCGCCCAGGAGGCCGCCATCACGCCAGCATCTTTTGCCGAGTCGGAATAGCCGATCATGACCATCTGTTTGCCCTGAATAAAGCCGCGATACCAGTCGATGTTCAGCAACTGGGTCATCACGTCGTCGGCGTTGTTCAGATCGTCCAGGGTCTCAAATAGTGGGGCGACCGGCAGGGCAAATGGGCAACCCGCTTCTTTCAGCAGCAGGTGTACGGCCAAGACGTCGGACGGGGTGCGAGCCATGGAAATGACGTAGGCGGCGATCGAACCTTGTGGCGCTTCGGCGATCACCTGGCAGGTTTCCAGCACTTCCTGCGTCTCTGCACTCGGCTCCCACTTCAGTGGCACCAGTGGACGCTTGGAGTTCAGCTCACGGATCAGGAACGCCTGCTTGTCGGTTTCTGACCAGCTTTCATAATCCCCCAGGCCCAGATAGCGGGTCAGTTCGGCAATGGCTTCGGTATGGCGGGTGCTTTCCTGGCGCACGTCGATACGCACCAGCGGTACGCCAAAGCAGCGTACGCGGCGCAAGGTGTCCAGCAGTTGGCCATTGGCGATAATGCTCATGCCACAGGCCACCAAAGATTGATAACAGGCGTATAGCGGTTCCCACAACTGCTCGTTATTTTCCAGCAGATCGTGCGGACGCAGCACGCGTTCGCCTTTCAGGCGGCCTTCAAGGTAGGCTTGGGAGCTCATCAACTGGCTGCGCAGTTGCTTCATCAATTCGCGGTAAGGTTCTTGTACTTCGTCACCACCGGCCAATTCCCGCAGTTCCGGGGTACATTCGGTCATCGACAGTTCGGAGACCAGCACCTGAATATCCCGGGTGAACAGATCGCAGGCCTTCCAGCGGCTTAGCAACAGTACGTGACGGGTGATTTCAGCGGTCACGTTCGGGTTGCCGTCGCGGTCGCCACCCATCCAGGAGGTGAAGCGGATAGGCACGGCTTCCACCGGCAGGCGGTAATCGATGGAGTTTTCCAGCTGTTCGTTGAACTCGCGCAGGAAGGCCGGTACGCCTTCCCACAGGCTGTTTTCCACCACGGCAAAGCCCCATTTGGCTTCATCGACCGGGGATGGGCGATTCTTGCGGATCTCGTCGGTATGCCAGGACTGTGCGACCAGTTGGCGCAGACGGCGCATGATTTTATTGCGCTCGTAGTCGGCCAGATCGTTATGGTCCAACTGGCTCAGGCAGGTGTTCACCTCAACCAGCTTGTGGATCAGGGTGCGGCGGGTAATTTCCGTTGGGTGAGCGGTCAGAACCAGCTCGATGGAAAGGTCGTCCACCGCCTTTTGCAGCTGTTTGTTATCCAGCTTGTTGTCTTTCAGCTTGGTAAACAACTGCGCCAAGGCTTCCGGGTTGCTGGCCGCTTCGCCGTGCGGCGAGATGCTGTGGTATTGCTCGGCAACGTTGGTCAGGTTAAGGAATTGGCTGAAGGCGCGGGCAACGGGCAACAGCTCATCGTTGGACAGGTTCTGCAGCGTGGAGAGCAGCTCCTGACGATGCGCCTCGTTACCGGCACGTGAGGATTTGGAAAGCTTACGGATAGTTTCAACGCGATCGAGAATATGCTCGCCCAGCGCTTCTTTAATGGTATCGCCTAGCAATTTGCCGAGCATACTGACATTACTTCGCATTGCCGAATATTGTTCGTTCATATAATCCCTGACCCAGTTCTTTGCATACTTATCATCCTCCGATCGTGGTGTTTTTCGCCACTACCTGAACACGATGAGTACGTGATTTTTCATCTTGTAAGTAAATTTCACGTGCCGACGCAGACCGCCGGTTTTATCTGGTCACGTGCCTGTCCAATCATCAATTGACACTATTTTTAGCAAAAAAACATCAAATTCGGCGTATTTTCTGAAATTTAATTACGCGCGGCCGGTTATCAGTCTGGCTTATCGGCATAAATTATTACTTCTTAAGAGGTAGGGGATGGTAACCCATTCCCCTGTTGTTATTAAGGTTTATTGCCGGCAGAAATGGTCGACCAATTGACCCAGCAGTTTACGCGTTGGCTCAATAAACGCGGTGTCCAGATACTCATCCGGCTGATGCGCCTGGTTGATCGAACCTGGACCGAGCACCAGCGTAGGGCAGACTTCCTGGACGAACGGCGCTTCGGTACAGTAGTTGACCACTTCGGTGCGTGAACCCAGCAGTTTTTCAATCACCGCCACCATGTGATGGTCAGTTGGGCATTCGTAACCTGGGATCGGCGGATGCAGCTCATCGATCGTCAAGCGGCCCGGCCAACGTTGGCTTACCGGAGCCAGCGCTTCATGCAGGAGTTCGTTGATGTTGTCCAGCGTCATACCGGGCAACGGGCGGATATCCATATGCAGCTCACAGCAGGCACAGATACGGTTAGCCGCATCGCCGCCGCTGATATGGCCAAAGTTCATGGTGGGGTAAGGCACCGCGAACGCCGGATTGTTGTAGCGCTCCTGTAGCGTTTTGCGCAACGCCATCAGATGCCCGATGGACTCATGCATCAGATCGATGGCATTGACGCCGCGTGCCGGATCGCTCGAATGGCCCGACTGGCCGACGATGCGGATCGCACTGGAGATATGGCCTTTATGCGCGCGCACTGGTTGCAGCGAGGTTGGCTCGCCGATGATGGCAAAGTCCGGGCGGATTTTACTGGAGGCTGCAAAGTAACGTGCGCCAGCCATCGTCGTTTCTTCATCAGCGGTAGCTAAAATGTACAGCGGCTTGGTCAGCTTGCCGGCATCGATATCGCGTACCGCATCCAGGATAAAGGCGAAGAAGCCCTTCATGTCGGCGGTGCCCAGCCCGTACAGCTTGTTGTCGTGCTCGGTCAGGGTAAAGGGATCTCGCGTCCAGCGCCCCTGATCGTAGGGCACCGTGTCGGTATGGCCCGCCAGCAGTAGGCCACCGCTGCCCTCGCCAAGGCTGGCCAGCAGGTTGAATTTGTTGCGGGTGTCCGGCACGGGCTGCACGTCGACGCGGAAGCCCAAATCGTTGAACCAGCCGGCCAGCAAGTTGATTAATGCTTCATTACTCTGATCGAGGGCGCCATCGGTGGCGCTGATCGATGGAGTGGCGATCAACGCCCGGTACAGCTCAATAAATGGAGGTAATTTCATCTTCACTGTTGACAGCCTTTGGTTAGGATAGTATCAATATTCATGCATTTATTTTGAATAAAAATACAGTAAGCTAGAGCGTAAGGGAACCTGTAACCCGGATGTTGATAAAAACATCATGCTCAACCACGTGGGTGAACCGCGCAACAACGCGACCAAGCCCTGCTACCAGGGTCGCAGTGACTCTTAGATTGCTAGCCAAGAAGGTGAAAGGCCACATGTTGAATACGCTGATTGTTGGTGCCAGCGGTTATGCCGGAGCAGAGCTCACGGCTTACCTGAATCGCCACCCACACATGAACATAACCGCTTTAGCGGTTTCAGCGCAAAGTGCAGATGCAGGAAAATTGCTTTCCGAGCTGCACCCTCAATTAAAAGGCATCGTCGATCTGCCATTACAGCCGCTGGTTGATGTTGCCGCAGCGGCCAAAGGCATCGACGTTGTTTTCCTCGCGACCGCCCATGAGGTGAGCCACGACATCGCGCCAGCATTCCTGGCTGCGGGTTGCGTGGTGTTCGATCTCTCCGGCGCATTCCGCGTGCAGGATGCTGATTTTTATCAACAGTATTATGGTTTTACACACCAGCATGCCGACTGGCTGGCGCAGGCAGTTTACGGCCTGGCGGAGTGGCAGAGTGAAAAACTCAAGCAGGCGCAGTTGATTGCCGTGCCGGGCTGCTACCCAACGGCGGCGCAGCTGGCGCTCAAACCGCTGCTCGACAAGCAATTACTGAACCTGGATCAATGGCCGGTCATCAACGCCGTTAGCGGCGTGAGCGGTGCAGGGCGTAAAGCCAGCGTTACGACCAGTTTCTGTGAAGTCAGCCTGCAACCTTACGGCCTGTTCAATCATCGTCATCAGCCAGAAATTGCTGCCCATCTTGGGGTGCCAGTTATCTTTACGCCACACTTGGGTAACTTCCCTCGGGGTATTCTGGAAACCATCACCTGCCGCCTGAACAAGGGCGTCACCGCGCAAGACGTGGCAGCGGCTTACCATGCGGCGTATGACGACAAACCGTTGGTGCGGTTGTATGACCAAGGGGTGCCAGCACTGAAATCCGTGGTGGGCCTGCCGTTCTGCGATATCGGCTTTGCCGTGCAGGGCGAGCATCTGATCGCCGTAGCCGCAGAAGACAACCTGTTGAAAGGTGCGGCAGCTCAGGCGGTGCAGTGTATGAATATTCGTTTCGGCTTCCCGGAAACCCAATCCTTACTTTAAATCAGCGTGAGTAAACAGCAATGAATCCATTGATTATCAAACTAGGTGGCGTGCTACTGGACAGCGAAGAAGCGCTGGAGCGTTTGTTTACCGCGCTGGATGTTTATCGCCAGGAACATCAGCGCCCGCTGGTGATCGTTCACGGCGGTGGTTGCGTAGTGGATGAGCTGATGAAACAGCTCTCCCTGCCGGTAGTGAAGAAGAACGGCCTGCGCGTTACTCCAGCCGATCAGATCGACATCATCACCGGCGCACTGGCAGGAACGGCCAATAAAACCCTGCTGGCCTGGGCGGTGAAGCACAAAATTAATGCCGTTGGCCTGAGCCTGGCAGACGGCGGCAGCGTTGCGGTAACACAACTGGACCCGGCGTTGGGCCACGTGGGCCATGCAGTGCCAGGAACGCCTGCGCTGCTCAATACCTTGTTGGGCGCTGGCTACCTGCCGGTGGTCAGCTCCATCGGCATTACTGCCGAAGGCCAACTGATGAACGTAAACGCCGATCAGGCTGCGACGGCCCTGGCCGCCACGCTGGGGGCGGATTTAATCCTGCTGTCGGACGTTAGCGGTATTCTCGACGGCAAAGGGCAGCGCATCGCGGAAATGACAGCACAAAAAGCCGAGCAACTGATTGCTCAAGGCATCATTACCGATGGTATGGTGGTGAAGGTCAATGCGGCGCTGGATGCCGCACGTACCCTTGGCCGCCCGGTAGATATCGCCAGCTGGCGTAATGCCGAAAAGCTCCCTGCTCTGTTTAATGGTGTGTCGATTGGCACCCGGATCCTCGCTTAAATTTAGAATTAAAAAGGAATAACACAATGCAAAACAAAGGCATCAAGAAAATCGTTCTGGCGTACTCCGGCGGTCTGGATACTTCGGCCATCATTCCATGGCTGAAAGAGAACTACGGCGGCTGTGAAGTGGTAGCCTTCGTGGCGGACATCGGCCAGGAGCGCGGCGATCTGGAAGGCGTTGAGCAGAAAGCTCTGCAATCCGGTGCCTCTGAGTGTCATGTTGTCGATCTGCGTGAAGAGTTTATCCGTGACTACGTTTATCCGGTGCTACAGACCGGCGCACTGTACGAAGGCAGCTACCTGCTGGGGACTTCAATGGCGCGGCCGATCATTGCCAAGGCCCAGGTTGAGCTGGCGCTGAAAGTGGGTGCCGATGCGCTGTGCCATGGTGCAACCGGTAAAGGCAACGATCAGGTGCGTTTCGAAACCACCTATACCGCGCTGGCTCCTCATCTGAAGGTCGTTGCGCCTTGGCGTGAGTGGAACCTGCGTTCCCGTGAGGCCCTGCTGGATTACCTGAAAGAGCGTAATATCCCAACCACCGCTTCGTTGGAGAAGATCTACAGCCGTGACGAAAACGCCTGGCACATCTCTACCGAAGGCGGCGTACTGGAAAGCCCGTGGAATGCGCCAAACAAAGATTGCTGGGTCTGGACTGTCGATCCGTTGGAAGCACCGGACAAGCCAGAACAGGTGACCGTCACCGTAGAGAAAGGCTGCGTGGTGGCCGTTAACGGTGAAGCGATGAGCCCGTACAAGTGCCTGGAGGCCCTGAACGTGCTGGGTGCCAAACATGGCGTGGGCCGTATCGATATCGTGGAAAACCGCCTGGTAGGCATCAAATCCCGTGGTTGCTATGAAACCCCAGGAGGCACCATCATGGTTGCCGCACTGCGCGGGATCGAGCAGTTGGTACTGGATCGTGATAGCTTTAAATGGCGTGAGCAGTTGGGCCTGGAAATGTCCTACGTGGTCTACGATGGCCGCTGGTTTGCTCCGCTGCGTCGTTCCATTCAGGCTTCCGCACAAGCGCTGGCGGAAGAAGTTAACGGCGAAGTGGTATTGCAGCTGTATAAAGGTCAGGTGACGGCGATCCAGAAGAAATCGGCCAACAGCCTGTACTCAGAAGAATTTGCGACCTTTGGCGAAGACGAAGTTTACGATCACAGCCATGCGGGTGGCTTTATCCGTCTGTTCTCGCTCTCTTCCCGTATTCGCGCATTGAACGAGAAGAAAAAGTAACGTCGTTGGTTTAGCGTCAATTTGAGGGGCGCAGCATGCTGCGCCCTTTCGCATACTTATTCAGGAGCAAGATTATGGCACTTTGGGGCGGACGGTTTAGTCAGGCAGCGGATCAGCGGTTCAAACAGTTAAATGATTCCCTGCGCTTCGACTATCGCCTGGCGGAACAGGATATTGTGGGCTCCGTCGCCTGGTCAAAAGCGCTGGTGACCGTCAACGTACTGACGTCAGCAGAGCAACAGCAGCTTGAGCAGGCACTGAACGTGCTGCTGGAAGAAGTGCAGGCCGATCCTCTGGCGATCGTTAACAGCGACGCAGAAGATATTCACAGCTGGGTTGAGCAGAAGCTGATCGATAAAGTCGGCGATCTGGGCAAAAAGCTGCATACCGGCCGCAGCCGTAACGATCAGGTGGCCACCGATCTGAAACTGTGGTGCAAACATCAGGTCAGTGAACTGCATCAGGCGTTGGTACAGCTGCAACAGGCGCTGGTAGAAACCGCCGAAGCCAATCAGGATGCGGTGATGCCGGGTTACACCCACCTGCAGCGTGCCCAGCCGGTAACTTTTGCCCATTGGTGCCTCGCTTACGTCGAGATGCTGGCGCGTGATGAAAGCCGCCTGCAGGATACGCTGAAACGCCTGGACGTCAGCCCACTGGGTAGCGGTGCCTTGGCCGGAACTGCTTATCCGATCGACCGTGAACAACTGGCTGGCTGGTTGGGATTTGCCTCTGCCACGCGTAACAGCCTGGACAGCGTCTCCGATCGTGATCACGTGCTGGAGCTGCTGTCCAATGCTGCCATCAGCATGGTGCACCTGTCGCGCTTTGCAGAAGATCTGATCTTCTTCAACAGCGGCGAAGCGGCGTTTGTCGAGCTTTCGGATCGCGTGACCTCTGGTTCATCCCTGATGCCACAAAAGAAAAACCCGGATGCGTTAGAGCTGATCCGTGGCAAGTCTGGCCGCGTGCAAGGGGCCTTGACCGGCATGATGATGACGTTGAAAGGCCTGCCGTTGGCCTACAACAAAGACATGCAGGAAGACAAAGAAGGGCTGTTCGACGCGCTCGATACCTGGATGGATTGTCTGCAGATGGCGGCATTGGTGCTGGACGGCATTCAGGTGAGGCGCCCGCGTTGCCAGGAAGCGGCACAGCAAGGCTATGCCAACGCTACCGAACTGGCCGACTATCTGGTTGCCAAAGGCGTGCCGTTCCGCGAAGCGCACCACATTGTGGGAGAAGCGGTAGTGGAAGCGATCCGCCAGGGCAAGCCGTTGGAAGACCTGCCGCTGAGCGATTTGCAGAAATTCAACAGCGTGATCGGTGACGACGTTTATCCGATCCTGTCGTTGCAATCTTGCCTGGATAAGCGCGCGGCCAAGGGCGGCGTTTCTCCTCAGCAGGTTGCCTATGCGATCGCCGAGGCGAAAAAACGCCTGTTCTAAGCTACGCCTGAGGGCAGCGCAATGCTGCCCTTATCCTGCCAATCGGGCGCACAAATAGCGGTTCAGGCTAACGCCTTCATCCATAGCATTAATCGCCAGACGACGATGCTGTTCCGGGGTCATCCGCAGTACCAGTTTCCCACTGAAATTTTTCTCTGCCAGTGCCTCTGGTGGCGTTTCACCTTGGGCGAGCATATCCGCAATCACATCGCGGACCAGCTTTTCAATACCGTCTAGCGCTGCGGTACGGGTAGTGGCCAGCCATGACAGTGAGGGGAACTCCGTACAGAGGCCGACATATTCACCGTCTTCCGCTGACCAGGTAATACGGTAGGTGTAGTGCTCATGTTTTTCCATGTTCTTCCTCCAGTTTAGCCAATGCAGAGATGACCTGTTTGACCTGATATACCTTTGCCATGCCGCCATCTGCACGTTGGATATTCACCCGTGGGTCTCCCGGCCAGGGCATTTTGTAAACCTTGTGGCTGCCACCATTCAAACGCGGTGGGCCAAACCAGTAAGTGCAGATCTTTACCAATGCGTTGAATTTGATATTGGCTTGCCGCTGTTGCAGATCGTCAATGGTTTCTCTGAGTCCTTTCATTTAATCACCCTATATTAGTATCAATAGTAGTATCATTTCAAGATAAAGCAGCCTAAAAATGACGCTAAAATCAAAACTCAGCAAGCAGGATGGCTCAAGGCTGGAATGCCATACGCAAAAAACCGGGCGCGAAGGCCCGGTGGAGGGGGGTGACAGAGCGAAAGGCTTATTCGCCAGGGCAGCGCTGGCAGCGTTCCGCTTCGGACTCGCCCAGCTTCAGCTTGGTTTGCAGATCGCGCAGCGCGGTACGTAGGCCCTCTTCGATCACCGGATGGTAAAACGGCATCTCCAGCATTTGATCGATGGTCATCTGTTGCTGATGCGCCCAGGCCAGCAGATGGGCGATATGCTCCACGTCCGGTCCCATCATCTCAGCACCCAGGAAGCGGCCAGTCCCTTGCTCGCCATAGACGTGCAAGATGCCTTTATTACGCAACATCACCCGCGAACGGCCCTGGTTTTCGAACGACACGGCGCCAACTTCAAAGCAACCACAGGCGCTGAATTTCTGGTTCAGTTCACGGAAGGTCGAGCCGACCATGGCGATTTGCGGGTCTGAGAACACCACGGAAATCGCACTGCGGCGCAGGCCTGGCGTCACTTCCGGGAAGCTGCCCGCGTTGTGCCCGGCAATACGAGCCTGATCGCTGGCTTCGTGCAGCAGCGGTAACTGGTTGCTGGCATCTCCGGCAATGAAAATATGCGGCACGCTGGTTTGCATGGTTAAGCGATCGGCCTGTGGCACGCCTTTGGCATCCAGCACCAGAGTGGTATTTTCCAACCCCAGCTTGTCGACGTTCGGGCGGCGGCCAGTGGCAGCCAGCATGTAATCCACCATCATTTCCTGCGCTTGGCCGTGCAGATCCTGGTAGCGGATAAACACTTTGTCGCCTTCGCGCTGCATGATGTCCACTTTGACATCCGGGTCGAGATAAAACTCTTCGCCCAGCGTTTTAGCGGCATATTCCCGCACTATGCTGTCGGTCAACGGGCCAACCGCGCCGCCAACGCCGAATACTTTGGTGGCAACGCCAAGGCGATGGAGTGCCTGGCCCAGTTCCAGTCCGATCACTCCTGGGCCAAATACCGCGACGGACTGCGGCAAATCATCCCAGTTAAATACATCGTCATTGACGATCAGGCGATCGCCCAGATCGTTCCACGGCGCAGGCCAGCTAGGGCGGGAACCGGTGGCGATCACGATACGCTGCGCGACGATGCGCGTATGCTCGTCAACCTGCAAGGTGTTGTCGTCAATGAAGCGGGCATAGCCCTGAATTTTATCTGCGGCCGGGATGCTATCGACCCCTTCCAGCACAAATCCGACAAAGCGATCGCGCTCGCGTTTGACGCGATCCATCACTTCACGGCCATTGATGGTGGTTTTTCCCGCAGGATGGATGCCAAACCCTGGAGCCCGTTCGATCTGGTGCACCGCTTCTGCCGCAGCAATCAGCAATTTGGAAGGCATACAGCCAACACGAGCACAGGTGGTGCCAAAAGGTCCGCCCTCAATCATCACCACGCTCGGGGTAGAAAGTTTTGCTGCGCGGTAAGCGCCTAGACCGGCTGTGCCGCCGCCAATAACGGCGACGTCGACATTCAACAGTTTCATATCCGCTCCTGAAGGGAATAAAAAAGGGCGGGTTAGCACCCGCCAAAAGTCACATTACTTCTATTCCGTTGGTTTTTCAGGCGACAGATTGTTGAACTGCGCCTGAGACTCATCGGGTTTATTTTTATCATTCAAGCGGACAGGAAGTTTTCCAGGTCGTCGCTACCACCGATGTGGCGACCACCGATAAACACCTGTGGCACGGTAGCGCGGCCGCTGACAGCGCGCAGGCTGACCGTGGTCGCGTCTTGGCCCAAGACGATTTCTTCATATTGGATCCCGCGCTCTTGCAGCATTTGTTTGGCTTTGGCGCAGAATGGGCAGCCCGGCTTGGTGAACAGGGAGACCGATTCCTGCACTTTGAATTCCGGTGCCAGGTATTTCAGCATGGTGTCGGCGTCAGAGACTTCAAACGGGTCGCCCGGCTTGTTTGGCTCGACGAACATTTTTTCTACTACGCCGTTACGCACCAGCATGGAGTAGCGCCATGAACGTGGGCCAAAGCCCAGATCGGCTTTCTCAACCAGCATGTTCATGCCCTTGGTGAATTCACCGTTGCCGTCCGGCACGAAGGTAATATTTTCGGCGTGTTGGTCCGCTTTCCAGGCGTTCATCACAAAGGTGTCATTCACCGAGACGCACAGGATGCTGTCAACGCCGTGTTGCTTGAACACGCTGGACAGTTCGTTATAGCGCGGCAAATGGCTGGATGAGCAGGTTGGGGTGAACGCACCCGGCAAGGAGAACAGGATCACGGTTTTGTCTTTGAACAGGTCATCCGTGGTGACATCGATCCATTGGTCGCCCTGGCGAGTATGGAAGGTAACCTGAGGGACTTTTTTGCCTTCTTGACTGGTAAACATGAATTAACCCCTTAATTAGGAAAATGAATTTTTTATGTTGGCGCCGTTGCGCTTCGTTGGGGGACATTATTCACTGAGGGGCTTGATAGTTCTAATCACTCGTTGCTATCTTATCTATCGCCATGAGCTATCATGGCCAGGAGGGAAACAACAATGAATATTCGTGATTTAGAGTATCTGGTCGCCTTGGCCGAGCATCGCCATTTCCGGCGCGCTGCCGACTCGTGCCATGTCAGCCAACCTACATTGAGTGGGCAGATCCGCAAGCTGGAAGACGAGTTGGGCGTAATGCTGCTTGAGAGGACCAGCCGTAAGGTGCTTTTCACGCAGGCGGGCTTACTGCTGGTGGAGCAGGCGCGCACCGTGCTACGTGAAGTCAAAGTCTTGAAGGAAATGGCCAGCCAGCAGGGGGAGGCGATGTCCGGGCCGTTGCATATCGGCCTGATCCCTACCGTGGGGCCATATCTGCTACCACAGATTATACCGACGCTGCATAAATCCTTTCCCAAGTTGGAAATGTATCTGCACGAAGCACAGACCCATCAACTGCTGGCACAGCTGGACAGCGGCAAGTTGGACTGCGCCATTCTTGCCCTGGTGAAAGAGACCGAAGCCTTTATCGAAGTGCCCCTGTTCGATGAGCCGATGCAATTGGCGGTCTATTCCGACCATCCGTGGGCGCAGCGCGACCGCGTGGCGATGGCCGATTTGGCGGGCGAAAAACTGCTGATGCTGGAAGATGGCCACTGTTTACGCGATCAGGCGCTGGGCTTTTGCTTCCAGGCCGGTGCGGATGAGGATACCCACTTCCGCGCGACCAGTCTGGAAACGCTGCGTAATATGGTTGCCGCAGGCAGTGGGATTACGCTGTTGCCCGCCTTGGCAGTACCGCGTGAGCGCGAGCGTGACGGCGTCTGCTATCTGGAGTGCTACAAACCGGAACCGAAACGCACCATTGCTCTGGTATATCGCCCCGGCTCCCCGCTACGTAGCCGCTATGAGCAGTTGGCCGAGGCTATTCGCGAACACATGCAGAACTACCTGGACGCGAACTTAAAACAGGCGGTTTAAGCCGTTTAGCGCTGCCACACGGTAGGCTTCTGCCATGGTCGGATAGTTGAAGGTGGTATTGACGAAATACTCGATGGTATTGCCTTCCCCTTTCTGTTCCATGATCGCCTGACCGATGTGAATGATCTCTGCCGCACGCTCACCAAAGCAGTGGATCCCCAGGATCTGCAAGGTATCGCGGTGGAACAGGATCTTCAGACTACCCACGTTCATGCCGGCAATCTGCGCCCGAGCCAGGTGTTTGAACTGGGCGCGGCCCACTTCATAGGGCACTTTCATCGCCGTCAGTTCCTGCTCGGTTTTGCCGACGGAGCTGATTTCCGGAATGGTGTAAATGCCCGTTGGAATGTCTTCGATCAGATGCCCGCTGGCTTCCCCAGAGGAGATGGCCTGAGCGGCGATGCGGCCCTGGTCATAAGCGGCAGACGCCAGGCTCGGATAGCCGATCACGTCACCCACGGCATAAATGTGGGCCACGGCGGTCTGATACATGCTGTTGACCTTCAGCAGGCCACGGCTGTCTGATTCCAGACCCACGTTTTCCAGGCCAAGCGCATCGGTGTTGCCAGTACGGCCATTGGCGTACAGCAGGCAATCGGCCTTCACTTTCTTGCCGGATTTCAGGTGCACAATCACGCCGTCATCGGTGCCCTCAATCTTCTCGAACTCTTCATTGTGGCGGATCACCACGCCGTTATTCCAGAAGTGATAAGACAGAGAGTCTGACATTTCCTGATCGAGGAACGCCAGCAGCCGATCGCGGGTGTTGATCAAGTCCACCTTCACGTTCAAACCACGGAAGATAGAGGCATATTCGCAGCCAATCACCCCGGCACCGTAGATAATCACGTGGCGTGGCTCGTGGTTCAGCTCCAGGATGGAGTCGCTGTCATAAATGCGCGAGTGGTTAAAATCAACGCCGTTCGGATGATAAGGGCGCGAACCACAGGCGATCACGATATGGTCGGCGCGGATGGTATCCTGCGTGCCATCCATATAGCTGACGCTGACGGTGTTGGCGTCGATAAATTTGGCGTTACCGGCGAACAGCTTGCATTGGTTACGCTCGTAGAACCCTTGGCGCATGCGCGTTTGCTGGTTAATCACGCTGTCGGCGTGGCGTAAAATGTCAGGGAAGGTGGCACTAAGGGTACGGGAGTTATTGTAAAGCGGGTTCTGGTTGAATTCGATAATGCGGCTGACGGCGTGGCGGAGGGCTTTTGAGGGGATGGTTCCCCAGTGAGTACAGCCGCCGCCCACGTTATTGTACCGTTCGATCACAGCCACGCGGGCACCTTGTTTCACCAGACCCATGGCTGCGCCTTCACCACCAGGGCCGGAGCCGATGATAATGGCATCAAATTGATAGTGTTGTTGCATGTAGGAGAGACCTGTTCTTATACAAATTTACAACGGTATCTTAACATCATAGCGCTGCGTGCCCAATTACCATTAGCCTTTTTGTGGCAAAGCACAATCGGTGTGGCCTGGAACTGTGACAAAGCGCGTTTGTATCAATGCTGTTGCGAGAAATTTGTTATATTGCCTGTTCCGCGGCGTTAGACTGAAAGAAGGGAAGTTATCCGGATATGCAAATGGGCGTCAGAGCACAACAAAAAGAACGCACTCGTCGTTCCCTCATTGAGGCGGCTTTCAGCCAACTGAGTGCCGAGCGCAGCTTTGCTAGCCTGAGCCTGCGTGAAGTCTCACGAGAGGCGGGCATCGCGCCCACGTCGTTCTATCGCCATTTTCGCGATGTGGATGAGCTGGGGCTCACCATGGTTGACGAAAGCGGCCTGATGCTGCGCCAACTGATGCGCCAGGCACGCCAGCGTATTGCCAAGGGTGGCAGCGTGATCCGCACGTCGGTGTCGACCTTTATGGAGTTTATCGGCAATAATCCCAACGCCTTTCGGCTGTTGCTGCGTGAACGTTCCGGCACCTCGGCTGCGTTTCGTGCGGCGGTAGCACGGGAAATCCAACATTTTATCGCCGAACTGGCAGATTATCTTGAGCTGGAAAACCATATGCCGCGCAGCTTTATCGAAGCGCAGGCAGAAGCAATGGTGACAATTGTGTTCAGTGCGGGTGCGGAAGCGCTGGATATTGATATTGAACAACGGCGGCAGTTGGAAGAAAGGTTAGTGTTGCAATTGCGGATGATCTCCAAAGGAGCCTATTACTGGTATCGCCGCGAGCAAGAAAAAGCATCTGTATCCCACGTATAACAAGGTGAAAGTCATGGAAAAACTAAGCCGTGAGAATGGTACTTTACTGCTGGCGTTGATTGCCGGCCTGTCCGTAAACGGTTCCTTTGCCGCGCTGTTCAGCTCGGTGGTGTCGTTTTCAGCCTTCCCGTTGATTGCTTTGGTGTTGGCGGTATATTGCCTGCATCAACGTTACCTGAACCAGCCAATGCCGGATGGCATGCCAAAACTGGCGGCCGGTTGCTTCCTGTTGGGCATCCTGGGATATAGCGCGATCGTGCGTGCGGAATATCCGCAGATCGGCTCGAACTTCCTGCCCTCGATTGTTTGCGTGGTGCTGGTGTTCTGGCTTGGTTTCCAGTTAAGGAAACGCAATACTGCCACCGTCCAGCATTAAAAATGGTTTCATCGGGAAAGGGCACTCTGCGGAGTGCCTTTTTTGTTTTTGACGTTGCCTATTATCTGCGGATATTCCGCAACTGACTCGCGGGGTCAGTTCACATGCTGCGCCCGTCTAGATCAGCGGCGTTCGAGCAGTACGCCACATTCCATATGATGGGTATAAGGGAACTGATCGAACAGTGCCAGGCGGGTTATATCATGCGTGCTGTGCAGGGTGTTAAGATTGGCGCACAGGGTCTCTGGGTTGCAGGAGATGTAAAGGATGCGTGGGTAGGTCTGCACCATCTTCACCGTTTCCTCATCCAGCCCGCTGCGCGGTGGATCGACGAAAATCGTCTCACAGTTATAGCTGCTCAGATCGATCCCTTTTAACCGGTTGAACTCGCGAGCGCCGTTCATAGCCTGGGTAAAATCCTCCGCCGCCATGCGGATAATCTGCACGTTGTCGATATTATTGGCCGCGATGTTGTACTGCGCCGCCGCCACCGAAGGTTTGGCAATTTCAGTGGCTAACACCCGCTCGAAGTTGCGGGCCAGGGCCAGCGAGAAGTTGCCGTTACCGCAATACAGCTCCAGCAGATCCCCTTTTGAACCTTGGGTCACATCCAGTGCCCATTCCAGCATTTGCACGTTCATCGCCGCGTTAGGCTGGGTGAAGCTGTTTTCTACCTGGCGATAAATCATTTCGCGGCCAGCGACCGGCAGGACTTCGTCGACGTAATCCTGATCCAGCATGATTTTCATCTTCGAGGCGCGCCCAATCAGCTGCACATCGAAGCCGTCTGCGCGTAACGCGTCACGCAGCGCAGTGGCCTCTTGTTGCCATTGTTCGTCCAGCTTGCGGTGATACAGCAGCGAGGCAATGATTTTACCGCTCTGCGTGGAAAGATAATCGATCTGGAACAGCTTGTGGCGTAGCGCCGGATTGGGCTTGAGGGCCACCATCAGGGCGCTCATCAGGCGGTTAATCAGCTCGCTGGCCGCCGGGAAGCTATCGACACGGATACGCTGCTTGGTCTGCTGATCGAACATGATGTGGTACATATCGTCCTCATCATGCCAGATGCGGAATTCCGCACGCATCCGGTAGTGGCTGACTGGCGAGCGAAACACTTCCGGCTCGGGCGCCGTGAACGGTGACATCATGCTCTTCAGACGGGCTGTTTTCTCCGCCAGTTGGTCGTCATAGCGTTCAATGGGCAAGTTCTCGGGCGTCATGGTTTCTCTCGTCAGGCAAATTGGATCAGCGGGGATTGTAGGGAATCAGCCCGTGAAGTCCAGTTTTGTTGTGGTACTAATTTGAAACACTGTTGGCAATCTAGACATCCATTTTCATTGATTGTAGCATTGCCGTCCGGTCTCAAGCAGCGAGTGAAAAGGGAATCCAGTGCAAATCTGGAGCTGACGCGCAGCGGTATGGGGAAGTCACGGCGATAGCGTTTAAATGACGCAGACACTGTCCACTGCAGGATGGGAAGTCATCGCCCGGTGCGGGTTGCCACAGGCAATCGGTAAATCCCAAGCCCGAAAACCTACCGGTGTACGTCGCAATATCCATAGCCGTCGCGAACTACCGGCCATGGCCCTGCGGCATCCCCAATGAAGTTTGGATGCTTTTTTTAATGACAATGATAAAAAATACACTGCTGGCGGTGGTCTCCTCCGTGACGGCATTTTCTGGATGGGCGCAAGATAACACCACGGCTAAAAGCAGCGATGACCTGGTGGTTACCGCCAATCGCTTCCCACAACCGGTCTCTTCCGTATTGGCACCTGCCGATGTGGTGACCCGCGAAGATATCGATCGCTGGCAGGCCAAAAGCCTCAATGATGTGATGCGCCGTTTGCCGGGCGTGGATATTTCTCAGTACGGCGGCATGGGGCAGGGGTCATCCATCTCGGTACGCGGCACCGAGGCTCGCCACGTATTAGTGTTGATCGACGGTGTGCCATTGTCCCGCCTGGGGATCACTAATGGCGTCAACTTTAACCAGGTCCCGCTGGCGCTGGTGCAGCGTGTAGAGTTTGTCCGTGGGCCACGCTCGGCCATTTATGGCTCTGGTGCCATCGGCGGGGTCATCAACATCATTACCCAGACGGATAAAGAAGGCGGCAAAGTTCAGGCGGGTATCGGCTCAAATGGCTATCAGCAGTATGACGGTGCCGTGCGCCAGCGTTTTGACAATACTATCGCTACCGTTGCGGGCAGCTATCAAATGACCAACGGCTTTAATGTGCAGCCGGGCTCGCCTTATTCGGTCGACAGCGATCGCGATGGTTTCCGCAATAAAAGCTTCTGGGGAGGGTTAGAGCAGCAGTTCAATCAGAACTTCTCTGGCTTTGTGCGTGGTTATGGCTACACCAACAACGCCGACTATGACGTTGGCAGCGTTCCTTTCAGCCCGAAATACAGTAATGATGAAGACCGCCTGTATAGCCATACCTATGATATGGGGCTGCGTTTCCTGTCCGGTGCCTTCTCTTCTCAACTGACTGGCAGCTACCAGAAACAGAAACAGTACAACTACAGCAGCCAGAATGGCCGTTATGGCATCAGCACCACGCTGGATGATATGGATCAGCGTAACCTGCAATGGGGCAATACCTATGCTTTCGAGCACGGTAGCGTCACCGCCGGTGCCGATTTCCAGCAACAGCGCCTGACCTCTTCCGATAGCGTCGTCGGCGACACTTATAAAAGAGACAACACGGGCCTGTACCTGAGTGGCCAGCAGCAGTTTGGCCGCGTGACGCTGGAAGCCTCTGGGCGTGAAGATAATGACGAAGACTTTGGCTGGCACGGCACTTGGCAGACCGCGGCAGGTTGGGAGTTTGTTGATGGCTATCGAGCCACCTTGTCTTATGGCACGGGTTTCCTGACGCCATCACTGGGCCAGCAATATGGCTCAAAACGCTTTGGTATTGATTCCAACAGCAACCTCAAGCCGGAAGAGTCCAAACAGTGGGAAATAGGTCTGGAAGGTTTGACCGGGCCGTTGGATTGGCGTCTGTCTGCTTACCATTACAAAATCCAGAACCTGATCAACTATGATTCTGACCCGGTGACCTATCAGGGGCAGTATTACAATGTGGACAAGGCAACGATTAAAGGCGTGGAATGGACGGGTAGCTTTGATACCTGGATGTTCACCCACCGTTTGACGCTGCAATATATCGATCCGCGTAATGACCAGACCGATGAGGTGTTGGCGCGCCGTTCGAAACGTCAGGCCAAATATCAGCTGGATTGGACGATGTTCAACCTGGACATGGATATCTCGTATCAGTACTACGGCAAGCGCTACGACAATATCTCTTCTACTTATAACCCTGAGCAGCGCGTATTGCCGAGTTACAGCACGGTCGACGTGAGCGCCTCATATCCAATAACCTCTCAGCTGACAGTTCGTGGTAGAATTGCCAACCTGTTTGATAAAGATTATGAGACGGCTTATGGCTATGCTACCCCAGGAAGAGAGTACTACCTCACTGGCAGCTATACCTTCTAACGCCACTGCGGCTCCTCGCCCGACGGCGCTGGTTTTTGATTCCGGCGTCGGCGGGTTGTCAGTGTTTCAGGAGGTTCGGCAACTGCTGCCGGATCTCCACTATATCTACGCCTTCGATAACGTGGCATTCCCCTACGGCGAGAAATCCGAAGAGTTTATCGTGGAGCGCGTGCTGGAAATTGTCAGTGCGGTTCAGCAGCGCCATCCTCTGGCAATCGTCATCATTGCCTGTAATACCGCCAGTACCGTTTCCTTACCCGCACTGCGTGAACGTTTTGCTTTCCCGGTAGTGGGGGTGGTGCCTGCGATCAAGCCTGCTGCCAAACTGACCGCCAACGGTATCGTCGGTTTGCTGGCTACGCGTGGTACGGTTCAGCGTACTTATACTCATGAACTCATCGAGCGTTTCGCGACAGATTGCAAAATCGAGCTGTTAGGCTCTTCTGAGCTGGTGGAACTGGCAGAGGCCAAACTGCATGGTGAACCTGTACCGCTGGCAACGCTGAAGAAAATATTGCAGCCGTGGCTGAACATGCGCGAGCCTCCAGACACGGTAGTGTTGGGCTGTACTCACTTCCCTCTATTATCTGAAGAGTTGATGCAAGTCCTGCCTGAAGGAACGCGGCTGGTGGATTCCGGTGCGGCAATTGCCCGCAGAGCCGCATGGCTTATCTCTAATCAGGAAAATCTGGTCTCAACTCAGGAAGAGAATCTGGCGTATTGCATGGCACTGAATGAAGACACCGATGCTTTATTGCCCGTTTTGCAGGGTTATGGCTTTAAATCGTTGAAAAAACTGCCGCTTTAATGGAGTTTTGCTTAAACATTCGGCGGTCAGAAAAAAAAGTGAATTTAGGGGTTGCGGCGTTCTGAGAACTCCCTATAATGCGCCTCCACTGACCGGGAACAACGACTCCTCTAACGAGAACCAGTCGCCCAGCCAGGAAGAAGCAACCCGGTGA
>NZ_JBNDIN010000012.1:0-165542 GCF_050434425.1 Serratia sp. 2723
CCTCGCCCTTTGGGAGAAGGAGCTGGTATGGCGCTGTAGTCTGGTACAGTAATTAATCTGTAACGCCGTTGAGGTCTAGGCTTAGTGCCAAAGCCCAGTGGTAGCACATTCGGTCCCCTCGCCCTTTGGGAGAGGGTTAGGGTGAGGGGCCTTTGTTAACGCAAAAACTACCGTTTAGCACGCTCGGCGCTCAGAGTGGCAATGCGCATAATCACCGCCACCGCCTGCTCCATCCCTTCCAGCGTAATAAACTCATGCTTGCCATGGAAGTTATAGCCGCCGGTAAACAGGTTTGGACAAGGCAGCCCCTTGAATGACAACTGTGCGCCATCGGTGCCACCGCGGATCGGCTTCATCACCGGCTCGATATCGCAGTCCCGCATCGCCTGCTGTGCCAGTTCGATCACATGGGGATGCTCGGCCACCTGCTCCCGCATGTTGTAGTAATTATCCTCGATCGCCACCTCAATATAGCAATCCCGTGGTAACCCACGGCCAACCTTTTGCGCGACTTCAATCATCTTGCGCTTGCGTGCCTCAAAGCCTTCACGCTCAAAATCCCGCAAGATGTAGTGCATCTCGGCACGTTCGACATTCCCCTTGATGCTGTTGAGATGGTAAAAGCCCTGATAACCCTCGGTATGCTCCGGTGTTTCCTCGGCCGGTAACTCCTGTTGGAAACGGGTTGCCAGCGTCAGCGCGTTCACCATCACCCCTTTGGCACTGCCAGGATGTACGTTATTACCGACGATTTTGACCGTCACCGCCGCCGCATTGAAGTTTTCACACTCTAATTCGCCCACCCCGCCACCATCGACGGTATAGGCCCACTCGGCATCGAACGCGGCAACGTCAAAGAAATGCGCCCCTTTTCCCACTTCTTCATCCGGCGTGAACGCCACGCGGATATCGCCATGAGGAATTTTTTGCTGCTTTAGCCGCACCATCGCGGTCAAGATCTCGGCAATCCCGGCTTTATCATCGGCCCCCAACAGCGTTTTGCCATCGGTGGTGATCAGCGTTTGCCCCAGCATCTGATGCAAGATCGGGAACATCACCGGCGATAACACTTCATCTCCGATGCCCAAGGCAATGTCGCCGCCGCGATAGTTTTCCACTACCTGCGGTGTCACATGCTTACCCGAAAAATCGGGTGAGGTATCAAGGTGAGAAATAAAGCCAATGGCCGGCACTGGCCAGCTCACATTGCCAGGCAACGTACCCATCACGCAGCCATGTTCGCTTAGCGATACCCCTTCAAACCCCAGCCCAATCATTTCCTGTTGCAACGCACGCGCCAGCTTCAGTTGCCCTTCGGTACTAGGCACATGTTTGACGTTCGCTTTAGCCTGTGTGTCAAATGAGACGTAGTTAAAAAAGCGATCTAGTAGTTTATCCATGGTTCCGCCCTCAGAATATCGCGTTTCATTATGCGGAACCGATCCGGATCAAATATTGAGACAGGTCATTAATAATCAGATTTAACGCAAATCATTAAAACATGTGATGGTTTAATGGGGTAACTACCAACGATAATTTCGGCCAATCAGCATGACTTATGGGCTGTTTGGCTTTCAATTAGCGGATTCAGCGTCTATCATGCGCGCTCTTAAATTTTTGATCGGCGCCGCTGGCTTTGAGCTTCAGTACCTGACGGGTCACTCCCGTAAGCTCGCGCAGTCTTTTCCAGCGGCGGTTCTATCTGCACCACTGTACGGGATAGAGACACTAAAATGACTGAACAATCCTCTCTGGTTACACTGAACGCCCTGAGTAAAAGCTTTGACGGTAAAGAGATCATCCGCGATCTCAACCTTGAGATTAACGATGGCGAATTCCTGACCCTGCTTGGCCCTTCTGGCTGCGGGAAAACCACCGTGTTGCGGCTGATTGCCGGGTTGGAAAATGCCGACCACGGGCAGATCGTGCTCGACGGGCAAGATATCACCGCCATTCCGGCCGAGCATCGGCACGTTAACACCGTGTTTCAAAGCTATGCCCTGTTCCCCCATATGACCGTGTTTGAAAATGTCGCCTTTGGCCTGCGCATGCAGAAAACCCCAGAGGCGGAGTTAACGCCACGCGTGGAGGAAGCCCTGCGCATGGTGCAATTGGACGAGTTCGCTCAGCGCCGCCCGCATCAGTTGTCTGGTGGGCAACAGCAACGGGTCGCGATTGCCCGGGCAGTGGTGAATAAACCTAAACTGTTACTGCTCGACGAGTCGCTTTCGGCGCTGGATTACAAGCTGCGCAAGCAGATGCAGAACGAGTTGAAGGCGCTACAGCGCCAGTTGGGTATCACCTTTGTGTTTGTCACGCACGATCAGGAAGAGGCGCTGACCATGTCCGATCGGATTGTGGTGATGCGCGACGGGCGAATTGAACAGGACGGTACCCCACGGGAAATCTACGAAGAGCCCAAAAACCTGTTTGTAGCCAGCTTTATCGGTGAGATCAATATCTTTGATGCAGTGGTACTCCATCGCATCGATCCGCAGCGGGTGCGCGCTCGTGTAGAAGGCCGTGAGTGTGATATCTACGCCGAACTCCCGGTCGAGCCAGGGCAATCCCTGAAGGTTCTGCTGCGCCCGGAAGATCTGCGCGTCGAAGAGGTGAACGACAGCGAGCAGATTGATGGCCTGATCGGCTACGTGCGCGAACGCAACTATAAAGGCATGACGCTAGAATCGGTGGTTGAACTGGAAAACGGTAAGATGGTGATGGTCAGCGAGTTCTTCAATGAAGACGATCCTGACTTTGACCACTCGTTAAACCAGAAGATGGCGATAACCTGGGTTGCAAGCTGGGAGGTAGTGCTGGCCGATGAAGAAATCGCGTAATTTGCTGCAAAACCTGGTGATCAGCGGTACCGTTGGCTGGCTGGTGCTGTTTGTTTTTCTGCCTAACCTGATGATCATCGGCACCAGTTTCCTCACCCGTGACGACGCCAATCTGGTGCAGATGGTGTTCACTCTGGATAATTACACCCGGCTGTTTGACCCCCTGTATGGCCAAGTGATGCTGCACTCGCTGAACATGGCGGCGATCGCCACCTTGTGCTGCCTGCTGCTGGGTTATCCTTTTGCCTTTATTCTGGCCCGCCTGCCTCAAAGAGTGCGCCCGCTGCTGCTGTTCCTGCTGATTGTGCCCTTCTGGACCAACTCGCTGATCCGTATCTATGGCCTGAAGCTGTTTCTCAGCACTCGCGGCTATCTGAACGAGTTCCTGCTGTGGGCCGGGATCATCGATACGCCGTTACGCATTATGTATACCTCTGGCGCAGTGGTGCTGGGGCTGGTCTACATCTTGCTGCCGTTTATGGTGATGCCGCTCTACTCCAGCCTGGAAAAGCTGGATAAATCCTGTCTGGAAGCGGCCCGCGATCTCGGTGCCAGCAAGCTGCAAACCTTTATCCGCATCATCATTCCGCTGACTATGCCAGGCATTATCGCTGGTTGCCTATTGGTACTACTGCCCGCTATGGGGCTGTTCTACGTGGCCGACCTGATGGGTGGAGCCAAAAACCTGCTGATCGGTAACGTCATCAAGAGCCAGTTCCTCAATATCCGTGACTGGCCGTTTGGTGCCGCCACCAGCATTTGCCTGACGCTGGTGATGGGGCTGATGCTGTGGATCTATTACCGGGCCGCCAAGCTACTGAACAAAAAGGGGGAGCTGGAATGATCGGACGCCTGTTGCGCGGTGGCTTTATGAGCCTGATTTATGCCTATCTCTATATTCCCATCGTGATCCTGATCGTTAACTCATTCAACACCTCGCGGTTTGGCATCAACTGGCGAGGTTTTACCACCCATTGGTACAGCATGTTGATGAACAACGACAGCCTGTTGCAGGCCGCTGGGCACTCTTTGACCATGGCGGTGCTTTCCGCCAGCTTTGCGACCATGATCGGCTCGTTGGCGGCGGTGGCGTTGTACCGCTACCGTTTTCGCGGAAAACCCTTCGTCGGTGGCATGTTGTTTGTGGTGATGATGTCGCCGGATATCGTCATGGCCATCTCGCTGCTGGTACTGTTTATGCTACTGGGGGTCTCGTTGGGCTTCTGGTCACTGTTATTTTCGCATATCACCTTCTGCCTGCCCTTTGTGGTGGTCACCGTCTATGCGCGCCTTAAGGGCTTTGACGTCAAGATGCTGGAGGCAGCACGCGATCTGGGTGCCAGCGAAATGGTGATCCTGCGCAAAATCATCCTGCCGCTGGCGATGCCCGCCGTTGCCGCCAGTTGGCTGCTGAGCTTCACGCTGTCGATGGATGATGTCGTGGTTTCATCGTTCGTGACCGGGCCAAGCTACGAGATTTTGCCATTGAAGATCTATTCGATGGTGAAGGTTGGCGTTTCGCCTGAGGTCAACGCTCTGGCGACCATTCTGCTGGTGTTATCGCTAGCGCTGGTGCTGACCAGCCAACTGCTGTTGCGCGATCGGCAAAATCACTGATTTGCCAACGGGATAAGCGTCTTTACCCCACTGGGCACGCCACCTATAATGGCCGCTCTCTGGGGTAAGGCGCATCGCGCAATACTGTAAAAACACGCACTGCTAAAGGATCCGTACCATGAAAAAGTGGTCACATCTGCTCGCAGCCGGGATGATGGCACTGAGCCTTGGCTCGGCAAACGCCGCGGACGACGGCAAAACGCTCTATTTCTACAACTGGACCGAGTATGTCCCGCCGGGGCTGCTGGAACAGTTCACCAAAGAAACCGGTATCAAGGTGATTTATTCCACCTATGAATCCAACGAAAGCATGTACGCCAAGCTGAAAACCTACCGGGATGGCGCGTACGATCTGGTGGTGCCCTCCACCTATTTCATCGCCAAGATGAGCAAGGAAGGGATGCTGCAAAAAATCGACAAAAGCAAACTCAGCCACTTTAGCGATCTCGATCCTAACCTGTTGCACAAGCCGTTCGATCCCAACAACGATTACTCCATTCCCTATATCTGGGGCGCAACCGCCATTGGCGTCAATACGGATGCCATTGATGCCAGCACCGTAACCGCCTGGGCCGATCTGTGGAAGCCGGAATACAAAGGCCGAGTGCTGCTCACCGATGATGCGCGCGAAGTGTTCCAGGTAGCACTGCGCAAGCTGGGTTATTCGGGCAATACCACCGATCCTAAACAGATCGAGGCGGCCTATAACGAGCTGAAGAAGCTGATGCCAAACGTGCTGGCGTTTAACTCCGATAACCCGGGTAATCCGTATATGGAAGGCGAAGTCGATCTGGGCATGGTGTGGAATGGTTCGGCTTATGTGGCACGCCAGGCCGGTACCCCGCTGGAGATCGTCTGGCCGAAAGAAGGCGGTATTTTCTGGATGGATAGCCTGGCCATTCCGGCTAACGCCAAAAATGTTGAGGGAGCGTTGAAGCTGATCGACTTCCTGCTACGCCCGGAGATCGCGGTACAGGTGGCGGAAACCATCGGCTACCCTACCCCCAATCTGGCTGCGAGAAAGCTGTTGCCGAAAGAGATCGCCAACGACAAGTCGCTGTATCCGGATGATGCGGTGATTGAGAACGGTGAGTGGCAAAACGATGTGGGCGATACCAGCACGCTGTATGAGACCTACTTCCAGCAGCTAAAAGCTGGACGCTGACCTAGATTAAGGTGTGGAGAACATATTGAATTTCCCCACACCTTTTAACCCGACGCTCGATTAAGGCTTATCCGCCCGCTCGACCTTACCCATCACGAACTTGTGCACAAAACGTGGCACCACTTCGCTGGCCGGGCCGTAATGCTTCTCTTCGAACTGGCTTTCTACCAGGCTCGGCTCCAGGTTCAGTTCCATGGTATAAGCTCCGCCCAACCGAGCCTCGTGAACAAAGCCTGCCGCCGGGTAAACATTGCCGGAGGTACCAATGGCGATAAAGAAATCGGCCTTGGCCAACGCGGCGTAAATCTCATCCATCCCCAACGGCATTTCACCAAACCACACCACGTGAGGCCGCAAAGGTGCAGGGAACTGGCAGCAGTGGCAACGCTCATCCACGCTCAGGTCGCCCAACCATTCCACCACCTGTCCAGAACTGGTGCAGCGCACTTTCAGCAGTTCGCCGTGCATATGCAGCACTTGTTTGCTACCGGCCCGCTCGTGCAGGTTATCGATATTCTGCGTGACCAGCAGGAAATTCTCCTCCCCCAGCCACTCCTCCAAATCGGCCAGCGCACGATGAGCCGCATTAGGACCGATATCCGACTGCTGTAGCTGCCGGCGGCGCGCATTATAAAACTCCTGCACCAAGGCAGGATCGCGCTGGTACCCCTCCAGGGTGGCGACATCTTCCACCTTGTGCTCTTCCCACAGCCCATCGGCAGCGCGGAAAGTACGGATGCCGGACTCGGCAGAGATCCCAGCCCCCGTCAGCACCACGACAAACGGCTTTTTCAGCTCTGCCGCCGCCATGGTATCGCGTTGGAATATCCGCGAGCGAAAACGCTGATGCCGTACATGCTTGCTCTTGCGAAACTGACACAACCGATGGCGAGTGTGCATGAACTCTCCTTATTTATGACTTTCCACCAAATTGAGGAACGCTGCCCCACGAACACCGCCAGCATCGCCATAGCGCGCCTTCTCGATGCGTGGCAGTTTGGCTACCCGTAACAAATGGGCGGGCAAACGCTGGGGCAACGCCTGATAAATTGCGGCAAAATTCGATAAGCCGCCGCCAATCACCACCAGGTGGGGGTCGATGATGGTCAGCAGGTTGCCCAGACAAATGGCCAGGACATCCAGAAAACGTTCTACGTGCGCCACGGCCTGTGGCTCACCGGCCTGATAATGCGCAATGATTTGCTGCGCTGGCAACTGTTGTTGATAAAAATGCGCGTACATCCACTCAAATCCGCGGCCCGAGATGTAATTCTCGATGCAACCGTCATGGCCGCAGCCACAGGGAACGCGAGGAATATCACGCCCGAGCACCTCCAGCGCATCCACAGGCAAGCGGAAATGGCCAAACTCTCCGGTGATAAAGTTACGCCCAGAGACCACTTTACCATTAACGATCAATCCACCGCCAACTCCGGTACCCAGGATGATGCCCAGCACCGTCGGGTAATGGCGAAACTCTTCGTCCCAAGCTTCCGAGAGCGTGAAGCAGTTGGCGTCGTTATCGACCTTGACCTCGCGGCCAATCAGCGCGCTCAGATCGCGCGGTAGCGGCTGCCCCATCGCGGCCGGGACGTTGGCAGTAAACAAGGTGCCATCTTCATTTGGCAGCCCGGGAATACCTATGCCCACCAGCCCTTGCGTACCACAGACGGCATCGGCCTCATGGGTGAGATCGCGTAATACCGCCAGCAGTTGCCGGTAGTCGTCACGCGGCGTCGGCACCCGCTTTTGCCAGATACGTTGCAGATTGACGTCGAACACCCCAAGTTCAATCTTGGTGCCGCCCATGTCGAAACCGTAGTACATAACTCGCCCTCAGGGTAAAAAAATGGGGCCCGCTACTGGCCCCAGGTTTTTATTACTGCCCGCTCAATACGCGGGCCGGATCGATGCGGCTGGCACGTCTGGCCGGATACCAACTGGCCAGCAGGCTAAGCACGATTGCCGTACCCAGTACGATCGCCACGTCAAGCCAGTGCAGCTCGGACGGCAGGAAGTCGATAAAGTAGATGTCGCCAGACAGGAAAGAGTGGCCCATCAGCTTTTCGATGCCCTTGATAATATTGGTCAACTGTAGCGAGGCGATCACCCCAACCACCACGCCGCTGAGGCTACCCACCAGCCCGGCCAGCAGGCCATACCAGACAAAGATGGCGCGGATAAAGCCGTCTTTGGCCCCAAGCGTACGCAGCACGGCAATGTCGCCGCTCTTGTCCTTCACCGCCATCACCAGGGTGGAAACGATGTTGAAACAGGCTACGCCGATCACCAGCACCATCGCCAGATACATGATGGCGCGGATCATCTGAATGTCGCGATACATAAAGCCGTAGGTGCCAATCCAGCTCTTGATATAGACGGTGGCCTCGGCGACTTCTCCGGCATCACGCACCAGCTTGTTGGCAGCGAACACGTCGTTGACCTTGATGGCAATACCAGTGACACTGTCACTCATATCCAGATATTGCTGAGCATCCAGCAACGGCACCATGGCCAGGCTGTGATCGAGCTGGCCGCTGAGTTGCAGAATGCCGGTGACATGCAGGCGGATCCGCTTAGGCTGCAACAGTTTCATCTCAGGATCGCTGTTGGGGATCATCACCGTGACGTAAGAGCCCTGCTTCACGCCCAGCGCTTCAGCCACGCCCTTGCCCAGGATCACCTGCTGCTCGCCGCTTTTGAAATTGGCCCAGGCATCGCCCTGCACATATTTTGGCAGCGCGCTAAGCTGGTTCTCCTGGGCAGGATCGACCCCTTTCACCTGCACGGCGCGTAACTGGGCACCATTTTCCATCAGCCCGGTAAAGTTGATATAGGGCGCTGCCGCCAGAATGCCCGGCACCTTTTCGACCCGTTGCAGGATCTCCGGCCAGCCGGTGAACGGTTGTTTGACCGGTTCGATCTCGCCGTGCGGCACCACCGCCAGAATACGGTTCTGCAGCTCACGTTCGAAGCCGTTCATCGCGCTCAGCCCGACGATCAGCACCGCCACACCCAGCGCGATGCCGATGGTGGAGATCACCGAGATCAACGAAACCATGCCGCCGCGCCGCCGGCCACGGCTGAAGCGCAGCGCCATCAGCAATGAAAGTGGCGAAACGCTCATTACTCGGCCCCCATCAGGGTCAGTTGCGCCTGTAGATGGCCGTCTGCCATTTCCAACTGGCGGCTCAGACGTTTAGCGAGTTGCAGATCGTGGGTGACCACCAAAAATGCGGTGCCCTGGCGTACGTTCAATTCGCCCAGCAGATCGAAGATGCTGTCTGCGGTGCGTTTATCCAGGTTGCCGGTAGGCTCATCCGCCAACACCAGCGAAGGGTTATTCACCAACGCACGGGCAATCGCCACGCGCTGACGTTCACCGCCGGAAAGCTCGGACGGGCGATGTTTGCTACGTTTTTCCAAGCCCACGGCCGCCAGCATCTCCAGCGCTTTTTCCTTCGCCAACGCCGGTTTCATGCCGCCGATCAACAGCGGCATTGCAGCGTTCTCCAGCGCGGTGAAATCGGGCAGCAGATGATGGAACTGATAGATAAAGCCGAGCTGGCGGTTGCGCAGTTCGGCTTTGGCGGTGGAAGAAAGCTTGTTCAACGACTGCCCTTTGTAGATCACCTCACCGGAGGTGGGCGAATCCAGCCCCCCCAGCAGGTGCAGCAAAGTACTTTTACCGGAACCCGAGCTGCCGACGATCGCCATCATCTCGCCCGGTTGCATGGCAAAACTGACATTGCGCAGCACGTCGGTATGCAGGTTGCCTTCCTGATAGGTTTTACACAGGTGCTCACACTGCAATAAAGGATGGTTACTCATAACGTAAAGCCTCAGCGGGTTGTACGGCGGCAGCGCGCCATGAAGGGTAAAGCGTGGATAACAGCGAGACCGCCATCGCCACTACGGCAATGATCGTCACCTGGATAGGGTCAACCGCCAC
This sequence comes from Serratia sp. 2723, assembly GCF_050434425.1. Lineage (NCBI taxonomy): Bacteria > Pseudomonadati > Pseudomonadota > Gammaproteobacteria > Enterobacterales > Yersiniaceae > Serratia > Serratia sp. 2723. Next base: position 9,575 of record NZ_JBNDIN010000012.1, read on the forward strand.
CGGCAGAGAAGCCCCGTCGATCAACGCGCCAAGGATCGGCATCAGGTTATTGAGATTGGTGGCTAACAGTACGCCTAACAACGTTCCCAGCAACGAGCCAATAATCCCGGCGCTGGCCCCCTGCACCATAAACACCAGCATGACCTGCCGCCGCGTCAGGCCCAGGGTTTGCAGAATGGCCACTTCGCCCTGCTTCTCCATCACCAACAGGCCCAGCGAGGTAATGATATTGAATGCCGCCACCGCCACGATCAGGCTAAGCAGCAGCCCCATCATGTTTTTCTCCATGCGCACCGCCTGGAACAGCTCGCCCTTACGATCGCGCCAGTCTTTCCACTGGGTACCTTCCGGCAGCGTTTGCTGGCTAAGGGTGTCCACCGCCAACGGCTGTTGCAGGAACAGACGCCAGCCGGTGATATTGCCCGCCGGGTAGCGCATCAAGCGTGAAGCATCTTGCTGGTTCGCCAGCAACTGATAGCCATCCACTTCGCTATTGGCGTGGAAGGTGCCAATCACGGTGAACAGACGTTGGCTCGGGATGCGCCCCATCGGGGTGAACTGGCTGGCGCTCGGCACCATCAGACGTAGCTGATCGCCACGCTTGACGCCCAACTGCCCGGCAAGCTGTTCGCCGATAATCAGGTTGTACTCGCCCGGTTGCAGCTGTTGCTGTTGAACGTTGACCAGATAAGGCGTCAGCGGATCGGGCTGTTGTGGGTCAACCCCCAACATGACGCCAACGGCCACGCTACGAGCGCTTTGCAGCACTACATCGCCGGTAGTCAGTGGGGAGACTCGGGTGACACCATGCAGGTTTTGCACGGCAGAGGCTGGCAGTTGCTCAGGGTTGATAGAACCCTGTTTGCTGGTGATCAGCCCCTGCGGCATGAGCCCCAGGATGTTGTTTTCGAGATCTTTCTCGAAGCCATTCATCACTGAAAGCACCGTCACCAACGCCATCACCCCCAGCGTAATGCCAATGGTGGATAGCCAGGAAACAAACCGCCCAAAGCGGTCTGAGGCTCGCCCGCGCATGTAACGCAGGCCAATAAATAACGCGACAGGTTGATACATGAAATCCGTTTTGTTGCCGTAGCTTAAGCAAAGTGATCAAGGATAATAAAGGCTCTACCTGGTTTATGGAACCACCCGGCCAGTTTTATTCATCATGTTTGCACGGGTTTACAGAAAATGCCGGATTTTGACCTTCCTGATGGCACGGTTGTTTCCGCTGACAGCCCTTAACCGTTTGACAATCCGTATACAACAGGCAAATTAATAGGCTGAACGAATCAATGCCAACCATATGAGGTAGCCATGACCGTTACGCCCCACTGCATCTCCGCCGTCGATATTGCCAAAGCGGCCGAAATCCTGCAAAACCACGCGATCCGCACGCCGGTAATGACTTCCCGCCAGGCGGATGACATCGCCGGTGCCCAACTATTTTTCAAGTGCGAGAACTTCCAGCGCATTGGGGCCTTTAAATTCCGCGGGGCCTATAACGCCATCAGCCAGTTGACCCCGGCCCAGCGTCAGGCCGGAGTGATAGCCTTCTCATCCGGTAACCATGCGCAGGCCATGGCGTTGGCGGCCCGTGAGCTTGGGGTGAATGTCACCATCGTGATGCCAGATGACGCCCCCGCCGCCAAGCTGGCGGCAACCCGCGGCTACGGAGCTAACGTGGTTCTCTACCAGCGGCAAACCGAAGACCGGGAAGCCATCACCCAACGGTTAGCGGCGCAACAGGGCTTAACGGTGATCCCACCTTACGATTATCCGCAGGTAATGGCAGGCCAAGGCACCGCAGCCAAAGAGCTGATCGAAGAAGTTGGCCCGTTGGATATTCTGCTGGTTTGTACCGGTGGCGGCGGGCTGCTCTCTGGATGCGCTATTGCGGCACACCACTGGTCGCCCGGTTGCCGGGTATTTGGCGTCGAACCCGAAGCGGGCAACGATGTGCAACAGGCATTCCGCAGCGGTGAAAAAGTGTGGATCCCTGTGCCAAAAACCATTGCCGACGGCGCACAGACCCAGCAGGTAGGCAATCTCACCTTCCCGATCATTCAACACTATGTGGAAGATATTCTGACGGTGACCGACCAACAGCTATGCCGGCAAATGCGTTTCTTTATGGAGCGGATGAAGATGGTGGTCGAACCGACCGGTTGCCTGGCAGCCGCTGCGGCGATGAACCAGCTCATCGAGCTGCGGGGCAAAAAAGTCGGGGTGATCGTCAGCGGTGGCAACGTGGACGTCGATAAACTCGGCCAGTATCTCGCCATGGCGCAGAATTGATTAAATTACCGCCAACAGGACGCTTGCCCGCGCTTTTACCTGTGTCAGTTTATACGCCGCTGGGCTAGTATAACCAAGGTAAAAGGTGATGGGCTTGAACCACTTGATGACCCCCTCACCCTAACCCTCTCCCAAAGGGAGAGGGAACCGAATGTGCCACAGCCATACTCCGTACCTAACCGCAACACCGTTCCAGCTCCCTCTCCTTGGGTAGAGGGTTGGGGTGAGGGGGAACGGGTTAGCTTTAGCCAGACGCCAGGTAAACAGGATTTTGTGGTATTCACGCGTCAAACACCACGGTGAACACCACAAAAACTGTTATTCAATTCATTGATTAAAGATAACTGAATGAGCATTTCTGATAATAGCCGCAGCTCCGCATCCTCCTACCGTTACTCTCTTCCTGACCGCGCGGGTGATTTACGCCAGTTGGGGCAGCTCACCGGTTCTGCCTGTGCCGTTGAATGCGCAGAAATCGCCGAGCGCCATCCCGGCCCGGTGATGCTCATCGCCCCGGATATGCAAAATGCGTTGCGGTTGCGTGACGAAATCCAGCAGTTTACCGATCAGATGGTGACCACCCTTTCCGACTGGGAAACGCTGCCGTACGACAGCTTCTCGCCCCATCAGGAAATCATCTCGGCGCGGCTTTCCAGCCTGTATCATCTGCCGACCATGGCACGCGGCATCATCATTTTGCCGGTGAATACGTTGATGCAACGCGTCTGCCCGCATGAGTTCCTGCATGGCCATGCGTTGGTGATGAAAAAGGGCCAACGGCTGTCGCGGGATCTGCTGCGGGCACAGTTGGAACAGGCCGGTTACCGCAGCGTCGATCAGGTGATGGAACATGGCGAATTTGCTACACGCGGTGCGCTGCTGGATCTGTATCCCATGGGCAGCGAAGAGCCTTATCGTATCGACTTTTTCGACGACGAGATCGACAGCCTGCGCACCTTTGACGTGGATAACCAACGCACGTTGAGCGAAGTGGAAGCCATCAATCTGCTGCCTGCGCACGAGTTCCCGACCGATAAGGCCGCCATTGAGCTGTTCCGCAGCCAGTGGCGTGAACAGTTTGAAGTGCGTCGCGACGCCGAACATATTTATCAGCAAGTGAGTAAAGGCACCTGGCCTGCCGGTATCGAATACTGGCAACCGCTGTTCTTTAGCCAGCCGCTGCCTTCCTTGTTCAGTTATCTGCCAGCCAATACGCTGCTCGTCAACACCGGCAACCTGGAAGGCGCTGCCGAGCGTTTCTGGCTTGATGTCAATCAACGCTATGAGAACCGGCGGATCGATCCGATGCGGCCGCTGCTGGCCCCGGATACCCTATGGCTGCGGGTCGATGCACTGTTTGCCGAGCTGAAAGCCTGGCCGCGGATAGCGTTGAAAACCGAGGAGTTACCCGCCAAAGCCGGTTGCACCAACCTGGGCTATCAAACCCTGCCGGATCTGGCCGTCCAGGCCCAGCAGAAGGCTCCACTGGATAATCTGCGACGCTTTATTGAAAGCTTCACCGGTGGCGTGGTCTTCTCGGTAGAAAGTGAAGGCCGCCGCGAGACCCTGCAAGATCTGCTTGGCCGCATCAAGCTGAGTACCAGCCTGATCCATCATCTGGATGAGGTCGAAGTATCGGGCCGCTACATGATGGTCGGAGCCTCTGAGCGTGGCTTCCTGGATACACTGCGTGACCGGGCGTTGATTTGTGAAAGCGATCTGCTCGGTGAGCGCGTCAGCCGCCGTCGGCAGGATAATCGCCGCACCATCAATACCGATACCCTGATCCGCAACCTGGCAGAACTGCACCCAGGGCAGCCGGTGGTGCATCTGGAACACGGCGTTGGCCGCTACGTTGGCCTGACGACGCTGGAAGCCGGGGGTATCAAAGCGGAATATCTGATCCTCTCCTACGCCGGTGAGGACAAGCTGTACGTACCGGTCTCTTCCCTGCACCTGATCAGCCGCTATGCCGGTGGAGCCGACGAAAACGCCCCGCTGCACCGTCTTGGCGGGGATGTCTGGTCGAGAGCCAGGCAGAAAGCCGCCGAACGCGTGCGTGACGTGGCCGCCGAGCTGTTGGACATCTACGCCCAACGAGCCGCCAAGAGCGGCTTTGCGTTCAAACATAATCGTGACCAGTATCAGCTGTTCTGCCAGACCTTCCCGTTTGAGACCACGCCGGATCAGGAACAGGCCATCAACGCGGTGCTGAGCGATATGTGCCAGCCGCTGGCGATGGATCGTCTGGTGTGCGGCGACGTTGGCTTCGGTAAAACCGAAGTGGCGATGCGTGCTGCGTTCCTGGCCGTCGAAAACGGTAAACAGGTCGCGGTACTGGTGCCGACGACCCTGCTGGCGCAGCAGCACTTTGATAACTTCCGCGATCGCTTTGCCACCTGGCCAATCCGCATCGAAATGATGTCGCGTTTTCGCAGCGCCAAAGAGCAACAGCAGATCCTGGAAGAGGCAGCCGAAGGCAAAGTCGATATCCTCATCGGTACCCATAAGCTATTGCAGAGCGATCTGCGCTGGAAAGATCTGGGGCTGTTGGTTGTCGATGAAGAACACCGCTTCGGTGTGCGCCACAAAGAGCGCATCAAGGCAATGCGGGCCGACGTGGATATCCTGACGCTGACCGCCACGCCAATCCCGCGCACCCTGAATATGGCCATGAGCGGCATGCGCGATCTGTCGATCATTGCTACCCCTCCGGCCCGCCGTCTGGCGGTGAAAACCTTTGTCCGTGAGTACGACAGCCTGGTAGTGCGCGAGGCCATCCTGCGTGAGGTACTGCGCGGCGGCCAAGTGTATTACCTGTACAACGACGTAGAGAATATCGATAAGGCCGCTGAACGCCTGGCAGAGCTGGTGCCGGAAGCGCGGATTGCCATTGGCCACGGCCAGATGCGGGAGCGCGATCTGGAGCGGGTGATGAACGATTTCCACCACCAGCGTTTCAACGTGCTGGTCTGTACCACCATTATCGAAACCGGTATCGATATCCCCAGCGCCAATACCATCATTATCGAACGGGCCGACCGCTTTGGCTTGGCACAGTTGCATCAGCTGCGTGGCCGCGTCGGGCGTTCTCACCATCAAGCCTATGCTTATCTGTTAACGCCAAACCCGAAGGTCATGAGCACCGACGCACACAAGCGGTTGGAGGCGATTGCCACGCTGGAAGATTTGGGGGCCGGGTTCGCACTCGCGACCCACGATTTGGAAATCCGTGGTGCTGGCGAGCTGCTGGGGGAAGACCAGAGCGGCCAGATGACCACCGTGGGCTTCTCGCTGTATATGGAACTGTTGGAAAGCGCCGTCGACGCCCTGAAGAACGGGCGTGAGCCTTCGCTGGAAGATCTCACCAGCAATCAGACGGAAGTCGAACTGCGTATGCCAGCGCTGCTGCCCGATGACTTTATCCCGGACGTGAATACCCGTTTATCTTTCTACAAACGCATTGCCAGTGCTAAAAATGAGGGTGAACTGGAGGAGCTGAAGGTTGAGCTGATCGATCGCTTTGGCCTGCTGCCGGATGCGGCGCGTAACCTGCTGCAAAGCGCGGCGATGCGTCAACAGGCGCAGATACTGGGGATCAAGCGTATCGAAGGCAACGAGCGCGGGGGCTTTATCGAGTTTGGTGAGAAGAACCAGGTCGATCCGGGCTATCTGATTGGCTTGCTGCAAAGCAAACCGCAGGTTTACCGCCTGGATGGGCCGACCAAGCTGAAGTTTATGTTGGATCTTAGCGACCGCGCCGAACGCCTGAAGTTTATCGGCGAGCTGCTGGCAGCGTGCAGAGAGCATACTTTGGCGATTTGAGACCACACCGTTCCAGCTCTCTTTTAAGGGGAGAGCAATTCCCTAATGACGACACCAGAACGGCTCCCTCTCCCTGTGGGAGAGGGTTGGGCTGAGGGGTAAACTGCGAAGATCAGACCTTGGTCAGTATCAACTGACCGCTTTTATCCAGCGGGATCTGGGTGCCTGGATCGTGATCCATGCGGATTTTGCCCTGCTGGTCGCCAATCTTGTAAGTCACGTCATAGCCCAGCATTTTCTGCGATTTGTCATACACCGTTTTGCAGCGCTGCTGCGTGCTGGTGGTAGTGTCGTTGTCTTGCAAGGCACCCTGCACCTGGTGACCGGCATACCCACCACCCAGTGCACCTACCACGGTCGCCACATCACGACCCCGGCCACCGCCAAACTGGTGACCAATCACGCCCCCGGCAACCGCCCCCAACACGGAGCCAGCGATGCGGTTTTCATCCTGAACCGGTGCACGATGGGTCACCGTGACGTTCCGACACTCCTGGCGAGGAGTTTTGATGGTTTCTTTGATCGGTGTTGCGGCGAGAACCTGCGCATATTGTGGGCCGGGAGTAAATACGTCCAGACCGGCTACGGCAGCAATTCCCAGAGCGGCTGCTATACCAATCCCAACACCGGCTAACATTGATTTGTTCACAGGAAATCCTCCTGAATGTGTTACCACGCATTATGCTCCGGGCAAGCTCGCCGTGATCACAGGCGATCCCCCGGTTTACGGCGTGCGTGACGCGCCGTCTGTAAACTCCCTAAAGTCTGCACAAGGACGTTCACCCTCGCAATAAGACTCAATGAGCAAAATGCACTGAAAGTGGGCCAAAACCAATGAATTGAGAAAAATCCTAGCTATACCTACCCCTTTCTCACGGCAATAAAAAACCCACGCGGCAAGCCGGCGTGGGTTTTCATCAACCGCACGAGCGGGTTAACACATCAGTGCATCTTCAAGCGCGGACGGATCACGCGGTTGATCCCACCCACCAACATCATCAGGCCGGTTTTGGTATAGCCATGCAGCGCTACCTGGTGCATACGGTACAGCGAAATGTACACCACGCGGGCGATACGCCCTTCGACCATCATTGAACCACGCATCAGGTTACCCATCAGGCTACCTACGGTGCTGAAGCGGGAAAGCGAGACCAGGGAACCATGATCCTTATAAACATAAGGCTTCATCGGCTTATCGTGCATCATCGCCAGAATGTTGCCATAGCAACGTGATGCCATCTGGTGGGCAGACTGTGCCCGTGGCGGCACAAAACCGCCGCCTTCACGCGGGCAGGACGCGCAGTCACCGATGGCAAAGATGTTGGCATCGCGGGTAGTTTGCAGCGTTGGCTCAACCACCAGTTGATTGATACGGTTGGTTTCCAGCCCGGCAATCTCTTTCATAAAGTCTGGGGCCTTGATGCCCGCTGCCCACACCATCAGATCGGCATTGATAAACTCGCCGCCTTTGGTGTTCAGGCCATGCTCATCGGCACTGGTCACCATGGTATTGGTTAATACGCGTACGCCAAGCTTGTTCAGCTCCTGGTGCGCCGCTGCGGAAATACGCGGCGGCAGCGCTGGCAGAATACGCTCACCGGCTTCAACCAGGGTGACCTTCAAGGCACTGTTATCCAGCCCTTCAAAGCCGTAACTGTGCAGCTGTTTGACCGCATTATGCAGTTCTGCCGACAGCTCAACGCCAGTAGCCCCACCGCCCACGATGGCGATATTCACGCTCTCTTTCTCTTGCGGATTGGCAGAGAACTTGAGGAACAGGTTCAACATCTCGTTATGGAAACGGTGCGCCTGATTCGGGTTATCCAGGAAGATACAGTTGTCTCTCACCCCTGGGGTGCCAAAATCGTTCGAGGTGCTGCCGAGCGCCATCACCAGAATGTCGTAACTCAACTCACGGGCAGGAACCAGTTGGCAGCCCTGCTCATCGCAGATCTGCGTTAACTGCAGCGTTTTCTTTTCACGGTCAATGTTGACCAATGAACCCAATTGGAAGTTGAAGAAGTGATTCCGCGCATGTGCCAGGTAGTTCAACGCATCCACACCGTCATCCAGGGAGCCGGTAGCCACTTCATGCAGCAACGGCTTCCACAGATGGCTGTGGTTGCGATCCACCAGCGTGATCTCCGCTTTGTGCTTACGACCCAGTTTATGGCCCAGGCTGGTTGCCAGCTCAAGACCACCGGCACCACCGCCGACAATAACGATTTTTTTCTTTGGCGTTGTCAAAATGACCCCCTGAATGTGAACCAATTGTTGCCTAAGGGTAAACAAATAATATCCTTAGAATACATAGGGTTCACTTAAGTTAAACCTGCAATCTGGGGCCAGAATAACACGAGAGGTTATTTGGTCATACCAAAATTGATGTACGTCAAAGTTTTTTGGTTAAAGGCTGGACGCAGGGATTTTTTGAGGATTGTGATTCAAATAGTTAGCGTGAGATCACAGTTTTACATTTTGCTGCCCACCGGCGAAAACGGGCACGATAAAAACAAAAAAGCCGCAATTGCTGCCCTTGGGGAACAGCGTTCACGGCTCAATAATGCGTTATAAAACTGTTACGCCAGCGTCTTGAATGCCTTGATGCGCTGAAGGTGTGGCGAGATGTTTTTAAACTTGTGACTCTGCTGTTCATCCCAGACGATTTCATAATACTTGTGCAGCAACTCGGCACTACGCTGGCTGTCCAACACTTCGTCCTGGCGAGAAAGCACCACCAGGCAGCGATCGCGGTTCTTCTCACGGAAATCTTCCACGCATTTGGTGGCGATATCACGATACTCTTCCGGCCGGTCGATCTTGCCGTGCATATGTTCTTCCGGGTACAGGTTCGGGTTGAAGATCACCTGACGGATGCCGCACAAAAAACCGATACGTTCAGCCCAAAAGCCCCCAAGCCCCACACCGCAGATCAGCGGATGATCATCCCCTTCCTGCTGAACTGCCTTATCCACCTCTTTCAATAAATGCTGCATATCATGGCGCGGATGCAAAGTGCTGTAGCTGATAAAGCGCACGTCCGGATCGATGAACTGTAACTGCATAATCTTTTCATGATTGCCGGGACTGGTGGAATCGAAGCCATGCAAATAAATAATCATGTGGTTCCTCGCAACAAGCTGGGGGCCGCTGGCAGCCCCCATTATTAACGCCGCCTTCTTGCGGCGCCCTGGCCGTTCACCCCGCTGAGCGTTGCTTATGCTCTTCCCAGCGTTCATGCAGTTGACTCAGCGCATGATGCGCCTTTTGCCAACGGTCGGAATCGCGCAGTTCCTGACGGGTGAACTGACCACGATGATATAACCGCTGCAGTTTCTCTACTTTGACCGGGGACAGGTTATCTAACACGCTGACCGCCCCTGCCCGGTTATTACAAACCAGGATCATATCGCAACCGGCATCCAGAGCCGCCTGACCACGCTCGGCATAGCTGCCCATGATCGCCGCCCCTTCCATCGACAGATCGTCAGAGAAGATCACGCCCTCAAAGCCCAGCTCCTGCCGCAAGATTTGCTGCAGCCAATAAGGCGAGCCGCTAGCCGGGCGCGGGTCTGCTTCAGTATAGATGACATGGGCCGGCATGATGGCATCCAGCAATCCGCGTTGGATCAGCTCACGGAAGATTGTCATATCATGTTCGCGGATTTGGTCCAGTGGCCGTGGATCGCGCGGAGTTTCTTTATGCGAGTCCGCCGTGACCGCACCATGCCCTGGGAAATGCTTGCCGGTGGTTTTCATTCCGGCGCTGTGCATCCCCTGGATAAAGCATTCGGCCATCACTAACGCCTGCTGCGGATCGCTATGGAAAGAACGTTCGCCAATCGCCGCGCTGGCGTGGCCGATGTCCAATACCGGAGCAAAGCTGATATCGATATCCTGGGCAATCATTTCCGAGGCCATCAGCCACCCGGCTTCCTGAGCCAGACGCCCGCCTTCCTGCGCATCGTTAAGCGCCGCAAAGGACTGCGCCGCCGGTAAGCGGGTAAAACCTTCGCGGAAGCGCTGCACGCGCCCACCTTCCTGATCCACTGCCACCACCAGCCGTGAATGCGAAGCTGCACGGATCTGGCGAACCAGCTCACGCAACTGCTGAGGATCGGCAAAGTTGCGGGTAAACAGGATCAAGCCCCCTACCAGCGGGTGTTTTAAAATTTCGCGTTCTTCTGCGTCCAGCTCATAGCCGACGACATCTAGCATTACTGGGCCCACGGCCACCTCACATCAGTATTCATGATTAATTTGACGATGATAAACAAAAACGCCGGTATAACGCTGCGCCCCAACGCAAAAATTCCGCATCCCGACACTGCTGCCAGCGCACTTCACACCACATCAGCATCAGGTAATCCACCCACGGCAACCAACGCTGAACCTGTAAGGCCAACTGCGGCAAATCGGCATATCCGTGGGGTTGGTATTGCTCTAAAAAGCGTTGTTGCACAGCCGGGGAAAATTGATTGAAGCGAAACATCGCGGCCAGCTCCAGGGCGATATCGCCATCGGCGGCATACTCCCAGTCGATCAGCCTGAGCTGCCCGGCCTGTCGCAGCAGATTACCGGCATGAATATCCATGTGCAGCGGTGCCAACTGCAACGGTCGCGGCATGATGCCGTTGATGAAATAGCGCTGCCAACGCAGCCAGGCGGGCGTGATCCGCCGGCGATCGATCTGCTGCCAATAGCGGGTAAATTGCTGTTGCAGATCCAGCCGGTAACCACTCAACCCACGGTTATGCAACCGGGCGGTCAGCTTTGCCAGCTCGCCGTTGGCCACTAAGGAAGCAAACGCCGTTTCGTCAACGCTCTCCCCGGCAAGCCATTCGACGATCAGCCAGTCTGAGGTCTGTAACCACACCTTTGGACCCATGCCCATTCCAGAGCGCTTCAGCACTTGCCCTTCCCGCCGACGGTTAACGCCGAGCAGGCGTTTTTCCGGCGTCTGCGGACGGGCCAGCAGTTGCACATCGCCACTGTCGATCCGCCAGCTCTCGCCGCTTAATCCCTGTACCAGGCTAAAATGACAACCGGCGGTATTTACCGCCGGCAGCCTGTTACTCAAGAGTCGCCGCAGCTGGGATTCAGTATTTGACGTCGCCATTGCCTGACCAGACAATCTCACCGGTTTGTACCAGCATCAGCTGCATTTCCATCGCCGGTGACTTCACATCGCCACTGACGTCGCTATACAACACGTACTGCGCGTTAACGATACGCGCCAGACCAATCGCCTTGCTACGCGATCCGAGGCTGTCTTCCGCCGACAGGCCCAGCGTCTGTTTGGCGCTCGCCAACTGCGCTTCCGGCACGACGGCAAAGGTTTTGTTGGATGCCAAAGCCTGGTGCAGCGCCGAGGTGGCGTTGCCGATGCTCAATGAGCCATTGGTATTGTTCTTCACGCTGTCCAACAGCAATACGCTGCCAGACGTTACGCCATCGGCCTTCAGCATCTGATTGACCAACGGCTGTACGCTGCCCAGCCAGTCAAGCTGCTGGATCTTCGGCGGCTGTGGCACCGGTTCAGTGGTCGGTGGCAACGGTTCAGGTTCAGGCTGAGGCTCTGGTTGCGGCTGTGGCTCGACCGTCACCGGTGCCGTAGGCTCTGGCGGACGTGATGGACAACCGGTTAACACCAACGCGGCCAGCGCCACCCATAGGAACTTTTTCATTACCTTCTCCAACGTAACCCAAAACTTATAAGTATAAATACAGACGTACACGCTTGGCATCAAGGTTGCCATTCAACGAATAAATCTCGGCGTCTGAATTGGCGGCAACGGTGACCGTGCGCGGCTGTTCAAAAGGCAGGATATCCAGCCCCTGTTTGTCATACCAGTAGAAACGATAGTGGAGGGTCACCGGCGTCGTCTGGGTGTTGCTGAGCACCGAACTGGCCCGCAGGCGTCCAGACGCGTCGGCAATAGACGGGTTATCCGCCAGAATACCCGCCGTCAGCACCGGCGAATCCATCACCACCGTTTGCCGTTCATTGACCGAGATGCCCTTAGGGCTGCTACAACCCATCAGTATCGCGGCGGGGAGCACCAGCGCCATCAAGTAACGCGTCGTGTGGATATAGCGCATGGTCTTCCTCGGTTAACGTGGCAGCAACGGGCCCAGAACGCGCCCACCGACTAAATGCATATGAATATGATAGACCTCCTGCCCACCGTGACGATTGCAATTGATGATCAGGCGGTAGCCGTCTTCGGCAATCCCTTCCTGCTCGGCAATTTTGGCCGCTACGGTGATCATACGGCCTAATGCGGCCTCATGTTCTACGGTCACGTCGTTCACCGTTGGGATCAGTACGTTCGGTACGATCAGGATATGGGTCGGTGCCTGTGGGGAAATATCACGAAATGCGGTGACCAGTTCGTCCTGGTAGACCACATCGGCAGGGATTTCACGGCGAATAATTTTACTGAAAATCGTTTCTTCGGCCATCTGGAACTCCTTGTTCAGCGAAAATATTGGTTTACGCAGTATGCGTGACAAATTCTACTGCTATCAACCCGATTGCGCACTTTCCGTATCGAGTGATGGAGAATCACTCAACCTTACGAGTATACCAGCGGTTATTGGCTACCAATCAACTGCGGCGCATGGCCACGCATCCAATCGGCCAACGAGTCTAACGTGGGGCGCAACGTTTTACCCAGAGGCGTTATCTGGTATTCCACCCGTGGTGGCACCTGTGGAAACACCTGGCGAGTGACAAGGCCGCATTGTTCAAACAGGCGGAGCTGACGCGTCAGCTCTTTTTGCGCGATTGGGGCCACCGCGCGCTGTAATTCGCTAAAGCGTATTGGACCGTCGATCACCATCAGGCGATACAGGATCGGGATCGCCCATTTTCCCGAAACCAAATTGACGAAGCTCACCATCGGGCACGGTTCTCCCGCAGGCGGTAACGGGAAATTTTTTTCGACCTGCCCTTTCATTGTTGACGCCATTGCATCCCACCTTGTCTTTTAGTATCCAAATGGTACCTACTATGCAAAAGGTACTAACAGACCAATAATGACGTAACTGACCAACGAGAGGAAGAGTTATGTCACGATTAACAGGTAAATACGCGTTGATTACCGGGGGAACCAGCGGCATCGGGCTGGAGACGGCCCGGCAGTTTATTGCCGAAGGAGCCACCGTGGCGATCACCGGGCGCAGCGCTAGCGGGTTAACAGCGGCTGGCGAAACGCTAGGGGATGTCGTGCTATTGCACAGTGACGCAGGGGATATCGGCCAGCAGCCGATTTTAGCCGCGCAGTTGGCTAAAAGCTGGCCCCGGTTGGATATCCTGTATATCAACGCCGGTGATGTCACCCACCTGCCGTTACAGGAATGGGATGAACAACGCTATGACCAACTCATGAACACCAATCTCAAAGGCCCTCTGTTTTTGATCCAGGCCCTGTTACCGTTGCTGGGCAACCCTGCCTCGGTGATCCTGTGTGGTTCCGTCAGCGCGCATATTGGCCTGGCGCAAAGTAGCGTCTATGCCGCCAGTAAAGCCGGAATTTTGTCTTTGGCGCGTTCGCTTTCTGCCGAGCTGCACCCGCGCGGTATTCGCGTCAACGGCCTCAGCCCTGGCCCAACGGCAACTCCGGCACTGGGCAAGCTGGGTTTACCGGCACAGGCTGAACAGGCATTGCGCGAAGAGATCCACGCGCTGGTGCCGATTGGCCGCATGGGGACCGCGCTGGAACTGGCCAAAGCCGCCGTATTCCTCGCGTCTGACGAATCCAGCTATATGGTGGGGAGTGAACTGTTAATCGACGGTGGCGTGGGGAATTTAGCACGAAGTTAAAAGGCTGTGTGTGGGTGCTCTGGATCTTTTTGTCCTGAGCATTAGCAAGGGATAGAAATAGAAAAGCCCCGAATCGATGTAAATCAACCCGAGGCCACTCTTATGCCCAAACACGATAAAGATAGCCTCTTACCCGCTGAAAGGCAAGGACAAGGAGGCTATCATGCCGCAAAAGTTAGTAGTAATGGCCCTGGTTATTCTCTGTATCACCGTACTGGTGTTCACCTGGATGACCAGGAAAAGACTCTGTGAGATCCGCATTTGTAGCGGAGAAACGGAGGTTGCGGCCATGATGGCTTACGGATCCGCAAGGTAAGGCAACCCAACGGCGGGGCTTGCCCCCGCCTGTTGGTTGTTTGAGCAGAGATCCATGAGCACCCCTCCCCATGTTATTAATCAACCCATAAAAAAAGGGAGGCCAAAGCCTCCCCATTAACTAACTCCCCTACCTGAATCAGTGGTTACGGATGTATTCATCCATATCGGTTTTCAGGTTGTCGGATTTGGTACCAAAGATCGCCTGAACGCCTGAGCCAGCCACAACCACACCGGCAGCACCCAGTTTCTTCAGACCAGCCTGGTCAACCTTGGATACGTCGGCCACGCTAACGCGCAGACGGGTAATACAGGCATCCAGGTTGGTGATGTTCTCTTTACCGCCGAATGCCTGAACCAGTGCAGCAGACATTTCAGAACCGCCCTGAGCCACCTGCTCGGAAGAGTTGTCTTCACGGCCAGGGGTTTTCAGATCCAGCTTGGCAATCAGCACGCGGAAGATGGTGTAGTACACCAGACCGTAGATGATACCGACGATTGGGAACAGCCAGATTTTGCTACTGTTGCCGCTCAGTACGATGAAGTCGATCAGACCGTGCGAGAAGCTGGTACCGTCACGCATACCCAACAGAATACAGATTGGGAACGCCAGACCGGCCAGGATCGCATGGATTACGTACAGGATCGGCGCAACGAACATGAAGGCAAACTCGATCGGCTCGGTAATACCGGTCAGGAACGAGGTCAGCGCAGCGGAGATCATGATACCGCCGACTTTGGCACGATTTTCCGGCTTGGCAGAGTGCCAGATGGCAATCGCAGCGGCAGGCAGGCCGTACATTTTGAACAGGAAGCCACCAGACAGCATACCCGCAGTTGGGTCACCCGCCATATAGCGAGGGATGTCACCGTGGAACACTTGACCGGCCGCATTGGTGTATTCACCGATCTGCATCTGGAACGGTACGTTCCAGATGTGGTGCAGGCCAAACGGCACCAGAGAACGCTCAACAAAACCGTAGATACCAAACGCAACCACTGGGTTCTGATAAGCCGCCCATTGTGAGAAGGTCTGGATAGCCGTACCGATTGGCGGCCAGATGAAGGAAAGGATCACGCCCAGAATGATAGCGGCCAGACCAGAGATGATTGGCACAAAACGCTTACCGGCAAAGAAGCCCAGGTATTCTGGCAACTGAATGCGGAAGAAGCGGTTAAACATGTAGGCAGCAATGGCACCGGAGATAATCCCCCCGAGCACACCGGTGTCCGCCAGATGTTTGGCCGCAATCTCTTCGGCTGGCAAATGCAGTACCAGCGGCGCAACCACGGCCATGGTTTTCACCATGATGCCGTAAGCCACTACCGCAGCCAATGCAGAAACGCCGTCGTTGTTAGTGAAGCCCAGGGCAACACCGATGGCGAAGATCAACGGCATATTGGCGAATACGGAACCGCCGGCTTCCGCCATCACGTGAGAGACTACCAGCGGTAGCCAGCTAAAGTTGGCGGAACCGACGCCCAGCAGGATACCTGCGATAGGCAATACGGAAACCGGCAGCATCAGCGATTTACCTACTTTTTGCAGGTTGGCAAATGCGTTCTTGAACATAGTTGAGTGTGCTCCTGAGTAATAGTGCTTTGCTACTTCTCGCGAATTTTCGCGTTGCAGAGGGGGGAGAGAAAACCCCTGCATTTTCAGGGTGTCTGAGCACCCCTTTAATTTTTACGCAGAGTAAAATAAATACCCTGAACAATGTTTGATGACAGTCACGTTTCGATGAATCTGACCGGCCATTTTTCAAAAATCGTCTGCTTTTTGTGAAGAAAGCTGAAAATTTGCCCGGCTTCTCCCCTGAAACGGGTGGGAACATTACCCGTTTCAAAGATTAATTACGAGCTTAAAAAGAATTAGATTATCGCCAGCAGTTTGCTAAGCCTAGACGAAGGATCAGAGTTCGATGTGAAACAAACGTGAAAAGTTGGCGGTGGTCGCTTGCGCCAGATTTTCCAGGCTGACACCCTTCAATACGGCCAGGTATTCTGCAACATCGCGCACATAGGCAGGCTGGTTTTCTTTGCCGCGATGAGGCACCGGTGCCAGGTATGGTGAATCGGTTTCCACCAGTATGCGATCCAATGGCACATAGCGGGCTACCTCACGCAGCGGCTCGGCGTTACGGAAAGTGACAATGCCGGAGAACGAGATATAGAACCCCAGATCGAGCAAGGCTTTCGCCGTTGGCAAATCTTCGGTGAAGCAATGCAGCACGCCGCCGCAATCCTGTGCGTTCTCTTCGCGCAGAATGGCCAGCGTGTCGTCACGTGCATCACGCGTATGCACAATCACCGGCTTGTTGAGATCCCGGCCAATACGAATATGTTGGCGGAACGACTCTTGCTGCAACGGGATATTGTCTTGCTGATAGAAGTAATCCAGCCCGGTTTCCCCCAGGGCAACCACCTGCTCTGCCGCTGCCAGACTGCGCAGTTCGGCATAATCGTAGCCCCCCTCCAGATTCAGCGGATGAACGCCACAGGAGAAGGCAACATCGTTACGTTGACCGATCAGTTGGGTCATTGCCTGGTAACCCGGTAGTGTGGTGGCAACCGCCAGCACAAAACCTACATCCTGCGCTTTGGCTTTGACCAGGGCATCGTCCACGCTGTGGTGCAAGTTGGCGAAGTCCAGGCTGTCGAGGTGGCAGTGTGAATCTACTAATAACATGATAATTAACTCTTTTACAACGAATGAGGGGGTGAGAAACCGGTAGCGCCGAGCATCTGCTCCCAACCGAGTAACTGTTCTGTCAGCAACAGCTCGCGATTAACGCCAACCACGCTGAGTAACTGATGGCGGCAGTTAAGCCACTGCTGCATGATTTGCTGGAGCGAAACGCTGCTCAAACGGCTGGCCAACTGCTGGACCAGTGGCAGTTGATCCTGGTTCAGAGCATAGCTCGCGGCACCCTGCTGGTATTTCATCGCATCCATCAACAACGCGCATAGCCAGTGTAACCGATCCGCCACGTCGTCATGGTTCAGTGCCGGCAACAGGGCCAACATATCGCACTGCGGCAGAGCGGCGTTCAAAGCGTTGCACAGTGCGGCCCGCTGTTGCCAACGATCCGGTTGCAGCAACTGTTCGGCAGCGAGAGGAGCGCCATCATGTAAACGTAATGCGGTCAGACGATCGATCGGATTGCCCACGCCCTGGCGGTTCAGCCATTGCAGGCTAAGCTGCTCATCCGGGCTGGCCAGATGCCAGTAAAAACAGCGGCTACGCAGCGTCGCCAACAGACTTGATGGCTCACGGCAACCTAGCAGGAAGTAGGTATTGGCCGGAGGTTCTTCCAGGGTTTTCAGCAAAGCGTTGGCGGCGGCCTCGGTCAACAGTTCTGCCTGCGACAGCCACACCACCTTGGCTCCCCCCTGCTGGGCATGGGAATAGAGAACCTCAATCACTTGGCGGATCGGTTCGATACCCAGGCTGCTTTTGCCCTTTTCCGGGGCCAGTACATGGTAGTCCGGATGGTTGCCTGCCAGCATCAACCGGCAGCTGTGACACTCACCGCAGCTCTTTTCACCATTGCGTTTTTGGCAGATCAGCCAACGGCTCAGGGCATAGAGTAGCTCAGCATCGCCGTTGCCCACCGCCGCATGCAGCAGTAATGCGTGATGGCCACGCCCAGCCGCATACTGCCCCACCAGATGACGATAGGGAGCGTTAAGCCACGGGTACCAGTTCATTACGCCCCTTCCTGCTGTTGCAGCCACTCTACAACCACCTGGCGAATATCGGCGGTGACCTGTTCCAGCGTTTGTGCCGCATCTATGGTAACAATGCTCGCATCCTGCGCCGCCAGTTCAAGATAGCGCGCGCGGGTACGTTCAAAGAACGGCAGCGCTTCTTGCTCAATACGATCCAACGCTCCGCGCGCACGCGCCCTTTGCAGGCCCACCGACGGCGGTAAGTCCAGATACAGGGTCAGGTCAGGGCGGAAGTCACCCAGAACCGTATCACGCAGCGAACTCATCAAGTGTGGGTCGATTCCCCTCCCCCCGCCCTGATAGGCTTGCGCGGAAAGATCGTGACGATCGCCAACCACCCAGGCTCCCCGCGCCAACGCCGGTTGGATCACGGTTTCCACCAGTTGCACCCGCGCGGCATATATCATCAGCAATTCCGCCTTGATGGTCGGCAAATCGCCGTCTGCGCCGCATTTAAACAGCTCGCGCAGCTTCTCCGCCAGTGGCGTGCCGCCCGGTTCACGGGTAAACACAATGTCGTTTATACCCTGCTCGTTGAGCACGCTGACCACGGTATTGCGCGCGGTGGTTTTACCCGCGCCTTCCAACCCTTCAATCACTACAAAGTTACTTTTCATTCTTTTCCTTTTGTACCTGCCGATAGACACGCACCGCCGCATTATGGCTGGCCAGGTTGGTGGTGAACGTATGGCCACCCTTACCGTCGGCAACAAAGTACAAATAATCGGTTTTAGCCGGATTGGCCGCGGCCTCCAGCGAAGCACGGCTCGGCATGGCGATCGGCGTTGGCGGCAGGCCACTGATCACATAGGTGTTGTAGGGCGTTGCCGTCTCCAGATCCTTACGGGTGATGTTACCGGTGTAACTGTCGCCCATGCCGTAGATCACCGTAGGATCGGTTTGCAGACGCATGCCCAAACGCAGGCGATTGATAAACACCGAAGCGACCTTGGTTCGTTCCTCCGCTACCGCAGTCTCCTTCTCAACGATCGAGGCCATCGTCAGCAGCTCTGTCGGCGTTTTGTATGGCAAGCTGGTATCTCGCGTATGCCAAACGTCCTGCAATGTCTTGTACATGCGTAACTGTGAGCGCTTTAACAATGCCTGATCGGTGGTTCCTGCCGTATAGAGATAGGTATCTGGATACAAACGGCCTTCCAGTACGCCACCTTCTGGTATTCCCAGTAACACCGCGATTTCCGCCTCGCTTTTGCCTGCCAGAGTATGTTTGACGTATTTGGACTCTTGCAGCACCTGCAGCCAATCTTTCAGACGCGAACCCTCGATAAAGCGTGCGCTGAACTGGGCTTCTTTGCCGCTCGCCAACAGTTTCAGCATCTGACGCACCGTCATCCCCGGGGTTAAACGGTAGGTGCCAGCCTTGAATTCGGCCAGTTCCGGCTCCAGGCGCAGCAACCAGGGGAACCAGCGGCCATTGTGGATCAGCTTGTCGCGTACCAGCAGCCCTTCCAGCGCCACACGGCCAGTGCCTGCGGGCAATTTGAAGTAGGTTTCCTGCCCGATCGCCAGCGGAGTATCGGCAAAACGTTCAATCCGCTGATGCCCCCAATACAGCGCAGCCAACGCCAGGAGCAGCAGCAGTAAAACTATCTTGAGCTTTTTTCTCTTCATCAGTCAGCCATCATTAACAGTGTGGTCGCAAAAAATCATACAGTTGGCGAGAAGGATAGCGCCATGATTGTGCCCTATTCACCGGCAGCAACGGCATCAGCGCGTTGCATATCAACACTTCCTCCGCGTCGGCCAGCGTCTCTAGCGGTTCACTGACGTAATGCAGTAGATACTCGCTCCCCGCCAGAAGTTCAATCACGCGGCGGCGCATCACACCGGCAACACCGGCCTGATCCAGATTTGGCGTAAAGACGCTTTTTCCTTTGCGCCAGAACAAATTAGCCGCACAGCATTCCACCAGCATACCCGCAGTGTCAAGCACCAGCGCCTCATCGGCATCGGCCTGGTCAAGATGTGCGCGGATCAACACCTGCTCCAGGCGGTTAAGGTGTTTCAAGCCTGCCAGCAGCGGATTACGTGCCAGCGCAACCGGGCTGAGCGCCAGACTGATCCCTTCTTCACGCCATGACAGGTAATGCGTAGGATAGGTGTTGCGTGAAACGATCCTTGTAGGGGTAACGCAGCCGTGTGGGCTGTAACCTCGTCCGCCGCTGCCTCTGGTCAGTATCGCTTTGACCACGCCAAGGGAGAGAGAGCCTGCCGCATGACGCATCTCAAGTTCCAATGCAGCCCAGTCCACCGCTGGCAGTAGCAACCTCTGCGCCGCCTGCTGCATGCGATCAAGATGCCAGGGGAAGAGATCGATGTTGCCATCCACTACCCTGGCAGTGGTAAAGCAGCCATCACCAAATTGCAAACCGCGATCGCTGGCTACCAGGGCGTCATGTCGTTGTCCGTTGATCCAGTACATGCGTTTCCTCACAGTGGTTTCACTACAACAGCATAACAGGCGAATATTACGATAAACGGCCTGGCACCATAAAAAAAGCCCGGTCAAAATGCACCGGGCCTTTATCAGCTTGAGTTGGCTAGAACTAAACCCGACGGAAAATCAGCGAGCCATTAGTGCCACCGAAGCCGAAGGAGTTACACAGCGTGAACTCCATATCTTTGGTCTGGCGCGCTTCGTGCGGTACGAAGTCCAGATCGCAACCTTCATCCGGATTATCCAGATTGATGGTTGGTGGAACCGCCTGATCGCGCAGTGCCAACACGGTAAAGATCGACTCAATCGCCCCAGCGGCACCCAGCAGGTGGCCGGTCATCGATTTGGTGGAGCTGACCATCACCCGCTTGGCATCGCTGCCAAATACGGACTTCACCGCCTGGGTTTCGGCTTTATCACCGGCCGGCGTCGAGGTGCCATGCGCATTGACATAGCCAATCTGTGACGTTGTCACACCTGCATCACGCAGCGCATTTTCCATCGCCAAGGCGGCACCGGCACCGTTTTCCGGTGGCGATGTCATGTGGTAGGCATCGCTGCTCATACCAAACCCGACAATTTCGGCGTAAATTTTCGCACCGCGTTTTTTTGCGTGTTCGTACTCTTCCAGCACCATCATCCCCGCACCATCGCCCAGGACAAAACCATCACGGTCTTTATCCCAGGGACGGCTTGCAGCCTGTGGGTTGTCATTGCGGGTTGAGAGCGCACGAGCCGCCCCAAAGCCGCCGACACCCAGAGGGGTACTGGCTTTTTCTGCGCCACCGGCCAGCATCACATCGGCATCATTGTAAGCAATGATACGCGCAGCATGGCCAATGTTATGGACACCTGACGTACAGGCGGTAGCGATGGAAATACTTGGGCCACGCATGCCGAACATAATGGTCAGGTGACCGGCAATCATGTTTACAATGGTCGAAGGCACAAAAAATGGACTGATTTTCCGTGGACCACCGTGAACCAGTGAACTATGGTTTTCTTCAATCAACCCCAAGCCGCCGATACCGGAGCCGATAGCGGCACCAATACGATTGGCGTTCGCCTCGTTGATATCCAGCCCCGCATCCTGCATGGCTTGCATGCCGGCGACGATGCCGTATTGAATGAAGGCATCCATCTTGCGCGCATCTTTGCGCGAGATGAACTCTTCACAGTTAAAATTCTTTACCAAGCCCGCAAAGCGCGTTGCATAGGCAGTAGTATCGAAATGGTCGATCAGGCTGATGCCACTCTGACCGGCAAGAAGAGCTTTCCATGTGGACTCTACCGTATTGCCGACAGGAGACAACATGCCCAGTCCGGTCACAACTACTCGACGCTTAGACACGTTTGTCCTCCAAGGAGGGAAAATATGACGCTAGGGATAGAAAAAACTTAGGCGGTCGAGTGACCGCCTAGATATGTTCGCTTACTGCTGGCTAGCGTTGATGAAATCAATAGCTGCTTGCACAGTAGTGATTTTCTCAGCTTCTTCGTCTGGAATTTCGGTGTCGAATTCTTCTTCCAGAGCCATTACCAGCTCAACGGTGTCAAGAGAATCAGCGCCCAGATCTTCAACGAAAGAAGCGTTGTTCAATACTTCTTCCTGCTTAACACCCAGTTGCTCAACAATGATTTTCTTAACGCGTTCTTCGATAGTGCTCATACTCTTAAATTTCCTATCAAAACTCGCTTTCGCGATGGTTTTCGTAGTGTATAAAATGTTGAAAAAGATGCAACTAAATCCCGGCTGGTCAAACCACGATTTTACGCTATTTTGCGGTTTTTACCTCAAATAACGCAAATAGTTTTCGCATTTTTTAAATCATATACATGCCGCCATTGACATGTAACGTTTCACCGGTGATGTAGCCGGCCTCGTCAGAGGCTAAAAATGCAACAGCGCTGGCGATTTCTTTAGCTTCCCCAAGCCGGCTAGCCGGAACCTGAGTCAAAATGCCTGCGCGTTGATCTTCTGTCAACGCCCGTGTCATGTCCGTCTCAATAAAGCCAGGAGCCACGACGTTGACCGTAATGCCACGTGAAGCGATCTCACGTGCCAAAGACTTACTAAAACCAATCAGACCGGCTTTAGCCGCCGCGTAGTTAGCCTGCCCTGCATTCCCCATGGTGCCAACAACGGAACCGATAGAGATGATACGGCCAAACCGCTTTTTCATCATAGCTCGCATTACCGCTTTTGACAGACGGAATACGGAAGTCAGATTAGTGTCCAGGATATCCTGCCACTCATCATCCTTCATTCGCATCAGCAGGTTATCACGCGTAATCCCGGCATTATTCACTAAAATGTCGATTTCGCCAAATTCCGCACGAATCGAGGTCAAAACGTTGTCGATAGATTGAGCATCAACCACGTTCAGCATATAGCCTTTGCCGTTCTCACCCAGATAGCTGCTGATGGCTTCAGCACCGCTCTCGCTGGTAGCAGTGCCGATAACCTTGGCGCCACGTGCAACAAACAACTCTGCAATAGCCCGGCCAATACCGCGGCTTGCGCCGGTGACCAGGACAATTTTCCCTTCGAAGCTCATGGTTATCCTCTTTTACTGTTCCAACGCCGCAGACAGGCTGGCAGTATCGTTAACCGCTGCCGCCGTCAAGGTGTCGACAATGCGTTTGGTCAGGCCGGTCAGCACTTTGCCTGGGCCCACTTCCAACAGCAGAGTCACACCCTCTGCCGCCATAAATTCTACGCTTTCCGTCCAGCGCACCGGGCTGTACAGCTGGCGAACCAACGCACTGCGGATAGCTTCTGGCGCGGTCTCTGCGCGTACATCAACGTTATTGACTACCGGTACTGACGGCGCGTTGAAGGTGATGTCCTGCAGCGCGACAGCCAGCTTATCGGCAGCCGGTTTCATCAGTGCGCAGTGCGAAGGCACGCTCACCGGCAACGGCAGCGCACGTTTGGCACCTGCTGCCTTGCAAGCCACGCCTGCACGCTCAACCGCTTCTTTGTTGCCCGCGATAACGACCTGCCCCGGAGAGTTGAAGTTCACCGGTGAAACGATCTGGCCTTGAGCAGACTCCTCACAGGCTTTGGCAATCGAGGCATTATCCAGACCGATGATGGCGTACATGGCACCAGTACCTTCTGGTACCGCTTCCTGCATCAGTTTGCCGCGCAGCTCTACCAAACGGATAGCCGCAGCGAAATCCAGCACACCGGCACACACCAGCGCCGAGTATTCACCCAGGCTGTGGCCTGCCATCATCACCGGCATGTTACCGCCCTGCTGCTGCCAGACACGGAAGATGGCAACGGAGGCCGCCAACAACGCTGGCTGTGTCTGCCAGGTTTTATTCAGCTCTTCTGCCGGGCCAGCCTGCACCAACTGCCACAGATCGTAACCCAAAGCCGCAGAAGCTTCGCTAAAAGTTTGTTCCACAATGGGAAACTGTGCGGCCAAATCGGCCAGCATGCCAACGGTTTGTGAACCCTGGCCTGGAAAAACAAAAGCAGTTTGCGTCATTTTTTTGTTCCTGTTGAATCAAAAACGAACCAGCGCCGAGCCCCAGGTAAAGCCGCCGCCAAATGCTTCCAGCAACACCAGCTGACCACGCTGGATGCGCCCGTCGCGTACGGCTTCGTCGAGCGCTGAAGGTACCGAGGCGGCAGAGGTGTTACCGTGACGATCGAGCGTCACCACCACTTTATCCATCCCCATACCCAGTTTTTTTGCCGTTGCGCTGATGATGCGCAGGTTGGCCTGGTGCGGAACCAGCCAATCCAGTTCGCTGCGGTCAAGATCGTTGGCCTTCAGCGTTTCATCAACGATATGTGCCAGTTCGGTGACTGCCACTTTAAACACTTCGTTACCCGCCATGGTGACGTAGGCAGGCTGATCCGGGTTCTGACGATCTTTATTCGGCAACGCCAGCAGATTGCCGTAGCGACCATCGGCATGCAGATGGGTAGAGATAATGCCCGGCTCCTCGGAAGCCCCCAGCACTACCGCGCCCGCACCGTCACCAAACAGGATGATGGTGCCGCGATCCTCAGGATCGAGCGTGCGCGATAGCATATCCGAGCCGATCACCAGCGCATGTTTTACCGCGCCATTTTTCACGTACTGATCGGCCACGCTCAAGGCATAGGTAAAGCCAGCACAGGCCGCCGCGATATCAAACGCCGCGCAGTCCTGAATACCCAGCATCTGCTGCACCTGGCAGGCAGAACTTGGGAACGCATGGCTCGAGGTGGTGGTTGCCACCACGATCAGGCCGATATCTTCTTTAGCCACACCTGACATTTCCAGCGCCTGAGACGCAGCATGGAAGCTCATGGTTGCCACGGTTTCATCGGCGGCAGCGATACGACGTTCACGAATACCGGTGCGAGTCACGATCCACTCGTCAGACGTATCCACCATTTTTTCTAAGTCAGCGTTGGTGCGCACTTGTACGGGTAAGTAACTCCCCGTACCGAGAATCTTTGTATACATGAACGATCAGTCACTCTTGGGTAATACAGCTTCAAGGCGCGCAGCAATCCTGTCCGGAACTTGCCGCTGCACCGCCTGTACAGCCTGTTCGATTGCCACCGCGAACGCGTTTTGGTTCGCGGCGCCGTGGCTCTTAATCACGGTACCCCGCAATCCTAACAGACATGCACCATTATACTGGTCGGGGTTCAGATGGCCAAAACGCCTTGCCACCCTTTTTTGTAACCAACGACCCAACAATTTTAACCACCACGCCCGCTTCCCCCCTTCGGAGGATGACTTAAGTAGTGACAAGAACAGTCTTATCACACCTTCCATGGTTTTCAGAGTGACATTGCCGACAAAGCCGTCGCAGACCATCACATCGGTTTTGCCGGTGAGCAGGTCGTTGCCTTCCAGATAACCAATATAGTTGATTGCCTGAGTTTTTTTAAGCACGGCGGAGGCTTCGCGGATATTATCCAGGCCTTTAGTTTCTTCTTCGCCGATATTGAGCAGCGCCACACGTGGCTGCGCGATACCCAATACCTCTTCCGCCATCACTGATCCCATGACCGCGAACTGTACCAGCATCGTGCTATCGCACTCTACGTTGGCCCCCAGATCCAGCACCACGGTTTTACCGCGCTGTTGGTTAGGTATCACGGTCATCAACGCCGGGCGTTCAATGCCGTCCAACGGTTTGATCAGCAGCTTGGCCAGCCCCATCAACGCCCCGGTATTTCCTGCACTGACACAAGCCTGCGCCTCACCGCTTTTAATCAACTCCAGCGCAATACGCATAGAGGTACCCCGGCTGGCCCGGATCGCTTGTGAAGGCTTGGCGTCACCGGCAATAACCGATTCGGCAGGTACGACTTGCAAGCGTTCCAGCACAGACGGATCGGCTTTGGCAAGTAACGGGGAGATGACGTCGGGATCGCCGACTAACAGGAGATGAAGCTGTAAATTAGAGGCCAGTGCCTGCAATGAAGCAGGCACTGTGACGCAGGGACCGAAATCCCCGCCCATTGCATCTAACGCCAGGGTTAGACGAGTCAAAGTATCGCTGACTTAGCCGATAACCTTGCGACCGCGGTAGAAACCGTCGGCAGTGATGTGGTGACGACGATGAGTTTCACCGGAAGTCGCATCTACAGACAAGGTGGTGGTGGTCAGGGCATCGTGTGAACGACGCATGCCACGTTTGGAACGGGTTGGTTTATTTTGTTGTACGGCCATGGACCTTACTCCTCGATTACTTACGCTTTAAACTGGCTAATACGGCAAATGGATTTGGTTTCTCCGCCTCAGGAGGCAGTTTGCCAAACACCATGTCCGCTTCGGACACTTCACAGTGTTCAGATTCATGTACCGGAACGACAGGCAGTGAAAGAATAATTTCGTCTTCAATCATTGCCAACAGATCGACTTCGCCAAACTCGTCAACTTCGATCGGTTCGTACGCTTCCGGTAATGCCTCAGCCTGCTCATCATTGACGACCGGGCTAAAACAATATGTTGTGTGGACCTGATGTGCAAACGGGACACCACAGCGTTGGCACATCAGCGTTACCGCGACGTCCGCCTGCCCTGTTATCACCGCGAGGCGCTGGTTATCAATATCAAACGACAACTGCACTTCGACATCACTGTCCACACTGACCACGGAGTCGGCAACACGTGTAACCAGCTCAGGCGCATAGGAACCAACATAGTCCAGGCGTTTCTGAGCGGTACGTACCGCATCAATGGTCAAGGGTAATTTTACCTTTTGCATAGGGCGCGCATATTAACTTTGTAACGACATAGAGTCAAAGAAAAAGGCCGTAAAACGGCACCTTTCACCAATATTCGCTTCCAGAGCGGCCGACAGTTTAAGATGACCGCCCTATTTACGCTATGGTTTGTGGAAAAAATTATGCAAAGACTCTTACTTGCCTCAACGTCGGTCTACCGCCAGCAACTGTTGGAGAAGCTGCACCTGCCCTTTATTTGTGCGGCGCCGCAAACCGATGAAACACCGCGGCCCGGGGAAAGTGCCGAAGCTCTGGTGCTGCGCCTGGCGGCGGCCAAGGCTCAGGCGCTGGCTATGGCCTACCCGGATCATCTGATTATCGGTTCCGACCAGGTCTGCGTGATCGCCGGTGAAATCACCGGTAAGCCCCACAGCGAAGAGAATGCCCGCCAGCAGCTACGCAAGGCCAGCGGCAAGCAGGTGACCTTCTATACCGGTTTGGCACTCTACAATAGCCGTAGCCAACGCCTACAGGTGATATGTGAACCTTTCCACGTTCATTTCCGTACGTTGAGCGAAGTGGAAATCGAAACCTACGTGCGCCTCGAGCAGCCGCTCTTTTGTGCGGGCAGCTTTAAGAGTGAAGGTTTGGGGATTGCACTGTTTGAAAGGCTGGAGGGCCGCGACCCCAATACGTTGATTGGCCTGCCGCTGATCGCATTGCTGGAAATGTTGCGGGCTGAAGGGATCAACCCGCTGGTATAAGTGGGCGCAGTATGCGGCGCCCCTACGATCGAATATGTTCGGCCCTGACAAATTCCACAACTGCTCACTATGTCGGGGTTTATTTTTTTGCTGCGGCAGTCCGTTGCCGCAATACCTGCAGGCAATGACGTAGTTCGTCATCCATCGGCGCTTCGATGCGCATCGTTTCGCCGGTGGCAGGATGCTCAAAACGCAGCGCCGCTGCATGCAGGAACAGGCGCTTCAGGCCGGTGCCCGCCAATTGGCGATCGAACTCCCGGTCACCATAACGGTCATCAAAGGCGATCGGATGCCCGGCATGTAGGGTATGCACGCGGATTTGATGGGTACGCCCGGTGATCGGACTGGCCTTCACCAGCGTGGCATGTTCAAAGCGCTCTTCGATCTTGAAGCGGGTCTCCGAAGGTTTGCCTTCACTGTTGACGCGGACAATGCGCTCCCCGCTCTGCAAAATATTCTTCAGCAACGGTGCCTGCACCGTTTTGCAGTGCGACTGCCACTCGCCGCGCACCAACGCCATATAATCCTTCTGCATCCCCTTGAGGCGCAGCTGCTCGTGCAGCGAACGCAGCGCCGAACGCTTCTTGGCCACCATCAATACGCCGGAGGTATCGCGATCCAAACGGTGCACCAGCTCCAGAAAACGCGCTTCCGGCCGTAATGCCCGTAATCCTTCGATCACGCCAAAACTCAGGCCGCTACCGCCGTGCACCGCCGTCCCCGAAGGCTTGTTCAGCAGCAGCAGGTGATCGTCCTCATAAAGGATGCAATCCGCCAGGGCAGCAACTTTATCCAGCTTGGCGGAAACCGGCGCATCTTCACGCTCGGCGACCCGCACCGGAGGAATGCGCACCACGTCGCCCGCTGCCAGTTTATATTCAGCCTTGATGCGGCCTTTATTGACCCGCACCTCGCCTTTGCGCACGATGCGATAAATCATGCTCTTCGGCACGCCTTTCAGGCGGGCAAGCAAAAAATTGTCGATTCTCTGACCGGCTTCGTCGTCAGAAATCGTCACTAATTGTACTGCGGGAATGTTCGTTTTCATGGGGCGGGATTCTAAATAGAGCGAGTCAATAGCGCCACCTCTTTTTATGTGCTTAACTGTCTCTCAGACCGTGAAAGAAACGCCAGCGAACAATAAGGCAGCAAGCAAGGTTGATCGTTTGCGGTTTCGATCATAGTTAAGGAAAAGTCACCTTGCTATAAAGGTGCTTGCAATGGAATAATGCTGTAACTTTCCGTGCCGATCCCCTTGAAACGGGGAGAATTGCGGAATTATACGGTTTGTCTGGTTGCACAAAAACGCAGCAATGGCGTAAGACGTAATGTGAAATCAAACAATTAGCGGGCTGCGGGTTGCAGCTTGGCCGGCAAATGGAATCAGATCTGTCAACATAAATCAGAGGCTATTCCCTGAGTCAAAAGCGCTGTATTTCACAAAGAAATACAGGCTTACCGAGATAATGCGCCCCTATGCAGGCGACAACCGTGAGGTTGACGGCTCTGCGAGAAGACACGGGGTTTTCGGTTTAAACCTGGCCATGAGGTTATTTTGCCCGCAGCTTTGTCGATAATGTAAAAAAAACGAGTAAGTTAAGATGAAAAGAATGTTGATTAACGCAACTCAGCAGGAAGAGTTGCGTGTTGCCCTTGTAGATGGACAGCGGCTGTACGATCTGGATATTGAAAGCCCTGGCCATGAGCAGAAAAAAGCGAATATTTACAAAGGCAAAATCACTCGTATTGAACCTAGTCTCGAAGCCGCTTTTGTAGATTACGGCGCTGAACGACATGGTTTTCTCCCCCTGAAAGAAATCGCTCGCGAATACTTCCCAAGCAATTACTCTTCCCATGGTCGCCCAAACATCAAAGATGTGCTGCGTGAAGGCCAGGAAGTCATCGTGCAGGTTGATAAAGAAGAACGGGGCAATAAAGGCGCCGCCTTGACCACCTTCATCAGCCTGGCCGGTAGCTATCTGGTTCTGATGCCGAATAATCCGCGTGCCGGTGGTATTTCCCGCCGCATCGAAGGTGATGACCGTACCGAACTGAAAGAAGCACTCTCCTCGCTGCAATTGCCAGACGGCATGGGGCTGATTGTCCGCACCGCTGGCGTTGGCAAATCAGCCGACGCTCTGCAATGGGATCTGTCATTCCGCCTCAAGCATTGGGAAGCGATTAAAAAAGCCGCCGAAGGCCGCCCTGCTCCATTCCTGATCCACCAGGAAAGCAACGTTATCGTGCGAGCATTCCGCGACTACCTGCGCCCGGACATCGGTGAAATCCTGATCGACAACCCGAAGGTACTCGATCTGGCCAAAGAGCACATCGCTGCCCTGGGCCGCCCGGATTTCAGCAGCAAGATCAAATTGTACAGTGGCGAAATCCCGCTGTTCAGTCATTACCAGATCGAGTCGCAGATCGAATCCGCGTTCCAACGTGAAGTGCGTCTGCCTTCCGGTGGTTCCATCGTGATCGACACCACCGAAGCCTTGACCGCTATCGACATCAACTCCGCGCGTGCAACCCGCGGTGGCGACATCGAAGAAACCGCATTCAATACCAACCTGGAAGCCGCAGATGAAATTGCTCGCCAATTGCGCCTGCGCGACCTGGGTGGTCTGATCGTTATCGACTTTATCGATATGACCCCGGTTCGCCACCAGCGTGAAGTGGAAAACCGTCTGCGCGATGCCGTCCGCCAGGATCGTGCCCGCATTCAGATTGGCCGTATCTCTCGCTTCGGCCTGCTGGAAATGTCCCGTCAGCGTCTCAGTCCGTCACTGGGTGAATCCAGCCACCACGTGTGCCCGCGCTGTACCGGCACCGGCACCATCCGTGATAACGAATCGCTGGCGCTGTCTATTCTGCGCCTGATCGAAGAAGAAGCGCTGAAAGAGAACACCAAAGAAGTTCACGCCATCGTACCGGTTCAGGTTGCTTCCTACCTGCTGAACGAAAAACGTGATTCTGTCAGCGCGATCGAGAAGCGTCAGGGTGGCGTGAAAGCGGTCATCGTGCCAAACGATCAGATGCAGACTCCGCATTACTCCGTGCTGCGCGTACGTAAGGGTGAAGAGACACCAACCCTGAGCTACCTGCTGCCGAAGCTGCATGAAGAAGAAATGGCCCAGCCGCAGGATGATGCGCCAGTCGAGCGCAAACGCGAGCAACCGGCGCTGGCATCCTTCTCTCTGTCACAGGATGCTCCACCGCAGGAAGAAGAGTCTGTGGTTAGCAAGCCTGCCGTTGCCGCCAAACCGGCAGTTGCACCAGCCGCTGCTGCTGAAGCCAAACCTGGCCTGTTGAGCCGTCTGTTCGGTGGCCTGAAGTCACTGTTCGCCGGTGAAGAAACGCCAGTGGTTGAAGTTAAACCGGTCGCAGCCGAGAAAACGGAAGACAGCGACAACCGCCGTCAGGATCGTCGTGGCCAACGCCGCCAGGGTTCTGGCCGTAAAGGTGAACGTGGCGAGCGTAAAGATCGTGGCGAAGGGCGTGACAACCGTGACCGTGATAACCGTGAGCCACGTGAAAATCGCGAGCCGCGTGAACCACGTGAAAACCGTGACGACCAGCGCCGCAACAACCGCCGTAACGCACAACAGCAGACCGCGCCAGCGGTTGCCAATACCGAAGTGCAGACTGAAGAATCGGCCAAGGTACAGCGTGAAGATCAGCAACAGCGTCGTGATCAGCGTGCCGAGCGTCAACGCCGTCGTCAGGAAGAAAAACGCCAGGCACCGCAAGATGTCAAAGTGCCGGAAACTGCGGAAGTCGTCCTTGCCAGCAATAGCCATGACGAAGATGAAGACCGTCATCAGCAGCCTACGCAACGTCGTCAACGCCGTCCGCTCACGCAGAAAGTTCGCGTCCTGTCGGCGGAAGAAGAACTGCATCGCGCCGCTGAAGAGCTGTTAGCGCCTAAAGCGCCGGTCGCCAAGGTTGAAGAAAACCAGGCTCCGGTATTGGCTGAAAGCGTTAAGCTGTTGCCACAGACCATTGCGGACCAGTCCGAAGATGACGCGCAAACCGACAACCGGGGTAACGGTGAAAACGGCATGCCGCGTCGCTCTCGTCGTTCTCCACGCCATCTGCGCGTCAGTGGTCAGCGTCGTCGTCGCTATCGTGACGAGCGTTATCCGAACCTGTCGCCAATGCCGTTGGCCGGGGCGTTTGCCTCACCAGAGATGGCTTCAGGCAAAGTTTGGGTCAGCTATCCTGTGGCACAAGCAGCCGTCTACGTTGAACACGAAGAAGCTCAAGCTCCAGTGGCGGTAGAAACCGCAGCCGTGGCTGCTGCACCAGTGGCTGTTGAAGCTGCTCCTGTTCAGCCTGTAGTCAACGAAGCGCCAAGCGTAGTTGAAACCGCTCCGGCAGTGGCTGAATCTGTGGCAACACCGGTAGTTGAAGCCCCGGAAGAAACTGCACCTGTTGAAGCCGTAGCCGCTGCCGAACCAGCCGCTGTTGTGGTAGATGAAACCGTTGTCAGTGAAACCACTGCGGATGAGACGGTTGCTGATGTCATGGTGCAAGCTGAACCAGTTATCGCCGAACACGTGGTACCAGAGCCTGTAGTTGAAGAAACTGTAGTGGAAGCCGTTGTGGCCGCCCCTGCAGAAGCTGCTGTAACCGCAGAGCCGGAAGTCGTGTCAGCACAGCCGGAGGCTGCTCCAGCTCCTGTGCAGGCGGCCCCAGTAGCTGCACAACCGCAACCGACGCTCTACAAGCATATCGCTACCGCCCCGATGACCAAAGCGCCTGCGCCGGATTATCAGCCGGAAGCTGCGAAGACCAGCGAGTGGCAGCGCCCTTCCTTCAACTTTGATGGGAAAGGTTCTGCTGGCGGCCATGCAGCGGCTAATCAGGCCACTGCTCCGGCGACCAAACCGCAGCCGGTTAACGACTAAGTTAATCCCTGCCATACAAAACCCGCCATCCAGGCGGGTTTTTTCTTACCACTGAACACTCAGACCATCCTTTTCAGTTGCTTAATGTCCAATGCCGTAAGTTGCTCTGATCGCGTAAGCCAACTGATTTCAACTTGTCATTAACTAACAGATGCATCCAAAACGTTTTCCGCTTATCCTTTCACCCCGGCGTGAATAACCCAAAATTATTCGCTTTTATTAAGATTTTTGACCGCCGGAGCTCTGCACCATGACCGCACAACCCCAAGCCCTGAAAATCCGCCGCCCTGACGACTGGCATATCCATTTGCGTGACGACGACATGCTGAAAACGGTTCTGCCCTATACCAGTCAGGTGTTTGGCCGGGCGATTGTGATGCCGAATCTGGCCCCACCGATCACCACCGTTGCCGCAGCGCGAAGTTATCGTGAGCGTATTCTGGCAGCCCTCCCCGCAGAACATAACTTCACGCCGTTGATGACCTGCTACTTGACGGATTCACTGGCTGCGGCGGAGCTGGTCAACGGTTTTGCGCAAGGGGTGTTCACCGCCGCCAAGCTCTATCCTGCCAATGCCACCACCAACTCCAGTCACGGCGTGAGCGATGTGACCGGGATCTATCCTCTGCTTGAGCAAATGCAGAAGATCGGTATGCCGCTGCTGATCCATGGCGAAGTCACCGATGCCAGCGTGGATATCTTCGATCGCGAGGCTCGCTTTATCGACCAGGTAATGGAGCCGGTGCGTCGCCAGTTCCCGGAATTAAAAATCGTCTTCGAACATATCACCACCCGGGAAGCGGCTCAGTACGTGCAGGAAGGCAATCGTTTCCTTGGTGCCACCATTACGCCACAGCACCTGATGTTTAACCGCAACCACATGCTGGTAGGCGGGATCCGGCCACACCTGTTCTGCCTGCCGATCCTCAAGCGCAACATTCATCAGGAAGCGCTACGCAGCGCGGTTGCCAGCGGTTGTGAGCGCTTCTTCCTTGGTACCGACTCGGCACCTCATGCCAAACACCGTAAAGAGACCAGCTGTGGCTGTGCAGGGGTATTTAACGCCCCGAACGCGATGCCCGCCTACGCCACCGTATTTGAACAATTAGGCGCGCTGGAGCATCTGGAAGCCTTCAGCTCGCTGAATGGTCCCCGTTTCTACGGCTTGCCGGTTAACCAGGACTTTATCACGCTGCAACGCCAGCCGGTGACCCAGCCAGAGGAGATCGCTTTGGGTAATGAAGCCGTGGTGCCCTTCCTAGCCGGTGAGACCATCAACTGGTCAGTGACCGACTGCTAAATATTTTATTTCTGCACTTGCCTCCGGCGTTAGTTGACTGTATAAATATCCAGTAGACAGTTCCGGGGGCAATTATGCGTGTTGAAGTCACTATAGATAAAACCAAACCACTGCCGCCGGGGGCTATCGAAGCCCTGACCGGCGAATTCAGTAAACGGGTCAATCGCCAGTTTCCTGACACTACCGTACAGATCCGTTATGCCGGTGCCAATGGCCTTTCCGTCATGGGCGGTGCCAAAACAGATAAAGACCTGATCGAGGAGATACTCCAGGAAACCTGGGAAAGTGCCGACGATTGGTTCAGTGCAGAATAATTCTGCAATGTAGTTGTTGCCGGGGGTCGCTCTCCGGCTTTTTTGTTTCTGCCGTATCGCCGTTTTGTCTGGAAGAAACAGCACTTGTGGTCTGTAATGATTAGACGACTTATGGTGCAGCTAAAGGTGAAAACAATGGTTCCGGATAAAGACAAACCCAAAGACAAACCCGAAGAAGCGATGACCTTTGGCGAGTTGCTGGCCTTGATCGCCGATCAAAAACGGCGGCTGAGCGTGCTCGAAGTCGCTTTCTCTTATTTGTCTTTTGGCTTGAATGACAAAGCCAACCAGTTGCTGATCCACAGCCTGAAACTGGAAGCACAAAATCAGAACCGCGATCCTGAAATGCAAAAGCATTTCGCCCATCTGGCGGCCGAATTGGAAAGCCATGCGCACGTGCAACCTGCCTCTGCAGCCGAAGAGTAATATTGCCCGGGCGCAGCATAGCGACTCCTACCGTTTGCCAGCAGCGCCAATTAGTTACTCCGCTAGCCGATTAATTGCGCAAACAAATATTTATTTGCAATAAACCGCAGGAAAACCCCCCACGCCAGATCCTGAATGCGTATACTGTAAAAGCTCACCATGAAGGTGAGACACATTGATCCTCGTTAGTAACTCCAGCTAGTCACTACTTGATAAGGGGTCTTTATGGACAGAAATGATGAAGTAATACAGACACATCCGCTTGTTGGCTGGGATATCAGTACCGTCGATGTTTATGATGCCATGATGATTCGCCTTCATTACCTGTCTTCACTAGACCAAACAGCCGAAGAAGCGCAAGTGGATCGGACTCTTTGGCTAACCACAGACGTTGCTCGCCAATTGATCAATATTTTAGAGGCTGGCATCGCCAAGATAGAATCTACGGATTATTTAGACCTTGATCGAAGAAAACATTAACCCATTCACCCTCAACCACTAAGGCGTCGGCAATTAACCGGCGCCTTTTCTTTTGTACCATCCCGCATTGGTTCCTGGTGCATTACCGCCGCCAAACTCTTATCATATCCGCCATCAGCGACACATCAAAGAAAGGACATGGCACGTGGAATATGACTTGATCATCGTGGGCAGCGGCTCGGTTGGGGCTGCTGCAGGCTATTATGCGACAACCGCAGGCCTTAAGGTCTTAATGATCGACAGCGCTTTCCCCCCGCATCGTCAGGGCAGTCACCACGGCGATACCCGCATCATCCGCCATGCCTACGGCGAGGGCGAAAAATATGTGCCTTTTCTGCTGCGTGCCCAGGCGCTGTGGAACGGATTAGAGCAGAAAAGCGGCGACAAGCTGTTTCACCCTTGCGGCGTGCTCACCCTGGGGCCACAGGAGAGTGAATTTGTCACCACGGCACAGCGCAGTGCCAAAAACTTTAACCTTAATACCCAGTTACTGAGCGCCGAACAGATCCAACAACGCTGGCAAGAGTTCACTGCGCCAGCGGGTTATGTCGGCCTGTTCGAACCGGATGCAGGAATACTGCGTGCGGAACCGATCGTTGCCAGCTACATCAGATTGGCCAGAGAAGCGGGCTGTGCCCAACTGTTTAATTGCCCGGTAACCGCCATCGAGCCAATCGAGCAAGGAGTTGAGGTCATTACTCCAGAGGGGCGCTACCAAGGACGTAAAACCGTGGTCTGCGCGGGAACCTGGGTCAAAAATCTGTTACCACAGCTTCCAGTTTCACCGGTACGCAAGGTGTTTTCCTGGTATCAGGCCGATGGCCGTTACAGCGAAAACAACCGTTTTCCGGCTTTCACCGTTGAAGCACAAGACGGCTGCCACTACTACGGTTTCCCATCCGAAAATGACGGCTTAAAGGTCGGTAAACACGATGGAGGACAACCTATGGAGACAGCAGATCAGCGTAAGCCGTTCGGTTCCCTGGCCAGCGACGGTACCGAAGTATTCGGTTTTCTGCGCCACTTCCTGCCGGGGCTTGGCGTCTGTCTGCACGGTGAAGCCTGTAGCTATGATATGAGCCCGGATGAAGACTTTATCATCGACACCCTGCCAGACTGCCAACGGTTGATGGTGATCACCGGCCTGAGTGGCCACGGCTTTAAGTTTGCCAGCGTACTGGGTGAAATCGCCGCGCTGTTTGCGCAGGATAAGCCTTCTCCCCTAGACATCACCCCATTCAGCCTACGGCGTTTCTGAGCGTTTAATCCCCTGTTCGTACTACTCTGACCAACGGCAGGGGAAAAATTCAGCGAAAAAACACCCAACACACTGATATTATTATAAAATATTTTATAGACGGAAATATCGTCCTATAGACACTGGATTTCCGAATTGATCCCACAACCGGGTAAAGCCTATTTTACATAATTAGGCTTTAAGCCCGTTTTGTATATTCAACAAGGACGTCACCATGAAACTACTCGTTGTGGACGAATGCTGTTTCACTCGTGTTGGGATCGCCAACTATTTTACTGACAACGTGTTTGCGTCTGTAAAGTGCTGCCCAGACATCGACACCGCGCTCTCTCTACTGGCCAGTTTCAAACCAAACCATATTTTGGTGAATCTGACCAACTACTGCCGCTGCACGACAGATAATCAGCTGCTTTCAGCGTTTATCACGGCAGCCTGGCGTGCAACTGTACATATTTATCTGGATGTTCCTTATCCCTACAGTGAAATCCCGCTGCGCATCGCCAGCAATACTTTTTTATTCAACAAAGCCGTGCTACCCATTGCGCTAAAAACGCTAAGTAAAAACCCAAGTGTGTTAATGAAGGATCAAGAAGCTCATTCGCTTTTCAGCCCGCAAGAATTGACGGTATTGCGCTATTGGATGTCCGAAATGCCGAATTATCGCATCGCCAGGAAATTACAGATCAGCGCCCATACGGTGTATGTGCATAAACGTCATATCACCGAGAAAATCAACGTACGTAACCGGCTGGAATTTTATTCACTGTATAACATACTGCGCTATTTCTATCCGCCAGAACCTACTTTTAAACCAGTGGTTTCGGCTTCGTTAGAACTGCAGGCCGCCGTTTAAGCCTCACTTCGGCGTGATTTCGTTTATTTGACGCCCATCACCGAGGAGCATGGCCACCTTGCGCCCTCCATCCATGGTTTCCAACGTGATGCGCGCAATAATGGTCAAGGGGACCGAAAGCAGCATCCCCACTGGCCCCATCAGCCAGCCCCAGAAGATCAGGGAAAGGAACACTACCAGCGTAGAAAGCCCTAGCCCTCGGCCCATGATCCGCGGTTCCAGCATATTACCGATGATCAGGTTGATCAGAATATAGCCCGCAGCCACCACAGCCGCATCGGCAAAGCCGTTAAACAGCAAAGCCTGGATCAATGGTGGAATAGCAGCAATGAACGAGCCGATATTGGGCACATAGTTGAACATGAACGCCATCATGCCCCAGATAAAGGCAAAGCGAACGCCAACCCAGCTCAGAAAGCCCCAGACGATCAGGCCAGTTGCCAGGCTGATGGCGGTCTTGATCACCAGATAGTGCGTAACCCCCTGCAAGGCCCGGTGGATAGTGGCCATTCCTTCGGTGGGATTATCCAGCGCCTGCTGCAGCTTAAAGGGCAATACTTTCACCTCAAACAACATAAAGACCACCGTCATCAATAACAGGAAGATGCTGGTCATCGCCCCGGAAAGTTGTCCCAGCAGGCGGGTCACCAAGTTCATGGTGGCACCAGGATCGACATATTTGACCACCGCATCTGCCGAGAAGGTAATATCCAGATTGAAGCGTTGCGCCTGGTCTTGCAGTTCACTCAGTTTCTCCAGCATCATGCCCCGATACTGCGGCAAGGAGCGAGCAAACTCATTTAATGAAGCCCCCAGCATGCCGACCAAGGTCAGCAACAGCACGACGATGGCAATCACCAACAGCGTCACCCCCAACCCTCTGGGCACCCGAAACCGTTCCAGTAGCAACACCAACGGGTTTAACACGATGGCCAAGAACACCGCCAGCAGGAATGGCACCACAATATCTGCCGCCGCCTTTATGCCAGCCAGGATCACCACCAGCATGGCCAGCATCATGATCAAGCGTAGCTTGCGGTCATTAAACTCGGGTATGCCCATGAAATTTCCTTGTGTGATACAGGCCCACCTGAGCCTTTGATAAATACATGTTAGCAAACTATTCCTTGCTGTCGCAGGCATATTGCCCACAAGCTGCTGAAGGAATTAAATTAATCCCGGTTGGCTGGTCGAGTGAATAATAGCCGCTAGTCGTTATTCAGTTATTTTCCAGTTTTCTTCTCGATATTTACGAAACATGACAAAAGCTGACA
Source organism: Serratia sp. 2723 (assembly GCF_050434425.1). Lineage (NCBI taxonomy): Bacteria > Pseudomonadati > Pseudomonadota > Gammaproteobacteria > Enterobacterales > Yersiniaceae > Serratia > Serratia sp. 2723. The sequence goes on from NZ_JBNDIN010000012.1 coordinate 47,800, forward strand.
ATAAGGAATAAAATCGATAAATTTCAAGTTGCCTGAGCTTTGCCAATATAGCCCAAAAAACGCCCTTTTCAACGATTCCTTTGACCAACTTTCCGCAACTCAAACAAATCTACTGATTAATATTTTTATGAAGTAACATAGTTAAATTTATTATTGATTTATGTTTCCTAAAGTTTAAGTATTGCTGCCGGTAAATGCGTTTTGTAAGGAAAACTGATGCTCTGGAAAAATACCGCCGACCGCTTTGGTCACGTTTCTGTGCTGATCCACTGGCTGGTGGCGCTGGCCGTTTACGGCATGTTCGCCCTCGGATTATGGATGGTGACGCTGGGTTACTACGACGTTTGGTATCACCAGGCGCCGGAGATCCACAAAAGTATTGGCACGCTGCTGTTTATCGTCATGGTGGTACGAGTGGTTTGGCGCTTTATCTCGCCGCCGCCCAAGCCTCTGGCCAGTTATAGCCGTCTTACTCATATCAGTGCCGTGCTCGCCCATATCGCACTTTATACCGTGCTGTTCGCCATCCTGATCAGCGGTTACCTGATCTCTACCGCCGATGGTCAGGCAATCAGCGTGTTTGGCTGGTTTGACGTACCGGCCACCGTGACCGGTTTGCCACAGCAAGCCGATACCGCCGGGACTATCCATCTTTATCTGGCTTGGGCCGTCGTCGTACTTTCGGTACTGCACGCCCTGGCTGCGCTTAAACATCACTTTATTGATGGTGATGTTACTTTGAAACGGATGCTGGGTCGCAGCACCGATTAACCTTTTGGATTTATGGAGATATTGCTATGTTGAAGAAAACCGTTTTAGGCTTGGCCGCGGGCGCTCTGCTGTTAAACGCCGGTTCCGCTCTGGCTGCCAATTATAAAATTGACAAACAAGGCCAGCACGCCTTTATCGAATTCCGCATCCAGCACCTGGGTTACAGCTGGATTTACGGCACTTTCAAAGATTTTGACGGTGGCTTTACCTTCGATGAAAAAGACCCGGCTAACGATAAAGTCAACGTAACCATCAACACCGCCAGCGTAGACACCAACCACGCCGAGCGAGATAAACACCTGCGTAGCGCCGAGTTCTTGAACGTCGAAAAGAACAAGCAGGCCACCTTTACCTCTACCGAAGTGAAAAAAGACGGTGAAGGGTATGCCGTAGTCGGCAACCTGACGTTGAACGGCGTGACCAAGCCGGTCACGCTGGCAGCCAAACTGGTCGGCGAAGGTAAGGATCCTTGGGGCGGTTACCGCGCCGGTTTCGAAGCCAACGGTAAAATCAAGCTGAAAGACTTTGGCATCACCACCGACCTCGGCCCGGCTTCTCAGGAAGTTGAGCTGATCATCTCGGTCGAAGGCGTTCGCGAGAAGTAATACATGCTTTATACAACAAGGGCGCTGAATTTCAGCGCCCTTGTTTCTATTTCTATCCTACGAGCAACACCCTACTCTTTCGGTTCTGGGATATGCATGGTAGTTTGCAACAACCCTTTGGACTTATTGAAGATTTTCACGCCATTCTCGCGGCCAGCCCGGCGGGCTCGCTGTTCCTCACGCGGTAATTTCAGCTCTTCACGGCAGGTCTCGCTGCAACAGCCAGCAAACTTCTCGGCACAGCTTGGGCACTGGATAAACAGCAGATGACAGCCGTCGTTCAGGCAGTTGGTATGAGTATCGCATGGCGCACCGCACTGATGGCAGTTGGCGATCACGTCTTCTGAGATACGTTCCCCCATGCGCTCGTCAAACACAAAGTTTTTGCCGATGAACTTCAGAGGCAGCCCTTGCGCCTTCGCCTGGCGGGCATATTCGATAATACCGCCTTCCACGTGATAGACGTTTTTGAAGCCATTATGCAGCATATAGGCGCTGGCTTTCTCACAACGGATCCCACCGGTACAGTACATGACAATATTTTTGTCTTTCTGCTCCTGTAGCATCTCCACCGCCATCGGTAGCTGATCGCGGAAGGTGTCGGAAGGCACTTCGATCGCCTTCTCAAAGTGCCCGACCTCATACTCATAATGGTTACGCATATCAACGAACACCGTATTCGGATCGTCAATCATCTGGTTAACGCGATCGGCCTGCAGATACTCACCCACATTGGCAGGGTTGAAGGTCTCATCTTCAATCCCGTCGGCAACAATACGTTCACGCACTTTCAGGCGCAGTACCCAGAAGGATTTGCCATCGTCTTCCAGCGCAATATTCAGGCGTACCTGATCCAGAGCCGGGTGCGAAGCAAACAGCACGGTTTTGAACGCGTCAAAGTGACTCTGCGGCACGCTGATCTGCGCATTGATGCCCTCTTTAGCCACGTAGATACGGCCAAACACCTTCAGTTTATCGAACTGAATATACAGGCTATCGCGAAATGCCTTGGGATCGTCAATGGTGAAATATTTATAAAAAGAAACTGTGGTGCGTGGCTCGGTTTCGGCCAGCATACGCGCCTTCAGTTCCTCATTAGAAATTCGGTTATGTAACACTGGCATGGTGTACTTTCCTGTCTTTCGGGAGGTGACTGATTGAGTACCCACGGGCCGTTAGCCCGCGTGCGGCGCACATCATACCCGAAAATAGACCGCAACACAGCATTAACCCAGCGGCAATGATTTCCGCACAAAGCTTGACGTTATTGGCAAATACCGATAAGCCTAGTGCAAGTCGTAGCAACGAATTTTGACGGACCATGAGGAAATTATGAGCCAGCTGTTTACTCCGATCACCCTGGGGCTACTGCGGTTACCTAACCGTATCATTATCGCCCCCATGTGCCAGTACTCCGCCGACAACGGCAAAGCCACCGAATGGCATACGATGCACCTCGGCCATCTGTCCCTTTCCGGAGCGGGTTTGCTGATTGTGGAAGCCACTGCGGTTTCACCGGAAGGGCGTATTTCTCCGGGGGATCTTGGCCTGTGGGACGACGCTACCGAACAGGCACTTGCCGACGTGGTCCAGGCGGTAAAAAAACACGCCACCATGCCTTTGGGGATCCAACTGGGGCATGCTGGCCGCAAAGCTTCTTGCGCCCTTCCCTGGCAAGGCGGTGCACAGTTGGCCAAAAGCGAGGGTGGCTGGCAAACGCTCTCTGCCTCTGCCCAGCCCTTTAACCCTCTGGATGAGGCTCCACAGGCCATGAGCCTGGAGCAAATTGAGCAGTTGAAGGCACAGTTTGTCGCAGCGGCACGGCGCGCCGACCGTCTCGGCTTCGATCTGCTCGAACTACACGGGGCGCATGGCTACCTGCTGCACCAATTCCTCTCGCCACTGGCCAATCAGCGTACCGATCACTACGGCGGATGCCTGCAAAACCGTATGCGGTTGTTGCTGGAGATTTTCAGCGAGGTACGGGCGGTATTCCCGGCCAACAAAGCGCTTGGCGTGCGGATCTCCGCCAGTGACTGGGTCGAAGGAGGCTGGGACGAACAACAATCTGTTGAACTGACCAGCGCTTTAAAGGAATTGGGCTGCGATTACATTCATATTTCCAGCGGCGGCCTGTCGCCGCAGCAAAAAATCCCGGTGGGGCCGAACTACCAGGTGCCGTTTGCCGAAACCATCAAACATAAAGTGGGGATGCCAACCATCGCCGTAGGGTTGATCACCGAACCAGAGCAAGCAGAAGCGATCGTCGCCACCGGTCAGGCCGATATGGTCGCGCTAGCGCGCGGTATTCTCTATAACCCCCGCTGGCCGTGGCACGCTGCCGCAAAACTGGGGGCCAAGGTACAGGCTCCGCCACAGTATTGGCGCTCAGAGCCACACCGGGTAAAAGGATTGTTCAAAGACCATTAACAGGACCTCAAGCGGGTGTTTAGCGCCCGCTTGACCATTCCGTCACCCCAGAAATAACCGCCCCAGCCAGCAGCCCAGTTCCCGCGACAGCCAGCAAAGGGCTGGACTGCAAATAGGCCCCAAGGCAACCGAGCAGCCCACCTATCACCAACAGCCCGGCACTTAACCATGACGCCAACATAGTTACCTCCTGAATCAATAAACAAATAAAATACTGCCTGACTAATAGGTCGCCCCTTACTACACTTGGCGAAAAAACCAGCGCCCACACCTGATTTAGGCTCAAAAAGGGTGTTTTAATGCGGTGAGTTTTCCTGTTACAAAAGAAAAATGTCACAATACACTATTATAAACGACAGAAAACCATCGCATAGACTGAGTCGTTCGAGCAACCCGCTGTCAGCAAAAAACGCTGATAGCGATCTGCAACATGACGTATGGCAATTCGATGTCTATGTATTTTATCTGTGATTACTGTTAAATGACTGCTTCTAAGCTGAGAACCCATGACGCAAGTTCCTTCTTTCAATCGATCTTTACTGCATCCGCGCTACTGGCTCACCTGGTTTGGCATCGCCATACTCTACCTGCTGGTCCTGCTGCCATACCCGATTATTTATCGTTTAGGGACCGGGTTGGGCCGCTTTTCAATGCGTTTCCTCAAACGCCGGCGAGCGATAACTCAGCGTAACCTGGAACTGTGCTTTCCAGATATGCCAAGGGCCGAACGTGATGCGTTGATCGCCAAAAACTTCGAATCCGTCGGGATGGGGCTGTTTGAAACCGGCATGGCCTGGTTCTGGCCCAACTGGCGCATTGAGCGCTGGTTCAGCGTCAGCGGCCTGGAGCACATTCAAAAGGCCCGGGATAATCATCAAGGGGTGCTGCTGATCGGCCTGCACTTCCTGACGCTGGAGTTGGGTGCTCGCATCTTTGGTATCCACAATCCGGGGATCGGCGTCTACCGTCCACACGATAACAAGCTGATGGACTGGCTACAGACCTGGGGCCGTATGCGCTCGAACAAATCCATGCTGGATCGTAAAGACGTCAAGGGGATGATCCGCGCCCTGAAACAGGGGGAGATAATCTGGTACGCACCGGATCATGACTATGGTCCACGCAGCAGCGTGTTTGCCCCGCTGTTTGCGGTGGAAAAAGCGGCGACGACCACCGGCAGCTATGTGCTGGTACGCATGGGAAAACCGGCGATCATTCCCTTTACGCCACGCCGTCTGCCAGAAGGCAAAGGGTACGAACTCATCATGCAGCCAGCGGTGGAAAACTTCCCGCTGGATGACGAAGTCAAGGCCGCGGCCTTTATGAACAAAGTGGTAGAAAAAGAGATCCTGATGGCGCCGGATCAATATATGTGGCTGCACCGCCGCTTCAAGACCCGCCCGGAAGGTGAGCCTTCTCTCTATTAATCACTACGGGCCAACATGGCCCGCATGATATTGTCACTTTCTCAGCAACAGGAGCTTCTATGTATATCGTCAGCCTGACCTACCACCGCCCGATTGAAGAAGTAGAAAGCCATCTTGAAGGGCATATCGCCTGGTTGAAGCACTATTTTCAAGCTGGCAGCTTTATTGCCTCTGGCCGTAAGAACCCACGTACCGGCGGCGTGATCCTGGTAAAAGACATGGAACGCCCCAAGCTGGATGCCATCCTGGCAGAAGATCCCTTCGTCGCCGTGGCCAATTATGAAGTGACAAACGTCGCTCTCACCACCACCAGCGCCGGATTCGAAGCCTTGGCCGGTGCCTGACCCCTCCGTTCCCGCGCTGTCCAGCGCGGGGATCATTGTCATTCTCCATTTACCAATCTTGCCGTGATATCGGCAACCTCAGCGGCCCAGTGCCCGACGCCGCCGTTTCTGCCAGCTATGGATCCCGCGCGGTATTTTGCATGACGTCGCTGGTGGTGCTATTTAACGCGTTCGGTGCCTGCACGGCGTCCGGCCAGGGTGCGCGAAGATATGCTGCAAGAAGAGTAATAGCGCTATTTATCACCAGTTGTTCTGATAAATATTACCCAAGCCCCGTTTCCCTTACTTTTATTATTGCCACACTCCCGTTGCAACACCACCCCAACCGCTAAGAATGGCATTATTAATACTTTGTTTTTAAACAACAAAATAACACATGGGGCAATAAATCACCTGTCAATGAAAATAACGCCATAACCAACATAAAAACCAATAAAGTAGATGTTTGTCGACTTTTCGTCTAAAAAATGGGATACAGGTACTAGACAAAGCCACCATTCAGTTATCAAATGGTTAAATAATATCACGCCAGAAGTAACATTCTGACCAAGTGAATAAAATGGCCTGCAGGGTTTTCAAGCTTAATAGGCGCTGCGGCCAAGGTTTTGTCAGGTAATCCGCATCAGCGGGATTTCCTCACTTATAGACACAGACATACCACAGTATCTGCTGCCAGCGCGCAGCACATTATATTGGGAAGACTTTATGCAATCCTCTGTTAATCAGAAAGAAAGCCGGACGTTCCTCGGCCATCCATATCCTCTCGGCTCGCTGTTCTTCACTGAAATGTGGGAGCGCTTCTCGTTTTATGGCATTCGACCGTTACTGATCCTGTTTATGGCCGCCACGGTTTATGACGGCGGGATGGGGTTGGCGCGCGAAAATGCCTCGGCGATCGTCGGTATCTTTGCTGGCAGTATGTACCTGGCGGCACTGCCGGGTGGCTGGTTAGCCGATAACTGGCTAGGCCAGCAAAAAGCCGTTTGGTACGGTTCAATCCTGATCGCTCTGGGCCACCTGTCGATTGCCCTGTCCGCTATTATGGGCAACGACCTGTTCTTCGTCGGCCTGATGTTTATCGTGCTCGGTTCCGGCCTGTTCAAAACCTGTATCTCGGTGATGGTCGGTACCCTGTATAAGAAAGGCGATGCGCGCCGTGACGGTGGCTTCTCGCTGTTCTATATGGGCATCAACATGGGCTCCTTCATCGCCCCGCTGATTTCCGGCTGGCTGATCCGCTCACACGGTTGGCACTGGGGCTTCGGCATCGGGGGTATCGGGATGTTGGTGGCCTTGGTGATTTTCCGGGTGTTCGCCGTACCGGCCATGAAGCGCTATGACAGCGAAGTGGGCCTGGACTCAACCTGGAATAGCCCGGTTGCCAAGAAAAATGGCGTGGGTGCCTGGCTGATTGCGCTGGCAGTGGGCGTTGCCGCGATCGTGATTATGATCTCACAAGGTATCATCGTGATTAACCCGGTCGCCGTTGCCAGCATGCTGGTTTACGTCATCGCCGCTTCGGTCACGCTGTATTTTATCTACCTGTTCTTCTTTGCCGGTCTGAGCCGCAAAGAGCGTGCCCGTCTGCTGGTCTGTTTTATCCTGCTGATTTCTGCTGCCTTCTTCTGGTCAGCCTTCGAACAGAAACCGACCTCGTTCAACCTGTTCGCTAACGATTACACCAACCGCATGATCGGCGACTTCGAGATCCCGGCGGTATGGTTCCAATCGATTAACGCACTGTTCATTATCCTGTTGGCGCCAATCTTCAGTTGGGCCTGGCCGGCTCTGGCTCGTAACAAAATCCGCCTGAGCAGCATCACCAAATTCGTGATTGGTATTCTGTTTGCCGCCGCAGGCTTTGGCCTGATGATGCTGGCCGCACAACAAGTGTTGGGCAATGGCGGCGCTGGCGTGTCACCGATGTGGCTGGTGGGCAGTATCCTGATGCTGACGCTGGGTGAGCTTTGCCTGAGCCCGATTGGCCTGGCAACCATGACGCTGCTGGCACCGGATAGAATGCGTGGCCAGATGATGGGCCTGTGGTTCTGTGCCAGCGCGCTGGGCAACCTGGCCGCGGGCTTGATCGGTGGCCACGTGAAAGCGGATCAGTTGGACATGCTGCCAACCCTGTTCGCCCGCTGCTCTATTGCGCTGGTGATCTGTGCCGCCGTGCTTATCCTGCTGATCGTCCCGATCCGCCGCATGCTGGAAAACACCCAGGGTAAAAGAGGTGACAAACCGGTCACGCACGCCTGATAGACACTGAGTATTCAGCCTTCCAAGCCAGCGTTTTGCGCTGGCTTTTTTTATGCCTGTCATGATGAAACAATGCCCCTCACCCTAACCCTCTCCCCCAGGAGAGGGAACCAAGCGGGCTACCACTTGGCTACGGCATTCATCCTCAACATCTCAACGCCTGGACCTGAGCACAACTCCGCACCGGCCCCCTCGCCCTTTGGCAAGGTTGGGGTGAAATAAGCAAACGTGCTGCAACTTGCCTACAGCATCCACCGTCTGCAGGAAATGCGCTTTGCGGTAGCGGCAAGACATGGCATGCTGCAACAGACACGTCATCAGTATCCAGAGGAGGAATAATGCTGTTTAACGTCGATTTTCTTCCTGAGAATCAGTCTATCGTGCCATTTTCAAAGGACTATCAGGATGGTGATAGCAAACCGGATCACTGCCACAACTGCGCCCAACTGATCCATAGCCTTAGCGGCGTGGTACAGGTGAATACACACGTGGGCAGTTGGGTAGTCCCCCCAGGCCGTGGCGTTTGGTTACCGGCCAAAGTGGAACATAATCTGCGTTTTAGCGGTAAGGTGGCGATACGCACGCTGTTCGTCGATCCCCTGGCCCGTGCAGATTTGCCTGCTCAGTGCCAAGTTGTGCAGATTTCTCCCTTATTGCGTGAACTGATTATCAGCGCGATGGATATTCAGCCCGGTTATCGACCCGGCGGACGCGAAGAGCGTATTATGGAACTGATCCTCGATGAGTTGCGTATGCTGCCTATCCTGCCTCTACACCTGCCCGAGCCACGCGATGGCGTCTTATTGACCCTGTGCCAGCACATTCAGCAATCTTTGGCACAGCCTTGGGAGTTGGAGCTGGCGGCGCAGCACATCAACGTCAGTGGCCGTACACTGTCCCGTCGCTTCCAACGTGAAACCGGCCTGCGCTTTAGTGACTGGGTACGTCGTGCCCGCCTGCTGGCGGCACTCAATGCCCTGGCTGCCGGAAAGTCGGTGCTGGAGGTGGCCTTGGATCTGGGCTATGACAGCCCCAGCGCGTTTAGCGCCATGTTCCGCCGCTTGCTTGGCGTTTCCCCCAGCACCTATTTTGCCCAGGCTCAGCCGGCTATCACGGTAAACAGCGGCCAGCCACGTTGAACAGTGCCTGGAGCGAGGCGCTGGCAGAGTCGGTATCGATCCCCACGCCGTAAATGGCCTCCCCCCTTGCAGGCGTACAACGGATATAGGTTACCGCCCGGCTATGGCTCTGATGACCCAGCGTGTGTTCATGGTAGTCGTCGATAGCCAGCACCAGGCCAAAGCGCTGACACAGGGCGTCCACCGCGCTGGACAACAGCCCGTTACCGCTGCCTTGCAGCTGCATTGGCTCCCCCGCCAGAGCTATCTGCGCCGTAAAGCTGTAAGCCGCTCCCCCCTGACTTTGCGTTTGATAACTGAGCAGTTGTAAGCGCGGCTGCTCAACCAATCCGTAGCTGTTGCGGAACAGCCGCCAGATTTCCGCCACCGTCATTTCCTTGCCGCTTTCATCCGTAGCCTGTTGCACCACTTTGCTGAAGTCGATCTGCAAGCCACGCGGCAAGCGCAATCCATGATTCTGCTCCAGCAGCCAGGCGGCACCGCTCTTGCCAGACTGGCTGTTAACGCGGATCACCGCCTCATAGCTGCACCCGACATCTGCCGGGTCGAGCGGCAGATAAGGCACCTGCCATAACCCATCTTCGCGCTGCTGTTGAGCTGCAAAGCCTTTCTTGATGGCGTCCTGATGCGAGCCCGAGAACGCGGTAAACACCAACTCTCCGGCATAAGGATGGCGCGGATGCACCGGTAACTGGTTGCACAGCTCCACCACCTCAACCACTTCCTTCAACCGGCTGAAGTCCAACCCTGGCGCGATGCCCTGGGTATAGAGGTTAAGTGCTAACGTCACCAGATCGACATTACCCGTGCGCTCGCCGTTGCCAAACAGGCAGCCTTCAACCCGGTCAGCCCCTGCCAACATGGCCAACTCGGCACAAGCGACACCGGTACCGCGATCGTTATGTGGATGCACGCTGATGATCACCTGCTGCCGCTGGCTGAAGTGGCGACAGAACCATTCGATCTGATCGGCATAAATATTCGGGGTACTCATCTCCACGGTGGCCGGCAGGTTGATGATCATGGGCCGTTGGCGTTCAGGTTGCCACACGTCCGCCACCGCCTCACAGATTTGCAGGGCAAACTCCAGTTCGGTAAAGCAGAAGGTCTCCGGCGAATACTCGAGGCACCAGTCGGTTTCCGGATGCCGATCGCACCATTGGCGAATACGGCGTGCCCCGTTCACCGCCAACGCTATGGTGGCCGCCTTGTCCTGCTTGAAAACAATGTCACGAAACATCGGGGCGGTGGCGTTATACAGATGCACGATGGCACGCGGTGCCCCTTGTAACGACTCCATCGTGCGGTCGATCAGATCGTCACGCGCCTGCGTCAGCACCTGGATTGAAACGTCATCCGGGATCAGCCGTTGCTCGATCAAGTGACGCACAAAATCAAAATCGGTTTGCGATGCGGAAGGAAATGCCACCTCGATTTCCTTAAACCCGCAGGCCAGTAACAGCTGGTAGAACTGTAGCTTGCGAGCGTTATCCATCGGCTCGGCCAACGCCTGATTGCCGTCACGCAGATCGCTGGAACACCAGCGCGGTGCCTGCTGCTGGGTGCGACCCGGCCACTGACGATCGGGTAAATCGATGGCCGGGAATGGCCGGTACTTGCTTGCTGGGTTAGCTAACATCCTGATTCTCCTACAGACCAAAGGGTGTAGCCATTATTTCCTGCCCATAGCCGCACGTCTCCCGGCGGATGGACAACCATCGTCGCAAAACGGACAACAAAAAATTTGCATCCTGCGGCGATGCGACAACAATTAATGCTGGTGTTCCCCAAGATGATTGAAAAAGGAGATGAGCATGAACCTGTATGCCACGCTGGAAGAAGCGATCGAAGCCGCTCGCGAAGAGTTTATCGAAACGGCGGAAGGCGGCGATGATGAGCCACCGGTCCCCCAACAGTTTAACCTGCAAAAATACATCATGTTGGATGGCGACACGATGTGGCAGGCCGAGTTTTTCGAAGAAGAAGGCGAGTCTGTCGAATGCATGACGATGCGCAGCGGTGCTGCCGCCCAAGCCATTTTTGACGGTGACTACGACGAGATTGAGATCCGCGCAGAATGGATCAACGAAAATACGCTGCATGAGTGGGAGGAAGGGGATTTTCAGCTCGATCCTCCGCTGGATACCGAAGAAGGCCAGAGCGCTACCGACGAATGGGATGAACGTTGAGGTGCATGGGTGGGTACCAGGTTGCCCACCCTCGCCTTGACGCACCTGGCTACTCATTGCATGCTGCTACATTCTTCCTTTAACACAGGCAGCTATCATGCTCATCAGGCAAGCGGTTCCCACTGACTATCCCGCAATTCTGGCTCTACAGGCGCAAAACACTCCAGAGCAACTTAGCCCTCAGCAGCGGCAGCAGGGCTTTATCGTCTCGCAGATGAACGAAAAACAGCTGGCAAGTATCAACAGCGGCCTGGGTATTTTAATCGCTACCGAAGAAGAACAGTTGGCTGGTTTCGTCTGCCTGATGCCAACCGACGCCCAACCCCGGCCACCAATAGTGGATGCCATGCTACACACGCTGGCCACACAGCGGTTTCAAGACCAGGCGTTGGATCAACGGCGGGTATTTCTGTATGGCCCGGTATGCCTGAGTGCCGATTGGCGGGGAAAAGGCGTGCTACGCCAGTTGTTTGCTGCGGTGAAAGCGCGAACTCAGCAGGATTTTGACGTTGGCGCACTGTTTGTTAATGAGGATAACCCGCATTCCTTAGCCGCCCATGTCGCTGGATTGGGAATGACGGCGTTGACCACTTTCCACTGTAACAACCAAAGCTATCAGTTGCTGGTCTTCGCCACAAACAGCTAAAAAAAGGGGGGACACGCAACGCGCATCCCCCCATTAATCCCTACTCGCCGTCAGCGTTGGCCGACAGGATGAGCCTGTTCATTATGCGGTAACTGCCGATAGTGCTCGCGCCAGACCTTGCCCTGCGGCAGCAGCCAAATGCGCTGATGCAGGCGTGACAACGCCACCGGATCGCTTAACAGCTCAAGGCGTTTGGCTTTCGCCAACTTCTCTGGCCCTACCTCCAGCGCCTCATTCACCCGCTCTTCGCGCGTCCGATCGATAATGGCACGCAGATGATGACGAGCCGTTGCCAGCGCGGTAGCCAAGGCGTTGTAGGACGGGTCTACCGCCGCATGCATAAAGCCGTTGCGCAAGGCACGCTGGCGATTCAGTTGCAGATAGGTGTCTGTGGCAACCAGCTCACGCGGCGGATCGTACTCTTCCGGGATCAGGAACAGCTTGGCTCGCTTGCTCTTGAGACCGAGCGTAGCGCGGCTCGACAACGCCGAAACAAACGGTGACAGGATCAGCGAGAAGACGATCGGTGACAGCCACCACAGGAAGTTCAGATCCAGCAATGCCATGCCGCCGCCCCAAACCAGCCCCAACAGCATTTGCGAACCGTGACGCTTGAAGGCTTCACCCCAAGGGGTGTCATCATCATCACGCTGCGGCGAATTCCACACCACTTCCCAACCCAGGAAGGCGCTGACCACAAACACGGTATGGAACAGCATGCGCACCGGCGCCAACAGCACTGAGAACATCACTTCCATCAGCATGGAAATCAACAGCCGGATCGGCCCGCCGTACTGCTTCGACCCTTTCGCCCAAACCAGCACGATGCTCAGCAACTTCGGCAAGAACAGCAGCACCATGGTGGTGGAGAACAGCGCAATAGCCAGTTCTGGCTTCCACCGTGGCCACACCGGGAACAACTGCCAGGGTTGCAGGAAGTATTGCGGCTCCACCAGCGTATGTTCCACCTGCAAGGCGGTGGACAGCGCCAGGAACATAAACCACAACGGCGCCGACAGGTAGGACATGACCCCGGTCAGGAACACCGCACGGTGTACCGGGTGCATGCCTTTTACCAGGAACAGGCGGAAGTTCATCAGGTTACCATGACACCAACGGCGGTCGCGTTTCAGCTCGTCCAGCAGGTTAGGCGGTAACTCTTCATAGCTGCCCGGCAGATCGTAGGCAATCCACACGCCCCAGCCAGCACGACGCATCAATGCGGCTTCCACAAAGTCATGGGAGAGGATGGAACCGGCAAACGAGCCTTCACCCGGCAACGGAGCCAACGCGCAGTGCTCGATGAAGGGTTTCACCCGGATGATGGCGTTATGGCCCCAGTAATGGGATTCGCCCAACTGCCAGAAGTGCAGACCGGCGGTGAACAACGGACCATAGAGGCGCGTAGCAAACTGCTGCACGCGGGCATACAGCGTATCCATACCTGACGCTTTTGGTGCAGACTGGATGATACCGGCGTTCGGGTTAGCTTCCATCAAGCGCACCAGGCCGGTGAGGCACTCGCCGCTCATCACGCTGTCCGCGTCCAGGATCACCATGTAGCTGTACTCACCGCCCCAACGACGGCAGAAGTCGTCGATGTTGCCGCTCTTGCGCTTCACGCGACGACGGCGACGGCGGTAGAAGATGCGTCCGTGGCCCTCAACATCGCGACACAGCTCCATCCAGGCTTTCTGTTCGGCGACGCAGATATCGGGATCGTAACTGTCACTCAGCACATAGATATCGAAATGCTCAAGCTGACCGGTTGCCTTCACCGACTCGTAGGTTGCCCGCAACCCGGCAAATACCCGTTCGACGTCTTCGTTACAGATCGGCATGATCAACGCGGTACGGTGCGCCGGATCGATCGGCTCATCGCCCTTGATGGTTGAAGAGATGCTGTATTTATCTTTACCTATCAGCAGTTGCAGGAACCCCATCAGTGCCGTCCAGAAGCCGGCCGAGACCCAGCAGAACAGGATGGCAAACAGGATCAGAATACCGGTCTGCAAAAGATAAGGTAATATTTGCAGCAGCGACTGCATCAGATCCTGATCCCACATGGCGATAGGATCGATCAGCGCCCAGCCCTGATAAGGCAGAATGCTTTTCATGTACCAGGTGGCAATGCCGGTTTGCACCAACATCAGGATCAACAGCACGTAACGGCGCATTGAGCCGACGATACGCCAGCGGTTTTCCGCCTCGGCCTCTTCTTTGCTGGCATGACGATTGTGCGTCTTACGGCCCAGCAGAGTATCCCAGAAGCGCCCCACCGGGTTGGTGCGCCAGGCTTCGGGGAACATGGTGGTACGTTTTACCGGCGGCGTAGCTTTCAGAATGGTGCGCCCTTCCGGGTCACAATCAAAATCGTCGTCATCGACGGCATCCGGCCAAGCCTGGCCAATACGCGCCTTGACCGAGGCCAGGGCAATGTCATCGGCTGACAGCGACGCCACATTGACATCAGAGGCCCCCATCTGACGATGCAAAGCCTCCAGTGCCGGGCTATCGCCCGCCATCACGTGTTGTTTGAGCGCCCCTGACTGCTCATCGGTCAGGGGCATTGCCGCAAGATATTCCTGGGCAGTTTCAGTAGACTTATTCATTGGCAGGTAGCTGATAGCTCCAGGTTTCCGACAGGGTCTTGTCACCGTTGACCAACGCAGCACGCATTTCTACCGGTTGTTTCTCGTCTTTCACTTTCAAACGTACCGTCAAACGCCAGCCTTTGGTTACCGGATTATAGCGGACGCTGTTTTCCACCATCTCACCGTTGTCACCAATGCTGATCTGAGAAGCCACCGGCGTATTGGCATCCAGCGCTTTCAGTGCCGGGCCGACGAAGTCAACCAGGAACGCCACGCTGCCATCCGGCTCGCGGATCAGGTTTGACTGCTTCACATCACCGGTTGAACGCATGGTTTTACCCACGTAAGCGATATCCTGTGAATGCAGCTTCTCTTCGTCGCGGGTGAAGTACAGGCGGTAGTTCAAAGCCAGCGGCGTTTTTGCATCTGGCAACACGTCCGGCGTCCAGAACGCCACGATGTTATCGTTGGTTTCATCCGCGGTTGGGATCTCTACCAGTTCAACCTTGCCCTTGCCCCAATCGCCACGCGGCTCAACCCAAGCGCTCGGACGCAGGTCGTAACGATCGTCCAGGTCCTGGTAGTCACGGAAATCGCGACCACGCTGTAGCAGACCAAAGCCTTTCGGGTTTTCGATGCTGTAAGTGCTGACCGACAGGTGCTTGGGATTGTTCAGCGGACGCCAGATCCACTCGCCGTTACCGGCATGGATCGACAGACCATTGGAGTCGTGCAGCGCCGGGCGGTAGTTCAGCGTTGGTGAAGGTTGGCTCGGCCCGAACAGGAACATACTGGTCAACGGCGCCATACCCAGCTTGCCCACTTTGTCGCGCAGGAACACTTTGGACTGGACATCTACCGTGGTATCGCGGCCGGGGTAAACCACAAAACGGTAGGCGCCGGTGGCTCGTGGAGAATCCAGCAAGGCATAAATCACCAGATGCTTGTCGCCCTGCTTAGGACGTTCGATCCAGAACTCACGGAAACGCGGGAATTCTTCGCCAGATGGCAAGGCGGTATCGATAGCCAACCCACGGGCAGAAAGCCCATAAACCTGCCCTTTACCCACCACGCGGAAATAGCTGGCACCCAGCATGCTCATGATTTCGTCGTTCTTATCCGCTCTGTTGACCGGATAGAGTACTTTAAAGCCGGCGAAACCCAGTTTCTTCACCGAATCGGGATCGTGTTTGACGGAACCAAAGTCGAAAAAGTCCGGGCTGTATTTGATCTCTTTGACGGAGCTGGCCGTGACCTCGTTGATGGTGACCGGCGTGTCGAAGTACATTCCTTGATGGTAGAACTCAAGCTTGAAAGGGGTTTTCAGCTTACTCCACACGGCTTTGTCGTGATTGAACTGGATCTGCTGATAGTCCGCGAACTTCAGTTCACGGAACTGAGAAGGAAGGTTGCTCTTCGGGGCTTCAAAGCCTTTTCCTGCCAGAGCCTGTGCCTGTTTGGCCACATCGTCGATAGAAAAAGCCCATGCCTGCGAACTCAACAACGTGCACAAAACGGTAGCACCTAACCAACGTACGCTCGTGGCGCGTGGTTTTTTTGATAATAGATTTACTAGCACATCCCCCCCTATTCGTGTGCTCAAAATATTCAAAATCCATATTAATGGATTATTCAGCTCGCCGACAACATGATAAACGTGTGCTGATGTTTACGGCTTCGAGTTTAAGCAGTTGTGCAGCGTAGCAAGCCGTGCTCCAAGACGCTATGGAAAAATGTCGGTCGCTATAGTAGGGTTTGAGTTTGCGATTACCCCATTGCCGAGTTATTAAGCGGGTTTACACTTCCCCAGATGCAACCACCAGCGGTAACCTATGACTAACAGCACTAACCAGCGCGAGTTTTTCCTGGATTCGATCCGGGCCTATTTGATGCTGCTGGGCATTCCTTTTCATCTTTCTCTGATTTACTCCAGCCACTCGTGGGCGGTGAACAGTGCGACCCCGTCGGTTTCGCTGACGGTGCTCAACGACTTTATTCACGCCTTTCGCATGCAGGTGTTCTTCATTATCTCCGGCTACTTCTCCTACATGCTGTACGAACGCTATGACAGCCAGCGCTGGTTGAAGGTCCGCCTGGAGCGGGTTGCCATTCCGCTGTTGAGTTCTATCCCATTGATTACCCTGCCACAGTTTTTTTTACTCAAGAACTACACTGATAAATTAACCGGCTGGGATACCTTTACCCTCTATCAAAAAATAAACGTGGCGGTTTGGGAGCTGGTTTCCCATCTGTGGTTTTTATTAACCTTATGCTTATTGACCTGTGCCTGCTTTTATCTGTTTAAAAAAATTAAGGCGATAAAAACGTCAGCGGTACCGTGGCCAATAAATAAAATGACCAATCTCAGCAATATCTCATTGTGGTTTTTATTGTATGCCTTTATATACGGCGTGTTTCATCGCATTATTTTAATCACCGCCCCGTATTTACTGTCTAATGGCCTGTTCAACTTTGTGGTGATGGAAACCCTGTTCTACCTGCCGTTCTTCATTGTGGGGGCCTACGCGTTTAAGTACCCATGGCTGAAAGCGGTGTTCCTCAAGCCCTCATGGCCAGCTGTCCTGGGCTCGCTGCTGCTGTTGGTAGCCTACATGCTCAACCAGAAACTGCTGGCGCACAGCAGCTTTGGATTTGAACTGGAAATCACGATCAAAGCCGTGCTCGGGGTCCTGATGGCCAACGTGGTGTTCGCATTTGGCCATGCGCTGCTCGATTTCCATTCGCCTCGCATTACCTATCTGGTCAACGCTTCACTGTTTATCTATCTGGTTCACCATCCGCTGACGCTGATATACGGGGCCTTTGTGACCCCGCTGATCGATAATAATCTGCTGGGTTTCCTGCTGGGTCTGGTGTTCGTCTTTGCCTGCGCCTTCCTGTTATATGAGTTGCACAAGCGCATCCCGCTGTTACGCTTCCTGTTCTCTGGCAAAGCCTAACCTCCCGTGCACGGGCGTTGTTTGCAGCGCCCTGCCACATGACACGCCTCAATATGGTCCTCCGTGTAGGGGCGCGGCATGCCGCGCTCGCTTGGCTATAATTATCACTCCCCCTGGGTGAGCTGGTGGTCAGCGCACCTATTACTCAACCGATCGTGACTCGTTGATGCAAAGTTGTACTGGAGCATATTGCGGTGAGTTGTTATAACTACAGTGCATAAGAAAAAATCCACATCCCTGCCTTACGGTAGCGATTGGGCTCACGAACCCTAAGGGATGGCGCATCACCATCGCGTGCGCCGGTAACATTTCCCTTCCGTCACGACAGAGAGGATTTTTAATGACCGATAAACCGACCGCGGCAGCCGAAGCCGTAGCAGAAAACGCCACACTACTGAAAATCTTGGGCAGACTGCTGTCTGCACTGGATTCTTCCATCAGTGGCAAAGATCGCAGTGTGTTGGTAACCGAGCTTTCCAGCCTCAACCTGGACGGGATCTCCGAAGCAGAAAGGAAACTGGCAACCGAATTAATCAAGCGTGCCCTGCAATCACTCGATCACTAACCTCCTGCCTGCAAACCATTAAGCCTCCTGCCGGGGGGTTAATGGTTTTTCATCAATAATCTGTTTCCAACCCTCCTCAATCAGCTGATAAATAGGCATAAAAGCCGCAATACCCACATTTCACCTCTCTTTTCAGCAAATTTTACGACAAGTAGCCATAATGGCATTATTTTTTGGCAATCAGCCTTGGCGTTGCACAGGAAAAACAGGCTATTATGACGTGGTGTCTATGCTTTGGCGCCCCACCCTTTCAGCTCAACTCGCAGGAGAACATTATTTTGGATGCCAGCACGATCAATAGCTTGTTCATCATCGGTGCCGTGTTGGTGGGAGCAAGTATTCTGCTCAGTTCTTTCTCTTCACGCCTGGGTATTCCCATTTTGGTGATCTTCCTGGCGATAGGCATGCTGGCCGGTGTTGACGGCCCCGGTGGCATCGCCTTCGACAACTATCCTGTCGCCTATCTGGTCAGTAACCTGGCTCTGGCAGTGATCCTGCTCGACGGCGGTATGCGTACCCGCGTCAGCTCCTTCCGTGTCGCACTGTGGCCAGCATTGTCACTGGCCACCGTCGGCGTATTGATCACCGCCGGTCTGACGGGCCTGGCCGCCGCCTGGCTGTTTAACCTCGATTTGATCCAGGGGCTGCTGATCGGCGCCATTATCGGATCGACCGATGCGGCAGCGGTGTTTTCACTGTTGGGCGGAAAAGGGCTGAACGAGCGTGTCAGCGCGACGCTGGAAATCGAGTCAGGCAGCAACGACCCGATGGCGGTGTTTTTAACCATCACCCTGATTGCCATGATCTCCGCAGGTGAAACCTCGCTAAGCTGGATGTTCATCGTCCATCTATTACAGCAGTTCGGTATGGGCATCGTGCTCGGCCTGGGCGGCGGCTGGTTACTGATGACGCTAATCAATCACATCAAGCTGGCGGAAGGGCTGTATCCGCTGCTGGCCGTGAGCGGCGGCATCTTGATCTTTGCGCTGACCACCGCTCTGGATGGCAGCGGTATTCTGGCGGTCTATCTGTGCGGCCTGCTGCTGGGTAACCGCCCAATCCGTAACTACCACGGCATTGTGCAAACCTTCGACGGCCTGGCCTGGCTGAGCCAGATCGGCATGTTCCTGGTGCTGGGCCTGTTGCTTAACCCGCACGACCTGTTACCTATCGCCATCCCTGCCCTGCTGCTCTCGCTGTGGATGATCCTGTTTGCCCGCCCGATTTCAGTATTTATCGGCCTGCTGCCGTTTCGCAACTTCAACCTGCGCGAACGCCTGTTTATCTCCTGGGTGGGATTACGCGGCGCAGTGCCGGTGATCCTGGCGGTGTTCCCGATGATGGCCGGGCTACCCAATGCCAATCTGTTCTTTAACGTCGCGTTCTTTGTGGTGTTGGTTTCACTGCTGTTGCAGGGTACTTCGCTGTCCTTTGCCGCCAAAAAGGCCAAGGTGGTGGTGCCACCGGCATTGGCCCCGATTTCCCGCGTGGGGCTGGATGTTCATCAGGAAAACCAATGGGAGCAGTTTGTCTATCAGCTAAGCGCAGAAAACTGGTGCGTTGGCGCGGCGCTGCGCGAACTCAAGATGCCACCGGGAACGCACATTGCCGCGCTGTTCCGTGGCAAAGAACTGTTACACCCGAGCGGCAGCACCCGCTTGCTGGCAGGTGATACCCTGTGCGTTATTGGCCATGAACACGATCTGCCTGCGTTGGGTAAGCTGTTCAGCCAAGCGCCTACGGTTACGCTCGATGAGCGGTTCTTCGGTGATTTCATTCTGCAATCCGATGCGCGCCTGAGTGATATCTCTCAGGTCTACGGTCTGAATCTGCAAGATGGCGTGGACGATCAGCAAACGCTCGGCCAGTTCGTCACCCGGTTAATCGGGGGGGAAGCCGTGGTGGGGGACCAGGTGGAATGGGATGGTTTGACCTGGACGATCGCGGAGATGGATGCTAATCAAATCAGTAAAATAGGCGTCAAGATCGTTACCGATTAACCCGTTAATCGCCATTAACCACTCCGTTGCGGGAACTAATCCGGCCCGTAAAACTCTTAATGACTGTCATTCATGCCCACCTCAGCGTTGAGGTGGGCCGTTTGCGGCACATCAAGCCCCGGATAAGATCTTGAGCAGCAAAACGAAGTTCTTTTCAGCCTTGAACGTCATCGCTTGGAGCGTTGTCTTACTGGATTTGGGTATCGCCGATTTGGTCCATCGAATACTACTTGGATGATGTAACCTGATGCAAAAACAACAAGAGAAAGACTTACTGGGAAAGGTACTGCTGACCGTTTCTGCCCTGTGCCTCGTCACCGTGGCCGGGCTGTTGATCTGGGGTTTTGTGCTGGATTGAGGCAATATCGGCGGGTGAGCATAAAAAAACCGCCGCAGCGGTTTTTTTGGTAATTCGATTAGATTTTACAGCCTTCGCAGTCTTCTTCATCCTCAAGAATTTCAGGAATTTCCCTGGCCTTCTGTGCCGCATTTTTTTCCGCTTTGGCTAATTCGTCATCAATGTCAAAATCAAAAATATCATCACTCATCGCTATTTCCTAAGAATAGTCTCATAACCAATGACTATTATAGCCAACATCGACACCGGCGCAACCTATTCAGCTCAGTACGGCCTGCTGTGCAGACGGGGTGGCTAACCTTTTGGCATAGGCCAGATCGTATACGTCATAGAAATCAATCTCGCCCTTGTTGGCGATGATTTCCTGCATACGGGTTTTCAACACCGAACTCACCGCAGGTTCGTTCAACAGCGCCTGGATGGCCTGCGGCGACAGTGCGCGCGTAAAGTACCATTCCCCATTGTAACAAACTCGCAGATCCAACACGCCAATGTCCTCAAAGCGGTAAACCGGTTTGATTTCAATCAGCAGCATGGCAAACATAAACAGCACAAAGGCAGTAAAACCCAGGAACGAATACAGCCCCATATAGGGCACCGGGTACATCACTGCGATCACCGCAAAATAGCCAGCGAACATGGCAAAACACAGCCAACGGTGGGTACGTGCAAACTCGCTGTTGAAACGCGGTTTGCCGTCACGCCCTTCCCGCCGGTTAATCTGTTCTATCTCTGCAACCAGGATGTTCTTAATCGTATCCATCGCCATACCTTAATGCTTCAGCGCATCGTGACTATCACCAATCTCAGCCCAAACTAGCACAATGACAGTTTATTGAGGTAGATCAATTCCTGCATTATTCGCCGCAAACTGTTATAGCTCGGATCAGCGTGATTGTGATGCCCTTCCCTGCCCCTGCGCAACCATAAACATACGTTGTGCCACATCATCCGCCTGCTTGATTTTACGTTTCTGCGGTTCGTTACAGCGCTGAGCGGCACGCACATAGGCGATTTCATGTGCCTGATCGATCATCGTGATCACCTTGTCGCGCGCTGTTTTATCCATATTACCCAATAGGGTGGTGATGATCGCCTGGTAGGCATTGGAGGCAGCAGTGAGTGCCTGTTCACGGGCTTCCAATACTTCTATACGCTGCAAAAGCACTTGAAGCAGTTCGGTATCAGACATATCCACCTCCACTAACCGGGCAACGCTGCCTGTAATAAGTGTAGCAAGGGTTGCGCTATCACGATGGGTTTCAATATGTTGCTACTGGGATAGAATAACGGGACATCCTCTGGAGCCTTAAAATAGCTATAACAAAGAGCATCACATGCCATCGAAACATTACCGCTCGATCCCGTTTGACGCGCGAACAGGCGCAGAAACGGGTGGATGAGATCCGCCATCCTGACTTTTTTCTGAGTCGGAGCAAAAAACGATGGTTTACAATCGCTCCTACAGCGCTGACTCGCCGAAAAAACAGCGCGAGATCCTGCTCGAAAATGCTATCGCCACTTACTGGGATGGCTATGACGGCAAGCCTTAACCGGACGACCTGCTAGCAGCGCCCCCTGCGCTTGTATCTGTGAGGGGGCCTTAACGCTGTATCATCCCTGTACTTTTCGGCGACATCGTAGACAGGTGTTCGGAGACATGCTGAACACTTTTCAACACCCTTTATTGATGAAAATCGCCCCATCCGTCAGACAATCCTGCTGCGAAAGCCACTGAAAAACATAGCATTTTTTACTCGGTTTGATTCAAACCCCAGATAACGCTAAGCTATATGACAAGAAAAACTAATCCTAAGGATGACATTTTTTGTTTAAAACCCTATTTATTGTGATAAGACTCTCAGAAAAAACCACGAGGACAATCTTCAAAACAGAGGTGACATTAGCCTGACTGATATCTTGACCAATAAAAATGAGCGGGCCGACGAACTCGCCGACGATCAATTTTGCATGGGATGATTTATGAAGCTAAGAAAAAAAAAGCATAAACCACTACAGATTAATGACATCACTATTATTGATGACAGCAAGTTAAAGAAAGCCATTACCGCCGCCGCATTAGGCAACGCCATGGAATGGTTTGACTTCGGTGTTTACGGCTTTGTCGCCTACGCACTGGGCCAGGTGTTCTTCCCTGGCGCCTCGCCTGGCGTGCAGATGATCGCCGCTCTGGCCACCTTCTCGGTTCCTTTCCTGGTACGTCCTTTGGGTGGCGTCTTCTTTGGCGCCATGGGCGATAAATTCGGCCGCCAGAAAGTGTTATCCATCACTATCATTATTATGGCGATCAGTACCTTCTGTATCGGCCTGATCCCGTCCCACGCCTCGATTGGCATCTGGGCCCCTATCCTGCTGTTGCTGGCCAAACTGGCACAGGGCTTCTCCGTCGGTGGGGAGTATTCTGGCGCAGCCATCTTTGTGGCCGAGTATTCACCAGACCGTAAGCGCGGATTTATGGGCAGCTGGCTCGACTTTGGTTCCATCGCCGGCTTCGTATTAGGGGCGGGTGTGGTCGTACTCATCTCCAGCATCGTGGGTGAGGCTAACTTCCTCGACTGGGGCTGGCGTATTCCGTTCTTCCTGGCAGCACCGCTAGGGGTGATTGGCCTGTATTTGCGCCATGCCCTGGAAGAAACGCCAGCGTTCCAGCAGCATATGGACAAAATGGAACAGAACGACCGTGAGGCGATCCAAAACCCGCCGAAAACCTCGTTCAAAGAGATCGCCACCAAACACTGGAGAAGCCTGCTGGTATGCGTAGGTATCGTGATCTCGACCAACGTGACCTACTACATGCTGTTGACCTACATGCCAAGCTACCTGTCGCATAACCTGCACTATTCCGAAGACCACGGCGTGCTGATTATCATTGCCATCATGCTCGGGATGCTGTTCGTTCAGCCGTTGGTGGGCCTGACCAGCGACCGTATTGGCCGTAAGCCATTTATCATCGGCGGCAGCATTGGCCTGTTGCTGCTGGCCATCCCCAGCTTCATCCTGATTAACAGTAACGTGATTGGCCTGATTTTTGTTGGCCTGCTGATCCTGGCCGTGCTGCTCAACGCCTTTATCGGGGTGATGGCGTCAATACTGCCTGCTATGTTCCCTACCCACATCCGCTATAGCGCATTGGCCATTGCATTCAATATCTCGGTACTGATTGCGGGTGCCACGCCGACGCTGATCGCCTGGCTGGTCGAATCCACCGGTAACCTGTATATGCCAGCCTACTATCTGATGGTGGTGGCAGCGATTGGTCTGGTTACCGGCCTGTATATGAAAGAGACGGCCAACAAGCCGCTGCGCGGTGCTGCACCTGCCGCCTCTGACCGCACGGAAGCCAAAGAACTGCTGCAGGAAACTTACGATAATATCGAGCAGAAAGTGGAAGATATCAGCCAGCAAATCGCCGATTTGGAGCAGAAAAAGCAAACGCTGATCGACCAGCATCCAAAACTGGATTAATCCACCGTTAGTCGATGTAGGCCAGAGCTCGTTTGCGTAACGACTCTGGCCTTTTTATTACTCTCAATGGGTGCAACATGCAGCACTCCTACATGACAAGCCGGTTACGTTTTTGTCAGCGGCCTCGTTCTTTGACGTAGCGCAAGGGTACTGCATCTCGCAGTACCCAGTCGGTCGGTGAAATTCTCCAAAAGAAATGATCAAATTACAATATAACAAAATGGCGTTTTATCTATTTCTTTCAGCAAGACATGCTTCTTACGCGATTTCGTCAAGTAGTATTTATCATCCAAATATTTATCAATAAGATAATCAAGTCGATCTTTTTCAATCTTTCGCGTGATCCCGAGGGTCCAGAAGCTACGTAGTTCGAGTTGTGAGCTTTTGATTTTGGCGGTTTTTACCAAGTCTGCAATCATATTTTTAATGCAGCTGGTTGAGTCAATATTCTGTTTCATTTCCAGTGCGATATAACTCTCTTGCGCCCACCCTTTTTTACGCAGCAGGAAATCAGGGCGGACCGTTCTGCGCTCTGGTTTTTTACGCAGATCGCAGTAGAGAGTCTGTTCACGCCACCATTCATGGCTCGTTGACGTTAGCAGATTAGCAAACTCAATCTGCATCCAAACTTCCCAGCCAGAGATATCGTACTGATCAATGATATTTAATTTCTGACGAATATCCTCACGTTCAAAAAAGAGATCTAGCAGTGTTGTGAGGTGTTCAAAATCGCGGTCAAGCATTAAGAAATCCCTTCAAAAAAAGCTAAAAAATGTTGGCACCGGTAATATTGTTTACCTATCGGCTACATCCCCGTCAAGCCAATGATGCCAGTGCCATCATTGGTAAACTGCAAAGCAATAGTACTGCGGAACACTGTTGAATTCTCCACCCTGATTCAAAAAAATATTGGGTTGAGTTCAAAAACTGTGCGACACCTTTGTCTACCCTTGGATGATTTCAAGTTCTATTCAGTAAGAGCCATAGCGTAACCGCCTTGCAGCATCTGCTCATTGCGGCTCCTCAGAATAGGTGTGGAAGCTGTTGTCGAAACCAGACTTTTTGGGGCCGAGATTGCAGATCGCAAAGAATGCACGCTTATTACCTTTCAGCGTTTCACTAAAGTTGCGCGGAAACGGGAGCCTCCGCGCATAGAAGGGTTATTTTTTCTTGGCAGTAGTCGTGTTTGGTTTGGCTTTCTTTGGCTTGGCGACGATTTCTGCAGTAACGATTGACTCTTTAACCACCGGAGCCGATACCTTGGTTCTCGCTTTTACCACTGCGGGAGACTTGGCAGCATTGTTTTTTGCTTTGCCTGCAACCGCTGCAGTTTTACTTGGCGTTGTAACCACCTTAACCTCCGAGACAGGAGGCTCTATAGCATTGTCCTTTGCCTGAACGCCACCTGGCTCAGCAGCTAATGCCTTATACTTTTCCACCAGATTTTGGTAAGTATTTAACGCTTTTGCGCCATTAAAGGCGTTGTCAATCTTCCCAGCGCGGATCAACTCGATAACCACCTGCTGGGCCGCTAGCTCTGGATGTTTCGCCGGATTAATAATCTCTATTTCAAATTCCATCGTCATCTCCTGATTGAATAGCCGATTCTTGTAGCATAGCAGTTGCCGCTGGCAACGAAATCGGGCTGAATCCATTCAATTTATAAATCGATGATAGAGAAAACATAGCGTTCCGTGATTGAATTCGACACCGCATGAGAAAATGCCTCGTTGCTTGTCGAATCGCGTTAAGGGCTGTTGAGTGCTAGATTTAGACATGCCCATTGATATGTATAATCCCCTCAGCCACGAAATGCCCAGTCCGTTACCGTGGCGATAGGCTCGGCCCACTTTTAGAGGAACTACAATGTCAAAAAATGCCGCTTTTATGCTGGCACTTACCCTGGTAAGCATCGCCCCGGCCCACGCTATCAACGCAAAATTTGCCCAGCAGCTTGAGCGATCTGGCTGCACCCAAGTGACCGAGGCCCAAGGCTGTGACATTCACAAAACCAAGGCCGAGAATGCCAGGGCCGGTTTTGGAGCCGCCTCCGCTGCCGACACCCGTGCCGGCCCCTATACCGGTGAGTGGGTTGCCATATTCCCGCAGACGGGTGCCACGATAGCGACAATCCGTATCGATGCCAAGGATCATGTCTTGGTCAACGGTAAGCAGGTCAAAGCAAAGAAATCTGATGGCGCGCTGGTGTTCAGGAATGGCACCATCACTTATACCATTCAAGGAGACCGTCGACTCAAGGGGGAAGATGTCTGGGTGGATAATGATGCAGGCAGCAAAGGAGTGATTAACGCCAAATAAAGGGTAATAGTTGCGCTATCTTTAGCCGACAAACGGATTCCAGGCAAAAAAAACCGCCTCTCGGCGGTATGACATTACTACATATTGCTTTGATTATTCTACGTTTATTTTCCTGGTACCCGGGGCGGGACTTGAACCCGCACAGCCATAAGCCGAGGGATTTTAAATCCCTTGTGTCTACCGATTTCACCACCCGGGCTCGGGAAAATTGGAGGCGCGTTCCGGAGTCGAACCGGACTAGACGGATTTGCAATCCGCTACATAACCGCTTTGTTAACGCGCCTTAATTCTGTTTGCCTTTGCAGGCTAAAGCTCGTAATCACCAGCTTTACTAAATTTGGAGCGGGAAACGAGACTCGAACTCGCGACCCCGACCTTGGCAAGGTCGTGCTCTACCAACTGAGCTATTCCCGCATTAATCAGAACTTGCTGATTTTTTTAAATCTTTTGGCAACTCACCGCTGCCGTCCGATGCGATGCATTCTACTTATCTGGCGTGATGAGTCAATAAAATTGTTGTCTCACCGGGTTCGTTTGCCGATTTTTACATCGCTTCGATCAAGGTTCCAGCAAATCGCGGCGTGCCGCGTTCAAATATTGGAACATGGACCAGAAGGTCAGCACGGCGGCAATGTACAGCAAGCCGAACGACAGATACTCCACCGTACGCTCTGGCCGCCACAGCAGGCCAACCAATGACATCATCTGCGCCATGGTTTTCACCTTGCCAATCCACGAAACCGCCACGCTGCTGCGCTTGCCGATTTCCGCCATCCATTCGCGCAACGACGAGATAATGATCTCGCGGGCGATCATGGTTGCCGCAGGTAGAGTGATCCACCAGGTATGATAATGCTCCGCTACCAGCACCAGGGCCACCGCCACCATCACCTTATCGGCAACCGGGTCGAGGAACGCACCAAAGCGGGTTGTCTGCTTCCAGCGACGAGCTAAAAAGCCGTCAAACCAATCGGTTACAGCAGCAAACACAAAAATGACCGCACAGAGCATCGGTGCCCAGACGAACGGCAGATAAAACGCCAGTACGAAGAATGGGATCAGAACTACGCGGAACAGGGTAAGCCAAGTCGGTATATTCAATTGCATAATGCTGGTAACTATCTGGCTGGAGTGGAAATTAAGAGTATGTTGCTACATTGCCCTCAGTGTTTCAATGCATTGTAGATCTTTTCTGCCAATGCTTGTGAAATACCCGGCACTTTTGCAATTTCCTCAACGCTGGCGTTCAATAATGGTTGAAGTCCACCCATATACTTCAACAGCACCTGACGCCGTTTTGGCCCAACGCCGTCGATCAGTTCCAAGGCGCTGGTGTTTTTGACTTTCGCCCGTTTCTGGCGATGGCCGGTGATCGCATGGTTGTGTGAGTCATCACGAATATGCTGGATCACGTGCAGTGCCGGTGAGTCCGAAGGCAGTGAAATCCCCTCCCCCTCAGGGACGAAGAACAACGTCTCCAGCCCGGCTTTGCGATCGCTGCCTTTGGCAATGCCGATCAGCAACGGTTTGTGCTTGTCCCAGGTCACATCCAGCGAATTGAACACGTCAATCGCCATACCCAGTTGCCCTTTCCCACCATCAATAAAGATGACATCCGGGATCTTGCTCTCTTCCAGAGCCTTACCATAGCGCCGTTTCAGCACCTGCGCCATGGCGGCATAGTCATCGCCCGGCGTGATACCGGTAATATTGTAGCGCCGATACTCCGAGCGCAATGGACCGTTGCTGTCGAACACTACGCAGGAAGCAACGGTCTGCTCCCCCATCGTATGGCTGATATCGAAACACTCCATCCGCTTTATTTCGGTCAGGTTCAGCGTTTTCGCCAGTTCCGCCAGCCGCTGATGGATAGTCGATTGCTGAGAAAGCTTGGTGACCAGCGCCGTGGAGGCGTTGGTACGCGCCAGCTTCAAGTAGCGGGCACGGTCACCACGCGGCTTGCTCTGGATCTGGATCTTGCGGCCAGCCAGTTCGCTTAACGAGCTAGCCAGCAGATCTTTTTCCGGTAACGTAAAGTCCAGCAGGATCTCGGCTGGCAAGGTGCGCGCCTGGCTGCCTTGTAAATAGAACTGGCCCACGAAGGTTTGCACCACTTCACTCAGTTCTGTACCACCCGGGACTTTCGGGAAGTAGCTGCGGCTGCCTAACACCTTGCCCTGGCGAATAAACAGCACGTGTACGCAGGCCATACCCGCATCGAAAGCCACGCCGATCACGTCCAGATCGTCGCTGTCTCCTGAGACAAACTGCTTTTCCGTCACCCGCCGTACCGCCTGGATCTGATCGCGAATGCGCGCAGCTTCTTCAAAATTGAGCTGTTTGCTGGCGTTTTCCATGCGCGCAATCAACTGGTGCAATACCTGCTGATCCTTACCGGACAAAAACAGGCGCACATAATCTACTTGCTGGCGGTAATCTTCCTCACTCACCAAACCGGCAACGCATGGCCCCAGACAGCGGCCAATCTGATACTGCAGGCAAGGCCGGGAGCGATTACGGTAGACGCTGTTATCGCATTGACGCACGGGGAACAGTTTTTGCAGCAGTGCCAGCGTTTCACGCACGGCGTAAGAGTTGGGGAACGGGCCAAAGTATTCACCTTTGGCATGCTTGGCACCACGGTGTACCGTTAGCCGTGGATGGCTATCGGCACTCAAAAAAATCAGCGGATAGGATTTATCGTCGCGCAACAGAACATTATATCGGGGTTGATACAGCTTGATATAATTATGTTCCAGCAGTAACGCCTCGGTTTCCGTATGGGTAACGGTAACGTCAATTTGTGCGATATTTTTGACTAGCGTTTCCGTCTTGCGGCTACTGACCTGAGTGCGAAAATAGCTCGCGAGACGTTTTTTCAGGTCCTTGGCTTTACCCACATAGATCACCGTCCCCGTCAGATCATACATGCGATAGACGCCTGGCTGACTGGTTACGGTTTTAAGAAATGCCGGTGCATCAAAACAATCATTCACTGCTTAACAATGTCTCCGCGTTGAACAGCCCGTGTCTGATCGCCAGATGGGTCAATTCAACATCCCCGCTGATATTCAGCTTGGTGAACATACGATAACGATAACTATTCACTGTTTTAGGGCTGAGATTCAACTGTTCTGAGATCTCATTCACTTTCTTCCCTTTAGTGATCATCAACATAATTTGTAATTCACGCTCAGACAGGGTGCTGAACGGGTTTTCCGCCTGCGGCTCCAACTGGCTTAATGCCATTTGCTGCGCGATGTCCGAAGCGATGTAACGCTGGCCGGCATGTACCGAACGAATCGCGTTAATCACCTCTTGCGGTGCAGCGCCTTTGCTCAGATAGCCAGCCGCACCCGCCTGCATCACCTTGGCAGGCAACGGGTTCTCAGTATGAATAGTCAACATGATGACCTTAATATCGGGCGTGTAACGCACAATCTTACGGGTAGCTTCCAGCCCCCCAATACCAGGCATATTCATATCCATCAAAACGATATCGGCAGAGTTGCTGCGGCACCATTTTACGGCATCTTCACCGCACTGTGCTTCACCAACAACTTTAATGCCTTTGATATCTTCAAGAATGCGTCGTATCCCTGCGCGCACCAGTTCGTGGTCATCAACAAGAAGAACGCTAATCAAGGAAAATTCTCCAAAATAAGGGAGTAACGCAATCAATCAGCCTCTGTCATCTAAACAGATATTACTTGGTTTTCAGCAAAGAATGAATACAGATTAATACTTACTCTCGGTTAACTATGGC
Organism: Serratia sp. 2723; assembly: GCF_050434425.1. NCBI lineage: Bacteria > Pseudomonadati > Pseudomonadota > Gammaproteobacteria > Enterobacterales > Yersiniaceae > Serratia > Serratia sp. 2723. The sequence goes on from NZ_JBNDIN010000012.1 coordinate 77,658, forward strand.
CAGGTTTGTCGACCCCTGCGCCACCTTTGTTACGATAAATCCACTCGTTGGCGGATAAAAAACCACCAAGCCTATTAGGCTCAATACATTACCACTATGATACGCCATTTTACGCCATCTGGCGGCAAAATTAATCGCTGTTTTCCCAAAACCAGATAATAAGCCCATGCCAATTATCACTCGTAACCATATGAATTACAAAAAAATAACAAAAAAAACGCCATTTTTAATCACGTACAAACCGCTGTAGGGAAACCCTTATTCAGAATACATAACCTTTGTTGGCGGCGAAAAAGGTGAGATTTCAAAAGAAAATATCTGACCCAAATGTCAATAGTTTGGAGATAAAATTGTTATTCATCACCTCGAATTAAGCCCGTATTACTTTATGAATTCACGCTGTCTGAGAGCACACAGCTCAGAGCTAACTATAAATGAGTACGGAAAGAATTTACACCACTAGCCGAAAAAAATGCCCGCCAAGCCTACCCTCCCGGGCATCCTCCCTCCTCCCTCCGCGACGGCTTCACATGATACGAACCGTCGATGCTGTGATATACTCCGCCCCCTAAATGAGGCACGGAGTCCGCCTGGGTGAGCGGCAGCCGGCTGTTGTGCATCAAACCAGATTTCACATTTCACTTCAGGCTTATGCCTTAAAACTCAGGAGATAAAATGAGCAACGTTGACTTCACTACGTCTGCAGACCCGCAAGTGCTGGCCACCGAAGTTGCCTGCCTCAAAGCGACTTTGACGTTGATATTAAAGGCAATTGGCCAGGCTGATGCCGGTAAAGTGATCATCAATCTGGAACGCTTTGTCGCTCAAGTGGATGATCCGGCTCAGGCTGAAATCTTCAAGAACAGTATTCAGCAGATCAAGCACGCCTACCGCCAATAATCCATGCGTAATCAGGCTCCGTTTGGGGTCTGATTACGGCTTGGCGGCGTCAATGAAGGCCACGCCCTCTAACGGTTGAATGACAAGTTTCGTAACAGAAAATTTGCGTCATTGCCTTAACCAACATTTATTCTAACGTATTGCTCATCAGTTTAATAAACAGCAATAGGATTAATCCCATTTAAACATTAATAATATTGTGGGAATTTTATTACCCCATTATTGTTCGCGTCGCGAATAAATAGTCCTATCATCTAGGAATTAACTCCCCTTTCACGCAGGTATCTCCATATACATGCTGGCAGGCACCGTTGTTTAGGGTAATTGGCCCGCAAGATGCGGGCCGGGTTTGATGAGTACGCTAACTACTGGTTATCTGACTACCATCACCGAGATCTTGGCGTGGCGGACAATGGCGGCCGCATTCGAACCGAGCAGGTAGGTTTTGACACTGGGGCGGCGGGAACCGATCACGATCAGATCGGCTGCGATTTCCTCGGCAAGTTGCAACACTTCGTCACGTGGCGAACCGAAGCTAATGGTATAAGAAAGACGCTCCAATGGCAGGTCGATCTCCGCCATGAGCTTCTTCAACCCCTCCACCGCCTTCACTTCAGCCTGATTCTCAAACTCTTTGATGCCAAACGAATAGGCGGTCACAAACGCCGAAGCATCCGGCAAGGCATGGAAGAAATGCACCTTGGCCCCAGACATCTTGGCCAGATACACCACGTGTTCGAGCGCATGTTCAGTCAATACGTCTTCTGCAAGATCTACCGGTACTAAAATGGTCTTGTACATATTCAATCCCCTCTCTGGATTACCGTGATGAACACAGCTTACCGCTGGCCCATGGGGGCGAGTATCTATTTATGATGCTTTTGTGATCAACAGGTGTTCCCGACGGCTACCCGACCTTTTGGCCACCTTATACTCAACCAATGATTTATACTTTTGTGATTTGAGCCGCAAAACCAACCAAATGTGCGTCACAAGCCCGGTGAGCCTCTGCCAAGCCACGCCAGTTGCAGCAATAAACTGATTAGAACTCAACTGCTCCCCGCGCAAAAACCCCCATTGCTGCCCCCTAGGCACAGGCAGCTATCAGGATGAGTTCAATCGCCTCCTGACATTAGTTTTTTTCATGCGAATTTTATAAGCTCTTGTTTAATCAATAAGATAACCACTACCAACACTGTTCATTTGCCGCGGTAAAGAGTAATCTTCCGCCCCCTAGACGTCCGATTTGCCTCCCCTGAGTAAAGAATAATCGGCTTTTATCCCACCCTATTATGTTGTAAATATGTTGCACAAAGGTGGTGATATTGAGTTACCTTAACTTTTGTCGGAAAAACCGGCTAATACAAATAAAAAAGAGCCACTTCAGAGCTCGCCATTCCACTCATGACAGGTAAAAACAGGACAGCATACGATGGTAGATCATTCTAAAATAGCAGTGGACGCCACGCCCGGATCGGAAGATCACCTAAGGCGAAACCTCTCAAACCGACATATCCAGTTGATCGCTATCGGCGGTGCCATTGGTACAGGTTTGTTTATGGGTTCCGGTAAGACCATCAGCCTGGCTGGGCCTTCCATTATCTTCGTGTACATGATCATCGGCTTTATGCTGTTCTTCGTGATGCGCGCAATGGGCGAGCTGTTGCTCTCCAACCTGCAGTACAAATCTTTCAGCGACTTTGCCGCCGATCTGCTCGGCCCCTGGGCAGGGTTCTTCACCGGTTGGACTTACTGGTTCTGTTGGGTGGTAACCGGCATTGCCGATGTGGTGGCCATTACCGCCTACGCGCAGTTCTGGTTCCCCGACCTCTCCCAGTGGATTGCCTCTTTACTGTGCGTGTTGCTGCTGCTCAGTCTGAACCTGGCAACGGTAAAAATGTTCGGTGAGATGGAGTTCTGGTTTGCGATGATCAAAATCGTCGCGATTGTGGGCCTGATCATCGCCGGTCTGGTCATGGTGGCAATGCACTTCGAATCCCCAACCGGCAGCGTGGCCTCCTTCTCCCACTTGTGGAATGACGGCGGCATGTTCCCGAAAGGCATTAGCGGCTTCTTTGCCGGCTTCCAGATTGCGGTGTTTGCCTTTGTGGGTATCGAGCTGGTGGGAACCACCGCGGCCGAAACCAAAGATCCGGAAAAAGTACTGCCACGCGCCATCAACTCCATCCCGATCCGCATCATCATGTTCTACGTCTTCGCGCTGATCGTGATCATGTCGGTAACGCCTTGGAACTCTGTGGTGGCCGATAAGAGCCCGTTCGTCGAGCTGTTCGTGCTGATTGGTCTGCCAGCCGCAGCCAGCGTGATCAACTTCGTGGTATTGACCTCTGCTGCCTCCTCCGCCAACAGCGGCGTGTTCTCCACCAGCCGTATGCTGTTCGGCCTGGCACAGGAAGGCGATGCGCCTAAATCCTTTGCCAACCTGTCCAAACGTGCGGTACCGGCGAACGGCCTGACCTTCTCCTGTATCTGTCTGCTGGGCGGCGTGGTGCTGATCTATCTGATCCCGAACGTCATGACCGTATTCACGCTGGTCACTACCGTGTCAGCCATTCTGTTCATGTTCGTCTGGACCATCATTCTGTGCTCATATCTGGTCTACCGTAAAAAACGCCCGGCACTGCACCAGAAATCGATCTACAAGATGCCTGCCGGTAAGTTGATGTGCTGGGTATGTATGGCGTTCTTCGCATTCGTGCTGGTGCTGCTGACACTGCGCGAGGACACACGCCAGGCGCTGGTCGTCACGCCGCTGTGGTTTATCATTCTGGGGATCGGCTATCAGTTTGCCCGCCGTAAAAAGGCGGCCTGAGCCAGTAATTACAACGCCGCGTTTCCACGCGGCGTTTTTACAGGCACAGTATATAGCCTCCTACGTCAACTCTGCTGGCTTCGGTTTACGCCGAATTCGCAACTCACTGACAATCACCCCCAGCACAATCAATCCTGCACCAATCAGCGCCAACCCAGGCAAACGCTCGCCAGCGATACGGCCGACAATCCCAGCCCATACCGGTTCACCGGCATAAATCACCGTGGCACGGGTAGGTGAAACGCTGCGTTGTGCCCAGTTCATCGTCAGTTGGATCAGCGCACTGGCTATCCCCAGCCCTATCGCGCTGTAAAGCAGATAGTTGGAAAACGCAGGAACCGACTCCCCGGTTGGAGCCATCATCAAAAACGATAACAACGACGCAGTAGCCAGCTGCACAATGGTCACCCGCCGCACGTTGACCTTGCCCGCAAAAGCACCAATCAAAATCACCTCAATGGCGATCGCCAGCGCACTGACCAACGTCAGGAATTCACCGCCGCTGAATGCCAGGCTGGAACTGCTTGGCCCGCTCAACAGCATCAGCCCGATGAAGGCCAGCAGAATGCCAATCCAGGACATGATCCCCGGCATACGGCCAAGGACCAGCCACTGCAATAACGGTACAATCGGCACGTACATGGCAGTAATAAACGCCGACTGACTGCTGGTGATGGTTTGCAGCCCCATGGTTTGCAGGCCATAGCCGAGCATGATTGAGGTGCCGATAAATACCCCGGCCTTGATTTCGTACCAGGTCATCCCCCGCAGCGAACGCAGAGAGAACAGCACCAGCGCCAACGTCGCGGTACCAAAGCGTAGTCCGACAAAAAAGAATGGCCCACTGACCAGCATCGCCTGATGCACGGCCAAAAAGGTGCCCCCCCAGAGCATGGTGATAAGGACCAGCACGGCTTCCTGGGGTTTGATCTTCAAAAACAGCGTGGGAGTAGAGTTTTTCTTAAGCGTTGACACTGACTTGCCCTTCATACTGGGTACAATAGCATGCACAATTTCTGCCAGTATGAGGAAAAGGCAAGTAATCGGCAACATCGTGCCGGATTGGCCGTAGAGCTCACCGCCTGGTGTCGAGGGCTGGCAACCAAACCTTCTGGATCTTTTTACTCTTCCTGGGCCGGGGCTTCCGGCAGCGTTTCCAACGGCGGCTGTATCCCCTCAGAAATGTAATCTTTGGCGGCCAGGGAGCGCTCATTGCCCATGGCGTCTTCCACCACCACATGTTTGATAGCGCCATCAGAAAGTATCACTCGCTTAATGCCACGTTCGGGTTCCATATCTCCTCCCTGCGTGAATGTCTGCCCCTCAAGTTTAGCCTGTGCGGCGCTTGTCGGATTGTGCTCTAAGCGTTTATCTGAATACCCTGCGCATTTTTTATCACATCCCCCCTGCTGTGCGGCAATACACTTTGTATGTGCAGCCAATAATCATCACCAGGGTTTATAGATAGAAGACGAACCATCAGCCATCCCTATCTTGTTTGCGGAACCCGAGCAGGGTTAAAATGCCGCTCAACCTACCGCTCACCCGTTGAACGTCCGGTCGATTCAAGCTGTGTCCGCCTGTCAGCCAACCAAAGCCAGGCGTTCTATTTTTTGCGTACTGCAAAGGGAAATAAGTCAGTGTCTAAAGATTTTGATGAACTAATAAGAGACATGGATCTTATTATTGAAAATGTAGACAGTTTCAAGGCTATGGCCCCACGCATGCCACCGCCGGCGGTAGAAGCGCCGCTAACAGCCCACTCCTACGATTCATTCTGCGAAAACATTGCGCTGAAAGTGGTATTGAAGGTACTGCTGTCATCGGTAGACAAGATCGTCAAGGTGCAAATCGCCAACCGGGTTGAGCAAGAGATCACTCAGATCGAACAACAGGTCGTCCTGGCTGGCGGTGGCCCGGTTGCGCCCGAAGACCTGGCACAAATGACCCACTATGTGCGCCGTACCGTTCACGATTTGCTCAATTAAGTTCCGCCAGAAGAGCGGTTGTGCATTGTTGGGGATGGGGGGTTTCAGACCGGATTGCATAGCCTGGCGAGTATCGGTATTCAGGGAATGGTTGAATAAACCTCGGGCACACCCGAATCAAGCGTACTCCAGGCGTTTCGGCTGCAAACCGGGCGTTTGGAGTTTCGTCACCTTGACGGCTTTCGCCGGATCGCCTGCCACAAACTCCAGGGTGGGTGAGTAGTAAAAAGGCAACCAAGCCTCGAAATTCTCTTCCCACTCCCATTTGACCGGGCATGGCCACAGAATATCTTCGTGCAGAATGTAATAGATCCACCTCCCATGTGGGCGGCGAGGCTTACGTGTTTTCATAATGCCATCAATACTTTCTCACCTGTTGCGAACTGACCGCGAAATCGGTCAGCCAGCCATAATACCTCAGTGGTGCCACTTGAAGCGAGGAGCACAACGAAACGCGGTGCTTAACAGGTAATTATACGATAACAGCACGGATTTTGCGGCAAAGTAGCGGGGTTTAATCCGCTACTTTGCGCAATGCATTACTGCGAGGTGATGGTAAATCTTACTACATGTTCAGTGAGGTATAATGCTGTTGGCAAGTTAGCTTGCTCTAGTCACTACCCTCTGCCCTAAAGGGCGTATCCCTGGTGAAGCACAATATTTTCTATTTGGTATACTCTTGAGAAAGGTCGATTATTCCCTTCTCTTGCCAACAACATACCCATTTTTTACCACCAGGAATACAGGTGAAAAACACCCTTGTAATCATTGACAATAAATGTTAACTAAGGCTAATCAATACAGGTACCTTAATGAACATTTGAATTATTAGCATGAAAAGGAAAAATTGACCATGAAGATTAACGTAACGGACACTCCAGATCCGCAGGACGAAGAGTTCGTGATTGACAGCCTCTGGGCGCACAACAATCAGTTTGATACGGTAGATATTCATCCGTTATTCCTGACCGTCACCGACGATCGCGGGCAGATTGTGGCCGGTCTGGTCGCCAAAACCTGGTGGGGTGGGTTAGAAGTCCAGTACCTGTGGGTGAGTGACGAGCATCGCAAAAATGGCTATGGCCGTGACCTGATGCTGCGGGCGGAACAGGAAGCCGTCAAGCGCGGTTGCCATATGGCCTATGTCGATACCTTCAGTTTTCAGGCACAGGCGTTTTACGAAAAACTGGGGTACCAGCCTTATGGCAATTTAGCAGGCTATGCACATCGCCATACCCGCATCTATTTAGCGAAGAACATCGGATAGCGCTGAAACTGAGAGGTTCAAATGGATTCATTTTGGCAGAGCAATGAATTATATTTAAAAGGTCTCATCACCATGATGGAACATTTAAATGAGCCTTGGGGCATTAAAGATTTATCCTCACGCCATATTTATATGAATAAGGCAGCCTATCTTTATACCAACACACCTCTCAATTTCGATATTGCGGGCAAGCTTGATGGCGAATTTCCCGCCGATTGGGCAGAGTTCGCCCCCGACTTGCAAGAACACGATAGGAAAACCGAAGGGACGCGGGATCGCGTAGCCGTCATCGAGACGCACTTCTGGTACGGCAGCGACAGCCTGGTCCCCTTTATCAGCGAAAAATTGCCTATTTATAATGACAAGGAACAACTGGTTGGCACCATGTGGAACGCCCGTCCGCTGGACAGTTTTTCACCGCTAAAATATATCAACCAGCAAAAACCCAGCATATTAACCACCGAAGTCAGCATCCAGACCTTTACCCAGTCGGAACTGGATATCATATTTTTGATGCTGCAACGCTACACCAACAAAGAGATTGCCAGGTTATATGACGTCAGCAATAAAACCATAGAAAATAGAATCTACAACATCTACCAAAAAGCCGACGTGCATACGCTCCAACAGTTCGAAGAGTATTGCAAACTGGTGAACTTGGACAGCTACATTCCAGTACGCCTGATAGAAAAAGGCATCCAATTTATTTAAACGTTAAGTTAACGAGAGATTATCGTGATTAAAATTGAAGACTACCCATTGAGCCGGGTACCGCAGGATAAAAGGGTCTCCTTCCTCAGCGTCGCCATCGTGCATATGGGTATGCTAACGGCCTTGGACCAGTTTATGTTGGGTGCCGTGTTAGGCAACTCAATGACCCTGACCAGTGCCTTTATCGCCATCTTTATCGGTAGCCTGATCTTCGGGGTCGTGACGTTCGGGCTGGGTTTGGCCGGGATGAGAGAAGGTATCTCCGGCAGCCTGCTGGCTCGCTGGTGTGGCTTTGGCCGCATAGGTTCGGTGCTTATCGGCCTGGTGGTGGCCGTCAGCCTGTTGGGCTGGTTTGGCATTCAGAACGCCATCTTTGCCAAATCGCTTAACTTCGCCTTGGGCGATCGCCTGGGCTTCCCACTGGCCGCCTCACTATCGGGCCTGTTTTTGACGGTGCTGGTCGCTTTTGGTTTTAAAGCGCTGCGCATCACCGCACGCATCGCGGTGCCGCTGTTTATCCTGCTGGTGTTCTTTATTTCCTACCACGTCCTCTCTGGGCAGAAACTGCATGAGGCCATTCTGCTGGCCCCGATGGGGGAAGCGTTAACCATCAGCGCGGGCATCACCATCGTGGTCGGCGGTGCCATTGTTGCCAGCCTGATGACCCCAGACCTGACCCGTTACTCCAAAAACAAGCGCCACGTGTTTGGCATTACGCTGCTGACCATTATTGCCGGTGAATTCGTGGTTAACGGCCTGGCGATTTTTATCGCCAAAACGCTCGGCACCGCAGACGTGGTGACGATCATGGCCCAGAGTGCGGGCGGTATCGGTTTGTTGGTGGTGGTGTTCTCCACCCTGCGTGTTAACGATCTGAACCTCTATTCGTCGTCCTTGGGCGTGGTGAATGCGGTTGAAGGGATTACCGGCAAAAAGCTGAAATACACCGCAACCACGGTGATTATCGGTCTGTTGGGCACCCTGCTATCGGTGCTGGGTATTCTGGATCGGTTTGTAGATTTTCTGACCGTGCTGGGCGTGGTATTCCCACCGATCCTCGGCGTCATGCTGGTGGACTATTTCCTGCTGCGCAGCCACCGAGAGGCTCTGGACGCCAGCCGCCAGCTTGGTCAACTGCCGCAGGAAACGCCGCTAATCGGTTGGGCAGCGATTATCGCCAGCATCGTCGGTAGCGTGATCGGCCTGGTGACGGAATGGGGCGTGCCAACCATTAACTCACTGCTGGCAGCCAGCGTGATTTACTGGTTGTTCAAACGCCTGTTTGGCCGGACAACCAGCCTGCAAACCGCATAGTTCCAAGAACGCGAAACCAGCGGGCGCAGTATTCTGCGCTCGCTCAGTTAATCAACCGGTCAGGTCGCGCTACCGGGAATTACGATATTACTGTCCGCCAACGACCCCATCTGATTAAACATCACGCAGGCCGCATCTACGATATGCATGGCGATGGCGGCACCGCTGCCTTCACCCAGCCGCATATCCAGATGCAGATAAGGAGCCAATTGCAAGTGCTCAAGAGCCGCAGCCGCGCCCTTCTCCGCAGAGAAATGCGATGGCAGCAGATAATCACGCGCCAGAGGTGCAATGCCGCAGACCGCCAGCGCAGAGGCATAAGAGAGAAAACCATCGAGGATCACCGGCAGGCCAGCGGCCGCGGCTCCCAGCATCACACCAGCCATTCCCACCAGATCGTATCCCCCCAGCTTGGCCAATACGTCTAGCGCGTCTTGGGCATCCGGCTGGTTTTTCTCAATCGCCCGACGCACCACTTCCACCTTGTGGTGCAAACGATCGCTGGGGAAATTGGCACCAATACCAACCACTTCTTGCGGATCGCGGCCGGTAAAGACGCTGACTAACGCCGCGGCTGGCGTAGTATTGGCCATCCCCAACTCCCCGACGCCAAACAGCTTCACCCCAAGCGTCGCCTGTTCCAGCGTCAGTTGAGCCGTGGCCAGCAGTAACTCCTCCGCCTGCTGACGCGTCATTGCCGCCCCGCGAGCAATGTTGCCGCTGCCGCGTGCGACTTTCATGTTGATCAGGCCCGGCAAGGGTTCGCTATCGATGCCAACATCCACCAGCTTCACCTCGGCACCGGCATTGGCGGCCAATACACAGACACCGGTATTCCCTTTCACCATATTCAGCGCCTGGATCACCGTCACTTCACGCGGTGACACTGCCACCCCTTCGGCATAAACTCCGTGATCGGCCATCATGACGATTATTTGCTTGCGGCTGGCGGCCATCCCGCTAAAACCGCGCATCCCGGCCAACTGGGTCGCCAACTGTTCCAGGCGGCCAAGGCTGCCCGGTGGCTTAAGCAGGCCATCAATCTTTGTTGCTGCCTGTTGCATGGCAGCCGCGTCCAACGGCTTAATCAGATCGATTAACGATGACAATGTTTGCATAACTTTATTCTCTGCTTGCAGGCTGCCAATGAGCCTGGCTGTTAAATACTTTTAGCGTGACAAACCCCTGGTTGAGTTCCAGCACGCTGTAGGCTCCCTGGGTAAACGGGAAATGCCACATCCCGGCGGCAGGCAGCTTTAGCAGCCCGGCCAACAGTAGGCTCAGAGAGCCTTGGTGCGCCACCAGCAGACGATCGCCGTCGCTCCGTTCGTCCAGCAGACGTTGGGCCTGTTGGCTGATCCGCTGTGAAAATAGTGGAAAAGACTCCCCCGCGGGTGGGCAGGCTAGTTGCCAATCCGCTACCCAATCGGCCCAGGCAGCACTCTCCTCCCGCTGCAAATCCTGGTGATGGCGCATTTCCCAGTCACCAAAATTCATTTCGTTAAAACCGCCGTCGGATTGGATCGCCAGTTCCCGCTGCCCGAGCACGATCTCGGCGGTATGCCGGGCGCGTAATAACTCACTGCTGATAACCTGCGTAAAAGGCACCTCGGCCAACCATTGTGCGACCTGCCGTGCCTGCTGCTCACCTTGCTCGGTCAACGGCAAGTCGGTCATGCCGCAAAATACGCCCTGTCGATTCGCCGCCGTTTGCCCGTGTCGTACCAAAAATAGCCGCATAACGCCCACTCACAGCAGTGCCAGCAAGAAAACCAGCTCGGCAATTTCTATCGCCGCGCCCAGGGTGTCACCGGTTTGCCCACCCAGACGGCGGCGCAGATAGGACCGCAGTAACAGCACGGCGATCAGCGCACAGCCAAACGCAAACAACCCTTGCCCACGCCCCAACAGGGCGACCAAAGCGGCCCCCAGCGCCAGGGTGAACAGCGTTTGTCCGCCGCTGATCTTGCCAATATAAAGGTTCCCCAGCCCGTTACCCTCACGGGCATAGGGCTGGCGATACATCATCAATACCACCAGGCTCCGGCAAACCACTCCTGCTGCCGCCAGCGTGGCCAACATCGGCACTCCGCGCAGTGCCAGTTCGCTGATCACCAACACCTTGGCCACGACGATAAAGAGCAGCGCCAGCCCACCATTGGTGCCAAGGCGGCTATCGCGCATGATCTCCAGCATTCTCTCCCGCGTGCGGGCCGAGAACACACCGTCACAGGTATCGGCCAATCCGTCGAGGTGGAAGGCTCCGGTTACCAAAGCCAACGCCAGCACGTAGCCCAATGCCGCCAGAGGCACCCCACACCAGGGGGCCAACAGGGTAAAGACGGCACCACCGATTGCACCAACGATCAGGCCAATCAAGGGGAAGCCGACGATGCCACGCTGATAATTATCCATCGATAATCCCTGTGTCCAACCGGTGGGCAGCGGGATACGCGTCATCAATTGCAGGGTGGCCCAAAACAGTCGCAAACTCATTTTATCTTGACCTCAATACCAGAAATCACCAACAGCACCGACTCGGCGGCGGCGGCCAAACGCTGGTTAATACGCCCGGCTATATCACGGAAGTGTCGTGCCAAACGGTTTTCCGGCACGATGCCCATTCCCAGCTCGTTGGTGACCAGATAGATCGCCGCCGGGCTGCGGGCGCAGGCGGCCAACAGATCATCGATCTGCCGTTGGATTGCCGTTTCAACCGCGGCAAAGTCGATGCTTTCCACCGGCGTCTCCCCGGTCAGGTCAAACATCAGGTTGGCGATCAGCGTGGTAATACACTCCAGGATGACCGCATCTCCTGCCGCCGCCTGTTGGTCGATCACACTGGCCAGCTGCTGGCTCCCTTCCCAGGTACGCCAATGCGCAGGGCGGGCCTGGCGATGCAGCTTGACCCGTTCGGCCATTTCCTCATCGCTGACCACCGAGGTGGCGATATACAACACCCGGTCACTGACACCGCTCGCCAACCTTTCGGCCAGCGAACTTTTGCCGCTGCGAGCCCCGCCGGTGATCAGGATCATTGGGCCACCGTTGGCTGGTGCTCGGTCATCAAGCGGTAAATCTTTTCCATATCAATATGTTCTCGCATCTTATCGGCCAAGATATCAAACTGTTGCTGCTTGTAATCGGCATAATCGAAAGCCGGGCCGTCGTAAACCGCCAGCCCTTTACGCAGGCGCAACTGGTTTAGCAGCGCACGGCAAAAAGGCGCGCTGTCGAATAGGCCATGAATATAGCTGCCCAGCACGTTACCGGCGGGGTTCACTGCCCCGTCAAAGGTGCTGTCTGGCTGGCCATTACGCAGGGAAAGGCGGGCGAAAGACGTAGCCTCTGAGCCAAGCTGGGTAGTACCCATATGGATTTCGTAGCCAACGACGTCCTGTTCGCCACAACCGGACCAGAGGCCGGGCAACCCAGGCTCACATTGCGCTGTCACCTGCGTAGTGACTTTTTGCGCTGCGAAGCGAGTGGTGACATCCAGCAATCCCAAACCCGCCATCTGTTCCACACCGGATTCCACACCATCAACAATGTGCTTGCCGAGCATCTGGTAGCCGCCGCAAATACCCACGATCTGCACTCCAGCCCGGTGCTGATCCTGTAACGCCGCCGCCAACCCGCTCCGCTGTAGCCACTGCAGATCCCCCAGGGTGTTTTTGCTGCCCGGCAGGATAATCAGATCGGCACCGGCCAGCGCCGCCGGGTGCGAAACATAGCGCAGCCCTACGTCCGGCTGGGCCGCCAAGGCATTAAAATCGGTAAAGTTGGACATATAGGGCAGTTGCAGCACCGCAATATCCAGCTCATGGCTGCTGCCTGTCGGAGCATATTTGCCATTTTGCAACGCCACACCATCCTCGTCTTCCAGATCGATATTCAACCAGGGCATCACACCCAGCACCGGCACACCGGTCAGGGCTTCGATCTGCTCCAGCCCCGAATAAAGCAGGCTGACATCGCCACGGAATTTATTGATGATCACCCCTTTCACCCGGGCTTTTTCTGCTGGTTCCAGCAGGGCCAGTGTGCCGTAAATAGCGGCAAACACCCCGCCGCGATCGATATCCGCCACCAGCAGCACTGGCGCATCGGCGATCGCCGCCATGCCCATATTGACGATGTCGCGATCGCGCAGGTTGATTTCCGCCGGGCTACCGGCCCCTTCCAGCACCATGATGTCATAACCGCTGGCCAGACCGTGATACACCTCGCTAATTTGTTGCTGTAACTGGGGCTTGTACTCGTGATAGCTGACCGCGTCCATATTGCAGGCCACTTTGCCCATCAGCACCACCTGCGCCTTGCAGTCGCTGGTCGGTTTCAACAGCACCGGGTTCATCCGCACATCGGGTGCAATACCGGCGGCCTCGGCCTGAAAGATCTGCGCTCGGCCCATCTCTTCACCACGGGCGGTAATGCCGGAGTTGAGCGCCATATTCTGCGATTTGAACGGCGCACAGCGATAACCATCCTGCATGAAGATCCGGCATAGGCCGGCAACCAGCACGCTTTTACCCACATCGGATGCGGTTCCCTGCACCATCACACACCGTTTCATCACTTATTCTCCGCGTCACGCTGGCTGAGCCGCGCAAACAGTTGTTGTTCCGTCCTGCACAGCGGCAAGCCAAGTTCACCGTGTAATTTTACCAACCAGGGTTGCACCAACCCGGCAGCCGCTATCTGTTCCTGTTGCATAAACACCTTGGCTGGCTCCCCTGAGCTGACTAGCCGCCCGTGGGAGAGCACATACAGGTGATCGCAGATAGAATAAATCAAATCGATATCATGGCTGGAGATTATCACCCGTTTTCCCTCGGCCACGATGCGTTCGATAATGGCGATCATCTGTTGTCTGCCAGAGGGATCCAGCCCGGCGGTGGGCTCATCCAGCAATAGGTAATCCGCCTCCATCACCAACGCACCGGCAATCGCCACCCGTTTTTTCTGGCCGTGGCTTAAGTGTTGGATAGCTTTATGCCGAAAGCCCTGCGCATCCACCAGCGTCAGCGCCCGATCGACCCGCTGGGCGATCAATGCCTTATCCAGGCCAAGATTATGCAGGCTGAACGCGATATCGCTGTCGATATCGGTATAAAATATTTGCTGCTCCGGATCCTGAAACACGGTGGCGACCCGTTGGCGCAGTGCCCGCAGGCTGCCTTTGTCGTAGCGCAGTGGCTCCCCTTGCCATAACACCGCGCCCTGCTGCGGACGCAGTATACCGGTCAAATTCATCAACAGCGTCGATTTACCGCAGCCGTTGGCCCCCAGCAGACCGGTTACGGCATGCTGGCTAAAATCCAGAGTCAGATCCTGTAGCACCGCTTCGTCTTGATAGCTGAAGCACAATTGTCGGGTAGTCAGCATTACAGGTGGAATTCCCCTTGGTAGAGTTTGGTATCCAGCGCAATCACCATTTGCTGATAGCGGATCATCACGCGGGTAAACAACATGCTCACCAGCAGTGCCGTCGAGCGATAGCTGCTCGCCAGCGAGATATAACCAAAACGCAGCGACTGGGCGCGATGGATCGCCGCCGCCTCTTCGGCAAAGATAAAGATAAACCGCCAGGTCAGCAGGATCTGTTCGGTCAGCAGCCGTGGCACATGGCAACGTTTCAGCAGTTGGATCAGTTGAGGAAAGGGCGTGTTCAACATAAACCAGAAGGTGGCAGCCAAGGCCGCCAGGCTGCGCCATAGTGTCTGATTGGCGGTCTGTAACCCGAGCCTGTCGATGCCGAACCACCAGTTTCCCAGTTGCACTCCCCACCACAGACTATCCGGCTGGCGGGCTAGCGAAACCATAATGGTCAGTACGCCGATCAGCAGAAACGACAGCGGGATCGCCAGCCAGCGCAAATAACGCAGCGGGCCAATGCGCAGCAGGTAACAGGTCGATACCGCTATGGTCAGCAACAACAGCGCCTGATAGAGCGGCGGCAACACCATGGCCAACAGTAAAAACAGGCCGTAGAGCCGCAGTTTTACCATCGGCTCCCGTTGTCGCCAGCGGCTTTGTTCGCTAAGCCGATCAATCCCCAGCAGGCTCACGGCGTTTACCCCGATAGTAGCCCAAAATATAGAAGATCACCGCCGTCCCCAACGAGCCTTGCAGGGTGAACAGCAGGCTCTCGATCTCACCGCTGGCGGGTTCATACAGCGGCGTAAACCACGGCGTATACTCCGGGGCGGTTTGCTGGATCAGGGCTTCGGCCTCGCCGTCGGAGCCGCCATACTCGCCGCCGTGGTCGATAAAGAACGGCAGGATAACCAGGGCGATCACCATCGCCAACAGGATTAGGGTCTTTTTCATCTCAATGCCCCGCTGCCGGTATGATCCGGCGTTTGGTTAACTGGTCATAGATCATTACCGTCAACAGCCCTTCGGCAATGGCGATCGGGATCTGTGTCAGGCAGAACACCCCCATAAATTTCACGCTGGAGCCGAAGACGCCAAACTGTGGGTCCGGGAAGGCCATTCCCAGTTGGATCGAGGTCACAAAATAGGTGGCCAGATCGGCAATGGTCGCACACAGGAAGACGGCCACGTCCCGCCGCACCCCGGATTTGCACGCCAGTTGCCACACCAGATAGCCCACCACCGGACCAATCACCGCCATCGACATACCGTTAGCGCCCAGCGTAGTCAAGCCACCGTGGGCCAGCAACAGCGCCTGGAACAGCAGTACAATCGCCCCCAGCACCGCCACGACGCCGGGGCCGAACAGGATCACCGCCAGCCCGACGCCGGTTGGGTGGGAGCAGCTACCGGTAACCGAAGGGATCTTCAGCGCCGAAAGCACAAAGATAAACGCCGCGCACAGCGCCAGTAACACCTTCTGGTTGCTGTCGTCGCTGACGATCTGCTTCAGCCGCCGTATGCCGACATACAGGCAGGGTAAAAACAGCAGCCACCAGGCCATCGCCCAGAGCGGCGGTAAAAAACCTTCCATGATATGCATGGCAAACGCGTCTTGTGGCAGCGCCATCATCAGCAGCGCGAATGCCAACCCCAGCAGCGAGAGCTTCCCGGTTTGTGTTTCCATCTGTTACTCCTTCGTGAGCCAATGTTTGTTCACTATCACGGTAGAGAAATAGGGTAACGGCAGATCGGCAGCAACCTGATCCAGCCGCCGCCAGCACTGTTCCCCAGGCAAGGAAGCCTCCGCCATCAGCACCGCGTGCTCGAACAGATTCAGGCGAGCCAGCAGCGACTGCACCAGCGGCAGACGGCCATACACCTTCATCAACACCACGCTGTCGTGCGTCAGCAAAGCCTGTTCCAGCTCGGCCTCTGGCGCAGTACAAGACATCACGGCCAACGACTGCGATTCCATGGCTAATGGCAACGCCGCACGGGCAGCAATCGCCGCAAACGAGGTGACGCCCGGTACAATCTCCAGCCATTCCGGGCGGCCAAGACGCGCCAGCAGAAACACCCAGGTGCTGAATAACATGGCGTCGCCCAGGGTGATAAATCCCACCCGCTTCCCTTGCGCAACCTCCGCCTCAAGCTGTTGGGCGATGTCATCCCACACTGCCTTTTTTTCACTGTCATTGGCGCTCATCGGGAAGTGGCAGGTGCGGATCTCGGTGTGCGGCAGCAGATATTCCCGCACGATCGATAACGCCAGGCTATCTCCCCCTTTACGACCGGCTGGAGCATACAAAACATCCAGCGTCCCCAGCAGCCGGGCGGCGCGCACGGTGATCAGATCGCTGGCCCCAGGGCCAACGCCCATGGCATACAGTTTTCCGCTCATTCCACCACCTCCAGCTCACTCTGGCGCAGCGCCGCGGCAAGATGATCGGCAAACATCTGGCGGATCAACGGATTCTCGCCTAATCCTTGCAGCCAGCTTTGGGTCTCGATGCCGGCCGCCGTAATTTGCGAGTTCCAGGAATCCGGCTCATCCGAGGCCATATCATTGATGGCATGATCGCCAGCCACCAGCATCAGCGGCATCAGATGCACCTTGCGTACCCGCTGTTGCTGCAAACGGGCAATCACCCCGTCCACTTCCGGATAGCTTTCAACCGCCCCCACCAAGGCCGGAAAGTTCTGCTCCGTCATCAGATGGTCAAGGCAGGCATAGGCAGAAAACGAGTGATGGCTGGCCCCGTGCCCCATAAACACTACGCGCTCGTCGGCGGCCAGCGGCGGCATCTGCCCGCGTAACGCCAGCAGCAGTTGTTGATAGTCTTCATAGCCGGTGAGCAACGGCTTGCCCAGCACCAACCGCTGGAACAGGTGACCGCAGGCGCGCACCTGGCTCGCCACTTTTTCATACTCATCGCCGTTAATAATGTGCAGCGATTGGATGGCGACATCCTGATAGCCTTCAGCCGCCAAACGACACAATGCCTGTTGCGGATTGTCGATCGACAAATCATCGCGTTGACGCAGCTTGCGGATAATCATTTCAGAGGTAAAGGCGCGAAACAGGTCGCGGTCGCCATTGCTGGCGGCCAACCGCTGTTCACAGGCTTCGATATTTTTTTGCCGGGTACTCTCGTAACTGGTGCCAAAACTGATCACCAACAGCGCTTTCTTCATTCTGTTTCTCCTTGTGATTGTTGCCAGCCAGACAGCCGCTGGGCGAAGGCTTGTAGCGAATTGACCTGTTCGCCCCAGCCTTCACTTGCCAACGGCTGCGGACGGCGCACGACAATGCAGGGAATGTTCAAAGCCAGGCTCGGTTCGACCTTTTGCAGATAACCGCCTTCATTCCCGGACTCTTTGGTGATCACCACGTCCGGCTGGCAAAACTCATACAGCGCACGATTGAACTGCGCGCTGAACGGGCCGCGCAGAGCGATAATGTTGTCCACGCCCAGGCCCAGCGCTTCGCACTGCGCCAGCACCTCGGCGGTGGGCAACACCCGCACCAGCAGCACTTTTTCTGGCAACCCATGCCGGTAATCCGCCAACTGTTTGCTGCCGGTGGTCAACAGCACCCTCGGCCCCAGGGTTTGGGCCAATCGGCAGGCCTGGGCAACATCATCAACCTTGTGCAATAACGGATGGGATAACCGATCGATTTCGCTGGGCCGTTGGTAGCGGGTCAGCCGCACGCCTTGCCGATGGCAGGCCGCCAGCACGTTCTCGCTCAACGCCGTTGCGTAGGGATGAGAAGCATCGATCACCCAGCGGATAGCGTGCCGTTGCAAATAGTTTGCGATCTCGTCGCTATCCATGCGCCCGACCACCACCGCGCCGAGAATGTTGCCCGCCAGTTGCCGCCCTGCCTCACTGGCCACCGACAGGCTATAGCGCTCCCCCGCTTCATCGAGCAGTTGGCAGATTGCGCGGGCATCGCTGGTACCGCCGAAAATATGGATCACAGGGCATAGCCTCTTGGGGTGATCATCAGCCCGTTGCGGCAATAGGTGGTATGGTTGCCCACGATCACCAGGCTGGTCATATCTACCGGAGTGAAGTCCATCTCACCGAGCGTCGTCAGCCATTTCTCCTGTTTTTTACGCCCCGCCGCTTTCACCACGCCAACCGGAGTAGCGAGGGACTTATGCGGTTTCATCAGTTCGAAGGCGCGGGCCAGATGCCCTTCCCGGCCACGGCTGCGTGGGTTGTAGAAGCAGATCACAAAGTCGGCCTGCGCGGCGGCAATAATGCGCTTTTCGATCACCGGCCATGGGGTCAGCAGATCGCTCAGGCTGATATGGCAGAAATCATGCATCAGCGGTGCCCCCAGCAAAGAGGCCGCAGCGATGCTCGCCGTGATCCCCGCCACCAGTTTCACCTCCAGATCCAGTTGCTGCTGGCCTACCAGCTCCAGCACTAGCCCGGCCATGCCGTAGATCCCGGCATCACCGCTGCTGATCAAGGCGACCTTATGGCCAGCCAGAGCCAGATCGATCGCCGTCTGACAACGTTCAATCTCCTTGCACATACCGGTTTTGATCACCTGTTTATCCCCGGTCAGGGACTTCACCAGATGGGTATAGGTTTTGTATCCAACGATGATCTCTGCTTCACGGATCGCCTCAATGGCGTCCTGGGTCATCATCGTTTCACTGCCCGGCCCAATGCCGATTACGCTTAACATCAATGTGACACTCCCAATGTCATGGTGATCCCTTGCTCACGCAGGGTGTCACCAACCAGTTTTCCTGCGCTCATCAGCCAGGCCACCGGCTGTGAAACGCTACCGACACCGACCGTGGCGCGCACAAACTCGGAGGCAGGAAAACGCCGTTCGTGCTGGCGCAGCTCGTCGCTACTGAACAGTTCGAAGGGTACCCGCCGCTCTTGCGCCAGCTGCTGCAAGGCGGGTTCGTCCTTTTTCAGCATGACGCTGCCGATCGCCCGCAGCGCCAAAGGGTCGAAATCATTGGCGGCCAACTGCCGTTCCAAAAGCTGATTCAGCAGCGCCAACGAGGTTCCCCGGCGGCAACCGATGCCCACCACCACCCGACGCGGCACCAGCTTGTATACCGGCAGCGGTAGCTCAGGTAAGCGATCGCGCAGGCTGACACAGACCAACGCATCCAGCTCTGGCAGCGCCCCCAGCTCGGTAGCCGCGACAAACCCCCGGGTATCGCAACGCGCCTGCTCATCGCGCAAAGGTTCATCCCACCATAGTCCGACCCGCTGCCCACTCACCAGCAGCTGATTAACGGTTTTCACCGCCAGGCGAAAATCCGACATCTCGGCGTCTAACTGCGCCGCCAGCGTATCCAGCGCGGCCATCTGATTGACATCGGTGGCAGTGGTGATCACCGGATCGGCCCCCAACAGCCCCGCCAGCCTCAGCGTCAGGGCATTCGCCCCGCCCACGTGACCAGACAGCAGGCTGATCGCATGCTGCCCACGTTCGTCGATCACCACCACCGCCGGATCGGTCAGCTTGTCCTGGATCAGCGGGGCGATCACCCGCACCGTCAGGCCCGTCGAACCGATCACTACCAGCGCCGAATAGCGGCTGAACGCTTCACGCAGCGTCGCACCAAAGCTGCCGTTAAACGGTATAAAGCCGGGGGCCAGCAGCTTCTCGCTGGTAAAACAGCTGAGTGGCAGTTGCGCCTGCAAACGTTGCGCCAAGCGCACACCGTTCGGCGTCAGGCAAAAAACCGCGATGGATTCAGGCTTGGCGATATTCATGGCTGAACCCTGCATCGTAGAGGCGGGAATAGTGGTATTCCTCCCCCAGAAAAGCACCTACCAGGATCAGCGCCGTTTTGCGGATGGCGGCATCGCGTACCTGCTGGGCAATATCCGTCAGCGTGCCACGCACCGTTTGGCTTTCTTTCCAGGTAGCCTTATAGACCACCGCAACCGGTGTCTGTGGGGGATAGCCACCGGCGAGCAGTTGTTCCACCACCCGATCCATTTCCTGCACGGAAAGGAAAATCGCCATCGAGGTCTGGTGGGCGGCAAAGGAGGCCAACTGCTCCAGCGGCGGCATCGGCGTACGCCCTGCAATACGGGTGATGATCAGGCTTTGCGCCACCTCGGGAACGGTATATTCCACCCCCAATTGGGCAGCTGCGCCAAGGAAGGCGCTCACGCCCGGCACCGAAACAAAACCAATGCCCTGCTCCCCCAGCACCTCGCCCTGTTCACGAATCGAGCCGTACAGCGAGAGGTCGCCGGTTTGCAGCCGGACCACCAGCTTGCCAGCGCGAACGCCGTCCACCATCAGCGCGATAATTTGCTCCAGCGTCAGCCCCGCGCTGTCGTGCAGTTCGGCCTGGGGTTGGCAATACTCCAGCAGCTCGGTATTAATCAGCGAGCCAGCGTAGATCACCACCTGAGCCTGTTGCAGCAGCCGGTAACCCTTCAGGGTGATCAATTCACGATCCCCCGGCCCCGCGCCGACAAACCAGACTTTCTGCGTGTCCCACTGGGGTTGTTCAGACATCGTTACCTTCCTTGTAGCAAGAAATGAGATAGGTCGGATTGTTGGGTTTGAAGTAGTGGCCGCTGCCCAACGGCGTCAGGGCCGAGTACAGGATCTGTTCCCCGGCTATCGCCGACACACCGCGTGTTTGCAGGCAGGCCAGCGCCTCGCTGAGGTTGTTGAGTAAGATAAACGTCAGTACCAGGCGGCCACCGGGATGCAAGCGCGCCAACGCCCAATCGATTAGCTCCGTCAGTTGCCCACCGCTGCCACCGATAAACACGGCATCGGCCTTGGCCTCCAGAGCCATAGGAGCCGTTCCGGCCACCACGGTGACGTTTTCACACCCCAGCCGCTGGCGGTTTTCCGCAATCAGCTCCAACGCCGCCGGGTTACGTTCAATTGCGGTGACCTGCAAAGCCGGGAAACGCAGCGCCGCCTCCAAGGCAACACTGCCGGTGCCAGCGCCGATGTCGATCAGGTGCCGCGCGTTGGCCAGCTCCAACCGTTCCAACGCCAATAGCCGTACCGCTTCTTTGGTCATTGGCACCCGCAGGCCACGTAAAAAAACGTCATCTTTCATTGAGGATCACCACTGCGTTGATGTCATAGCGCTGCGCCACCGCCTCGGGCTGCAGGCAATAAATGCGTTCCGTGGGCAGCGAGAGGTTTTCACCGATAATCAGGCGGCGCGTCAAACCGCGCTGCAAGATGGCCTCTGCGATAGCTCGCGGCCCGATGATGGCGTCTGTCACCATCGCCACCTTGTCGTGCTGCAACAGCCAGTCAAAATCCGGCGTACGGCCATGGCTGCTGGTGAGATAGATATCGTTCATGTCCAAGGGGATTTGCGCGCACAGATACTGGATGGCGCTGATCCCGGGAATAATGCGCAGCTCGGCGGGGGAGAAATGCGCAGCCAGCCACTTGCCGATGCCGTACAGCAGCGGATCGCCAGAGGCCAGCACCACGATGTGCCGCTGCGCCATTGATTGACGTAGCCAGGCCAGCAGTCCGGCCAGATCGGCATCCAGACGCCGGGTTTTATGCTGTGAAGTCGCGAAGGTATCCAGATGACGAGCGCCCGCCACCAGCACCTCGGCGGCGGCAATAACCGCCTGCGCCTCTAACGTCAGGAAGTGGCTCTCGCCGGGGCCGACGCCCACCACGGTGATCATCGCATCGCCTCCACAATCTCCTGCAATGGCCGGTTACAACCCAGGATCTGTTGGTCAAACGAGAACAGGATAGCGTCGCAGCCGGGGGGATGGGTGCTAAAGCGCAGCATCTCCTGCACCCGCTGGCATATGCGTTGTGCAATACGCGGGAACACCCCCTGCCAACCCTGTTCGCTAATCAGTTCCAACGCCGCCTCCGTGGTATTGCATTGCTCCACCTGCCGCAGCAGCTCAACGGGAGCCCCCATCAGTGCCAGATGGGCGATCAGAGTTTCCATTCGCCCATCGGCAATATGGCTGTGGGTGTGAAAGATCCCTGCCGCAACCTTGATCAGCTTTCCTGGGTGGCCAACCAGCAACACCTGGCGAAATCCCAGCCGCACCGTTTCCTGCAGCATGTAGCCGACAAAATTACTCATGGTTACCACCTGCTGCCCGTCCAGGCCCAACTGCTCGCGTACGAAGCGTTCTCCGTGGTTGCCCGGCACCAGGATCACCCGGTCTTGCCCTGCCGCCCGCTTCATCTCCAGTTCGAGCGCCAGCGAACGTTTCCAGCTCTCTTCCGACATCGGGGTGACAATCCCGGTAGTGCCGATAATCGAAATCCCCCCGAGGATCCCTAAGCGACCGTTGTAGGTTTTGCGGGCGCGTTCGATACCTTCCGGAGCAAAAATCTCGACCAGTGCCCCCCTCAGTGGGCCGATCGCTTCCCGTACGGCGGCCTCGATGGTTTGACGCGGAGTACGGTTAATGGCCGCGCTGCCTACTGGCAGGCCAATCCCTTTACGGGTAACGGTACCAACGCCTTCACCCCCCTGTAGCAGGATCTGCTGATGATCTTGCGTCAGGCTGACGCGGGCATAGATCAACATGCCGTGCGTGGCATCCACGTCGTCACCACCGTCTTTGCGGATCGCCGCCGTAGCCTGCTGCCCTTCAATCAACGGCTGTTCCACATTCAGATTGAGCGTCACGCCTGAAGGCGTCACGATCGAAACCTGATGGATAATCTGCTGGCGCAACACCATCAGCGCAGCCACCTTCGCTGCCGCCGTGGCACAAGAGCCGGTGGTATAGCCTTTGCGATAACGCTTGCCGTGGTGCCAAACGCTGTCTTGCGGCCCTACCTCATTCATCTCCCCTCCCACAGGTGATACAGCGTGGCATTGATAATAGCGGCGGCAACGTTACTGCCGCCTTTACGCCCACAGGCAACGATACTGGGCAGACCGCTGTTTTTCAGCGCAGCCTTGGATTCCGCAGCCCCAACAAACCCCACCGGCACGCCGATGACCGCCGTCGGCTCGGCCTGCTGTTCCAACAACCGGAACAGCGCGGTAGGCGCATTGCCAAACACAAACAGTTTTTCCCCGCTTTCCGCCAGCGCGATATCCACGGCGGCCATTGAGCGCGTGATCCCCTGAGCCTTGGCTGCCGCAACCACCCGTGGATCGCTGATATAGCAGCGGCATTCGCATCCCAGCTTTTGCAGCAGGGTTTTGTTGATGCCGGATAGCGCCATCGTGGTGTCGGTATACAGCGTGCAGCCACGGCGTAGCCCATCGATCAGCGCCTGCATCACCTGTGGCGAAAACCAGAGAATATCCAGCCAATCAAAATCGGCGGTGGTGTGGATCACCCGTTTGATCACCGCTTCCTGCCAGGCATCGCTAAAGCGGTAGTCTGGCCGTTCGTTGGCGATGATCTCACTGATTATCTGGAAACTTTGCTGTTCAATACGTTGTGGTTGTTTGAGGTAGTCCATGATTGTCCCTTTCAAGCGCCAAGCCACAGCAGGCGCAATGCTGCAAACAGTAGCAGTGCCAACAGCGAGGCCGTCATCATCAGACGCGTGCTGCGGGGAATATCTGCCAGAGCGATCTCCCGGCACGCCTCACCGATCCACGGTTTTTCGACCCGCTGACCAAAATAGTCATTGGGGCCGCCAAGCCGCACTCCCAGCGCCCCGGCCACCGTGGCCTCCGACCAGGCGCAGTTGGGGCTGGTATGCTGATAGCGATCGCGCCAGCCAATACGCAGCGCCTGGCGACAGTCCAAACCGTTCAAGCGGGCCGCACAGCTCAACAGCAGCCAACTGAGCCTGGCCGGTAGCCAGTTGGCGAGGTCATCCATCCGCGCCGAGACATAGCCGATAGCACGGTATTTCGGCGTTTTATAGCCCACCATCGAGTCGAGGGTGTTGACCGCTTTATACGCCATCGCCAGCGGTGCTCCACCGAGCAGCAAGAAGAACAGCGGCGCAATCACGCCATCCACGCTGTTTTCCGCCACCGTTTCCACCACCGCCCGGGTGATTTGCGGCTCTTCCAGCTGCGAGGTGTCGCGCCCGACAATCCACGACAGCTTGCGGCGGCTCTGCGCGATATCGGCACTTTGCAACGCCTGGTGAACCTCCATCGCCGCCCGTTCCAGGCAGCGTCCGGCAAGCAAGGTATAAATCAGCCAGACTTCCGCCAGCCAGCCCAACCACGGATGGATAGACCCCATCAGCGTTAAAAAGCCCCAACTGACCAGCCAGACCAGCCCGACAACGGCCAGCCATAGCGCTCCGCCACCAAACTTGAGAGCCTGCTCGCCATGGCATACCCGGCGGATAGCCCGTTGCAGTAAGGCGATCAGGTTGCCGATCCAGCGCACCGGATGCGGCCAGTGCGGCGGATCGCCGAGCAGGCTGTCGAGCAGATAGGCAACGAACCAGGCCAGCAGCGTCATAGCGCACGCCTCGCGGCCATCAGCCAGCGATCGAGCAAGCTGGGCCGCTGGGCAAAATGTACGTGCAGGTAGCTGGCCTGAGTCTGTTCAAGCTGGTATCCCCCTTGCCAACGCTGAACGGCTACCCCGTCGCGCCATTTGGCACAGTCAAACACCGGGGTCAGTGCAGTGGTAAAGTCGGAATAGTGAAACTCATGGCCAAGCAGCATTTCGCCACGGGCCGCCAACAGGGTGTCGCTACGCGCTTGCCACTGGCAATAGCCGAAACGGGTCAGGCTGCTGCCCATATGGCTCTCCCCTGGCAGGATACCGCTCATCCGGTGGCGTACTCCGGCGCTGTCGGTCAAGCCGTTGCCGAGGTACATCAGACCACCGCACTCGGCATACATCGGGATTTGCTGACGGTGGGCCCGCTGCAATGCGCTATGCATGTTAACGTTGGCTGCCAACCGGGCCGCATGCACCTCGGGATAGCCGCCGCCCAGGTAGAGCATCTGGCAATCGGGCAAACGGCGATCGTGCAGCGGGCTGAAACGTTGGATGCGCACGCCCGCCTGCTCGAGCAGATCGAGGTTATCCGGATAGTAGAAATTGAAGGCTTCATCTTCCGCCAGCGCCAAGGTCAGTCCTTGCGCTAACGCGGGATCGGGTAGCCGCGGTGGCTCACCAGCCGGTGGCGACGTACAGGCGCTCAATGCCAACAGGCGATCGATATCGATAAACGCCTCAACCTGCTGTGCCAACAGCTGCCAGCGCCGATCGTCCGCCAGGTTTTCCTGGGCGGGCACCAACCCCAGATGACGGGATGGCAAAGCCACCTCTTCCAGCACCGGCAAGCGCCCCAACACCGGCACCCCGCAATAGCGCTCGATGGCCTGACGGATCAGTTGGTAATGCGTTTCTGAGTTGACCCGGTTGACGATCACGCCAGCCAGTTTTAATGCGGGATCAAACTGACGAAAACCGAGCACGGTCGCGGCCACCGAGGTCGAGACGGCTTTGCCATCGACCAGCAGGATCACCGGGCAGTCCAGTTGTTTGGCCATCGCCGCGCTGCTGCAATAGTTCGGATCGATGCCGTAACCGTCGTACAGCCCCATCACGCCCTCGATCACCGCCACATCGGCGTGGCGCATATGCTGGTTGTATAAACCATTGAGCGTAGCGGCAGGCAGCATAAAGGCATCCAGATTGCGTGAGGTCACGCCGCTGACTGCGCTATGCCAGCCGGTATCCAGATAGTCGGGGCCGACCTTGAAGGGTTGCACGCGCAGGCCACGCTGTTGTAACGCACGCAACAGGCCCAGCGTCAACGTGGTCTTGCCACAGCCGCTGCCGGTACCCGCGATAAGTACTGCCTTGTTGCCCGTTGATTGCATAAAAAAATCCCGGCCTGACGGTCGGGATTTTGGGCGTCAAAAAGATACGGCCGTGCAGCGCCAGTGGCCGCACGTATCCAATGACAACCCACTTCCCACCGAAGGAGTTGAATGTTCCAACCAACTGGCCGGTCTTCTGGCTTAGCGTCATCCTCATCCACTCCTTCCCAATCCGTAGATCAGTGGTCACAGTGAACTCGTCGGCATCACAGCAGCGGGGGCTGCGGGGGAGTTACACCCCCTTCCCAATCACAACCTGAGTCTCGTCAAGTTGCAGGTTATCCAGTTGGCAATAATCGTTTTAATGCTGTTAACAATATGCCGAATATACGCCAGTTAATTGATAAAAAAAGATCAAGTTTATTGCCCGCCATAAAAATAGCGGCATTCCAGAGAGTTCATTGATCTCAGACAATTAGCGTTGTCTTTATTGCACCGTTCGCCTGCGTCACTTCATATTTTTGAGATAAAAACGGCATCGTGGTCAATGGCAAGACACTGTAAAAAATCCAACACTGCACATAGACTTCAATGACGACGATTAACCGCCAATCCCTCGGCAATGTTATTCTGCACGCAGACTTGAAATGGGGGATAGTAAACGTGAGTGAACATGGTGGTAACGTACTGGAAATGGCGTTGCAAACCGGCCTGGATCCGGCCGAGATCATTGATTTCAGCGCCAATATCAATCCATTGGGCATGCCCGCCAGCCTGAAGGCGGCGATTATCGAGCATCTGACCAGCGCCGAATGCTATCCCGATGTCGAATACCGGCGTCTGCATGCGGCATTGGCGCGGGTTCATCACTGCCTGCCAGAAAATATCATGGCTGGCAACGGAGCCACCGAGCTGATTTACGCCATCGTCAATCGGCTGCGCCCCCGCACAGCGCTGCTCCTTACACCGGGGTTTGCCGAATATCGCCGGGCTTTGCAGCGGATTGACTGCCACATCGCAGACTTCCCGCTGGATGAAGCCGGTGGTTTTCAACCCGATGAACGGTTATTGCAGGTGCTGGCCGAGCGCCAGCCGGACTGTCTGTTCCTGGCCACCCCCAACAACCCCACCGGGCTGATGCCAGACCCCGCACTGTTGCAGGCCATTCTCGCCTGTTGTCGCCAGCACAATATTGCGTTGATCGTTGATGAAGCCTTTATCGATTTTCTGCCGGATACTCCCGGGCTGATCCCACAAATGGCAGAGTATTCCCGCCTCTATATCCTGCGTTCGTTGACCAAGTTCTTCGCCATTCCCGGGCTGCGGCTCGGCTATCTGGTCAGCAGCGATCGCGCTGCTCTGCAACAGATGAAGCAGTTGCGCGAACCCTGGACCATCAATGCCTATGCAGCACTGGCCGGTGAAGTGATCCTCGACGATCGCGACTACATCCAGCAAACTCACCAATGGCTGGCAGAGCAGCGAGCGTGGCTGTTTGACGCGCTGGCAGCCTTGCCACAATTGCGTATCTGGCCAGGAGCGGCGAACTATATTTTCCTGCGCTGCCTGCGCCCTGGCTGCGATCTGCAACAGGCGCTATTGCAGCACTGCATCCTGATCCGCCACTGTGCCAACTACCCCGGCCTTTCTGCCGACTATTATCGGGTGGCGATCAAGAGCGAAGCGGCCAACCGTAAACTGGTCGCAGCGCTACAACAGGTGCTGACAGATGGCTGAGGCGAAATGCCCCGCCTGCAATTGCTCCACGGCGGCGTACGTTGAGAGCCGCTGCATGGCGGCTCTGTTGGCGATCACGGCAGCGTGGCCATCTCATACATCAGGCCATCGCTATTGCCCAACTCTCGATAATAGTATTCCTGGGTTGAAAAGCGGAACAGGCGGTTACGCCAGCGATCAAACTGCACGCTATAGTAATAGCTATCAGGCAGTTTTTTCATTCTGAACCAGTGCTGGCCACCATCGGTAGAAACGGTCATATGCCGCGGATCGTTGAACGCTTTCTCCATCATCAACAGATTATTGCCCGCATACAGCTTACCTAAGCTCTTTCCGCCGGTTTCCAACAGCGGTTGCAGCGTGCCATCATCCAGCAACCGGTTCAGGCTATAACGCTGCCGTGGAAACTGGCGCAAGACAAAATCAAAATCCCCCTGCGGGGTGATGTCGGCCGCAACGATATCACCGGCTACCCACTGGCTGGACTGGACCCGTGCAGATTTAAGATTGAAATCAAGCAGCAGTGAACCGACCAAATCATTACCTTCTCCGGTCTCTTTTGGCTGATTATTGACAATAACCCGATCGCCACCGTTATAGTACCAGTTGGCCTTATAGAAGGCAGGATCAATCCCGCGCTCGATTAATAGCTTGGACAGATCGAATACCTGTTGCCAATGCTGGCCGAAATCGCCCGACCGATAGAGTTTGCCCTTCTGGACCAGCAGCACACTCTGCGCCTCATAGAACCCCAAAAGTTGATAGGTATTGTAATGTTCGGGTTCTTGCCACTGGGGTAGCCAACGCCAGTTACGCCCGCCATCGGCCGAATAAAAGACGGCATCCTGGCTATAAGAACTGGCGCCAAACACAACCAGACAATGCCCCTGGGCATCACACTGTTGCTCTGTCACGTAGCCCAAAAAACGGGCGCTGACGCGCAGCTTGCCATTCTCTTCGATGATGAGTTGGCTAACCGGGATCGTGACGCTGCCATAGTTCCGGTTCAGGGCTGCTCCACGGCCAACGTTTTCCTCCAGCATCAAACGGAACATGGTGGTATCAGGGGATATCTGCAGGTTTAACAAGGGGGGGCCAATGTCTGCCAGCACATCGATCTGCAGCGTATTATCGTAGTGATAGATCCGCGCATTCTGGTCACTCTCAGTTTCCGTGATCCTGGTCTTGATCGCATCGCTGATACCCGTTAGCAGCACTCCCTGCTGAAAACTGCTCAGGCGCGGATCTCTCATGACTATAGCAGGCCGTTCTGCCTGATAGTTTCGCTGCCACTGCCAGCCGGGGGCAAACCCAGCATAGCCTTTGATATAAAACATCACCCAGGAAACAATGACTCCCAAGGCCAGCAGGATAATGCGTGTTAGGCTATTGGTGAGCATTAGGGGATTTCCTGAATATAGGGCTTGCCAACGTCGCGCTTTTTAAACAGCATCAACTGATGGCGGGCAAAGACAAAACGCGCCGCCCTGAGCGAGTTCCTGCGCGTTATCCAGATACTGATCTCCACCAGCAGCATAATCGCACCAAAGATCATGATGCTTGCAAAACCACTGAGATAGAGCATGTCTGCGGCTTCCAGCCAATCCCACTTATCCGGCACACCTCCCTGCTCCCACCACGCATACAGGATGCTAAATAACATGAGCACCAATATAAACAACCCGAAGCCGAAAATCAGTTTATACATCAGCTTAAGCTGATGAAAAGAAACGGCTATCCCACCAAGTTTGAGATAGGTACTGCCATCCCGTTCATTACACATGCCCAGCACTGAATTATCTTGCTGATTGATCACTAGCATCAGCGGATCTTCGGCTGCCAGGAAGAAGGGATGTTGCCGATAGAACAGCGGATTGTGATCGTCCATCACCGTGTTAATTCTGCAGCGAAACTGGAACGGCACGTCGTTGCAGCTAAATTGGTAGTCAATAAAATCCCGGCGGTTATTGCCACTGCCACTAGAACTGCGGCGGGCGCTGACATTGGCAGCTTCTCCTCTCACGCTGGTCAGGGTGACTTTATCGGCCAACAGCAAATCATTCGGCTGCAGTGTATCGAGGTCGTTATCTTGTTCATTGCGGGCTTGCAGCGAAAGCGCGCCGCTCCCCGGCTTGGTTAATAACACAGTGGTGCTACGGCATAGGGATGTATCGCCTTGTTTCACGCTCTCAAACCCTTTTAACAGCCTGCGCGTATGACTGCTGGTTCCCACCTTCAGCGTATGTAACGAAGCCTTAAACCACCAGCAGCCAAAGAGGAAAAGACAAAGCAGCAGCAGCATCACCCAAATATTTGGCAACTGAAAATAAACCACCGCTGAGAGCACTATTAATATGATTGCGCCTACCAACCTCATCAGCGCAGCCGATTTGTTAATGTCGGCCAGCTTCGGTTGCAGCTCCCCCTTTTCAGGCGAAACCAGCCAATGCAGCCAGTAGCTGCCATCGTCCAACTGATGAGCACCGATATACACACGATCCCCCGATACCAAACGGTATAACACCTTGGCATCGACAAACTGTCTGCTGTAGGTATAGAACACCTTGTCACCGGCTAAAATGCGCCGCAGCTTACCTTCTGTGGGCGCGTTAAGATCGTGGCGGATGAAGGGCAGGTCGTAGAAGCCGATTTTTTTCATGATTGGTAATGTCCGGGCGCGGATTAAAAACGATGTTCGAGCAACTTATCCTGCTCTACGGGATAGGCTTTACCATCGAACTTGAGCTCGACGCGGGTCTTGGCAACGACTTTGTTGCTTTCCACGCAATCCTCCCCTTTTCTGCTCGCCCCCTTGTGCGTCGCTATGGTCTGTAGCTGCAGATCCTGGAAGCCGTTATGTGCGCTCTTGCCAAGCGCCAATGCGCGATTGGTTGCGGCGAAATCCCCGGCACACTGGCCATCCCACTCACCGCTATATTCATTCATGGTCAGATTATTAAGCACCAAAGTGACTTGCTGATCTTGCAGGGTATAGAGGTTAAGCCGTTCGATGCTGATGGGATTGACCGAGGAGGAGCCGCGGTGGATAAAACGCACCCCGAAGGCGCGTATCGCCGGAGACAATTGGTAGCGCGCAGTGTCGATGGTCACGCTGCTGGTATAGATAGCGTCATCCATAATCGCCCTGGGATGATATTTGCTGGCCAACACCTTGCCGGACTGGCTATCGACCACCAAAACGGCGACGTCATAGTCGGTAAAATCGGGTTGGGCCTCCTCCTTGGGCTCCAGCATCAGCACCGCAATGGTTTTATCCGGGGCATAGGGCCACACCTTGCAGGTGGACAGCTCGGTATTCATGGTCACTTTGGCGGCGAAGGGTTTAGCCAAATCGGTAAGGAGGGACTGACAATCGGCCAGAGAAGAAAAAGAAACCAGGCATAACGCCAGTAAACCACTAACCCTGTTCATAGCAACATTCCCTGTAACTTTTGAATTAATTCATGTTGTTTAAAAGTAGTGCGGTATCAAGCGCACTTAGTTAGCAGGGAATCTAACTATAAAACAGGCGCAAATCCAGCAGCTCGTTATTTTTTAAGATAATAGCTGGCAGCTATCGCAAAGACACTGCCAGCAAACCGTGGTGAGTAAATTGATAAACTTAGATCACACCGCTGAGCAGGCCGATCCCCAGCAGCGATGAACCACCGCCAATCACCCGCGCCCAGCCGCTATGCGTGGACGAAGACGCCAGCAGATAGCCGATACCCAACCCAGCCACGTGCAGCATCGCCGTTGCAATCACCATACCGGAAAGCGCCGCCACCGAATGAGAAAGCTCCGCGCCGTGGGCCAGGCCGTGGAAAATGGCAAAAGCGCCGATAATCATTTTCTTGCATATTTTCCTGGCTGGACTTATTCGCGCACGCATTTAAATAACAATAACTCTCATTATCTTTTAAACAAAAATCCTAATACCATTAAATAAATCGCCAACCAAACAACAAAAATAATAATGTATTACCCCTGCCTGGTTTTGTAACAATGAATCCCCCACTGCCTCAGCATAAGCTTTACGACACGGTAAAACGTGATGGGTATAGAAAAAGTTGGGGTGAAAAAATGTAACGTACTGTTTTTTTGTTTAAAAACTTTATTGCAAGGTCATCGACGGGGGCGCGCTTGGTAATGGTGTTGCAGGATGCCTTTTACCGGGTTTTGCGTACACCTGTGAAGGCTAACGGGGGTTTGGTTATCATACAATCCCTTGTGGATTAACCAATAAATGGTTTTGCTGATACGGCTGTCACGCGCGCAATGGGGGGTTATTTTGCACGAGACCAAAACAATATTGTGCCGATGTTGGATTTAATTCACCGACCTCCTCTAATCCTTATTCATTAGGGATTAAAGTAACCTGTATTAAAAACAATTAAAGTATAAGATATCTCTTTGTTTTATCTAGAGTTCATATTCATTATGGAAGAGAAGAAAGATTAAAAAAAACCAGGGTATGTTCTCCGGACATTATATACGAGAGCTACTTATCCTTTAAGCGTTAAAGAAGAAAGTCTTCAGTATCCGCCTGATCGACGGCAATAAACGAGCTGCATTGCTGCCGACCATGGTACATTTCTCGATCAATAAAGCGCCATTCCGCTACCAGGACTTGATAACGCGAATACCACCCAGTAACCCTATCAACGGCTTCGGTGAGCTACCGCAGCCATTCACAAACAGTATCCTATTTATCATCGGTGGCACCTCCAAGCGTGTCCCTTACCACCATCAGCGCGAAGCCGAGCAAGTTTGTTCCGTTCCACCTCAGAGGGTTGGCTGCACGTTCGTCGTCCTGCGCCAAGCCGATGCCCCAGACACGGTCGACTGGGCTGGCCTCAACCAGCACACGTGCGCGAGTGTCGACAAGAAATGCGCCCAGCTGTGGGTGCTGGCTAAACTTGTGGAGGTTGCCTTCGCACACCAATTCAAAACAGTGTGCTTCCCACATTTGCTGATTAAAGCCAGCGACCTCCCTGCCGAACCTCTTCGCTTCTGCTGGCGATTTAGCGTTCAGAATGCGGCTCTTCTAAATAAGCACCTATATTTCTAGGATCTGGCACATTTTGGAACCAAACACTCGAGCGCGGCGTCGATAGTTCAATAAGTTCATTATTAGCAAATCCTAATGACTTGGTTTTTTCAGCCATCGAAACAGGGAACCATTCATGAGCTCCACCGCCATTACGTAACGCATCAGTTACACCAGTCTTTGTGGCTTTATTAGCCATTGCATCTTTGACATCTTGAACAGTAGCAGAATCAAACCATTCACCGAAACTAATGTTACTTTGATTCCAAGGATAATCAGCCGCCGCTAATCCCAAAGGATCCATAGAACCCAACGGATTATGAACATATGAGTACGGCCTTCCCCCCCCCCGCCAGCCCTATCGGGTCTGGCGTCAGATAGCAACCCACCGGTAAATAGTAGCATCAACTTCGTCTGTAAAAACCAAATGCTTTGCATCGTAGTCCGTATGCTACCGCCCTACCTTGATGATTTCATCTGCACAAAGTTATTGTAAATCAAATGGTAATGTAGATACAGATTAATTGAGTCAGGGGAATGCCCCTATAAAGATGTGGGCTGAGTACGATTAACAAACTTTACCGTCGCGGACATACAGCAGCCTTACCACGTAACTACTGACGATCAACGTGACGCACTGTACAGCTCGCGCTCTGGAGTTACAAAAGGAACTTTTTCTACATTATCTCGTAAAATTGAAAAAATCTTCTTCAATTAAGACAATTAATGGATTAGTAACCTCGTTGTGCAAGGCAACTAAAGTTTAACAGAGATGCGTTCATAAAAAATGGGAGTTTCAGATAGAAACTCCCAGAATAAACAATTAAAATATCATTTATTACATTTTTAGTTACTACTATAAACATCAACTAATTTCATGTCACTTTTAAAATATATTCGCCTTAAATTACCATCATCCATATACTCTAGATAAAGCGTAACATATGGTTTTAAGCCATTACTTGCTACAGATATGATCTCTGATACGTTGTTCTCATTATAAATATAATGATATCCGAAGTATTCATCATCATCAGTTACAGAATAACACTCTAAATAGCGACCCTTGCTATCAAAAAATAGCTGAGTTAAAGCTCTAAAATCACCTCTAAAATCCTTCATTATGCCGATTTTATGATTGACAGAACTTATAATATACTCTTCAGCTTCAATCACTCCTCTAGAATTATAACTCACAATTCTATCTATCTCTGGCCGTCCAAAATAACAATATGAATTATTTTTATTTTTTGGCTCTTTTGTTAACATTTTATCTGTTTTATAACCAGTTAACTCACTATAAAACGGAATGAGACTATAAGCTCTTGATTTAGACCATGAGACAACATTACTATTAAAGCTACATGACGCTATTTTATTTTCTAGAAACTCATGATCTTCCAATTCATTTTTTAGTTGATTAATCTTTTTATTCATTTCATCTATTATCTTATCCATGTATCACCTCTAAAATCACACTGGCATTTTTCCATTTGCCAACGGGAATATCTTCCCATTAGATAATTCTGTTTTGATATTTTTCAGAGCACTAAAGAACTCTTTATCCGTCTTTGAACTTATCAACTTATCATAAACATATTGTTTATATGCTTTACCATGGACACCATTACCTTTATGGGCTGTAGTTAATGTATCCGTTATCCTATCATTTTTAGTATTTGGCAGCCAAATACCGTTTCTTTTATCATTGATGTCAATATTCAAATCATCCATCAACTTTCTCAAGTCTTTCATTTTAGGATCCGTAGAATTCGACATAACAATGTGGTGAGCATCATGCTGCCCTCCCCCTAACGGTTTCGGACCTAAATTGTCGGCTAACTTTCTCGCATCAGAGCAAGTTGAAAGACCGAATGGATCGATCGAGTCTATAGGGTTCTTAACATAACTATAAGTATTCTCGCCCCCCGCCAGCCCTATCGGATCCTGCGTCGTAAACCGGCCTACCTCTGGGTCGTACTACCTATTTAGGTTGTAATGGGTCATAAAGTTTGCATCGTAGTTCATACGCTACCGCCCTTCCGTGATAGCTTTTATCTGCACAAAATTATTGTAAATCAATTGGTAATGAAAACATAGACTGATTGAAGCACAGTCGTATCCCCTATCGGCGTGGACTGGGTACGGGATAACGGTAAGCTGTATCTGGCAGGAGACTGGCTGACGCAGTGCGGCCTGACCGGGCAACCACTGGCGATCAGCGTGATACCCGGCAAGGTGATGATTCGGGTTAAGCAGAGGAATATACAGGCATAGCAGCAGGATAAAAAACTGGAAAGATCCAAAGGTGACCTTTCCAGTTTGCACTTTATCAATCACTAAATACAAAGCTTTCTTCAGCTAGATTGTGATCTTTTCTATACTGTTCTTCCCATTCAAAATAATCTTCTGGTTCCTGAGAGCTAATGCCTTTTTGCCAATATTGCTCTCCATAGGCTAACTCCATCGCCCAATGATATTCCAACTCATGACACCGAACAACAATCGCCATATAACCATCTAGTGCATTATTTACTAAAGGCGAAGCAAACATAAGAGATATTGCTTCATCTTCTGATTTATTAGCATATTTCACCATGATGGCTTTTATTATTTCCACCCACGTATGAAAATTAAAAATTATATTTTCCGTCGGTTTTTTATCATTAACAAACAAAATGTGATCAACAATCTTATTTTTATCCATCATAGCTAACAACCTTTAACTTTGAAGCGATCAAACAGCGCTGCTGCTTTATCTGAGAAAATTGCCAATTGACTTCCTCTGCTTGTTGGCGATGCTCCTCTTCTTACTGCACCTGGATTCCCTACCATAGGGCCACTTACGCCATCATAACCATGTGAAAGAGTACCTTTACGGCCTTGGGTAACAAAATCAGCCCACTCACCATTAGCAGAGTCAAACACTTTAATATCAAGTTTGGCAAGTTCAGAGTTTGGAATATCAAACTGGGTAATCGTCGGATGGCTACGGGAGTTAGCCCACTCAATAGCTTGAGCTTTATCCGTTGTCACATAAAACCCACCTTTACCGGATGAGTTAAAATCTAGCCCCTGCCGCCCTCTTGAAGGATCAATCGGCCCCTTAATATCCCCAGCATGGTAGAACGTTGTAACATCTTCTTTTGCTGATAACCCTAGAGGGTCAACCCACGTTAATGGATTCGGCCCATACTGATAAAGATTCATCCCCCCCGCCAGCCCTATCGGGTCAGGCTGGGTGAAGCGCCCCATCACCGGATCATAGTACCTGAAGGTGTTGTAATGCAGTCCCGTTTCTCTGTCAAGGTATTGGCCCTGCAATTTCAGGTTCTGCGCCACTACCGCGTATTGCTTATTCTCCTCCTTGAACACCTCTCCCCACAGGCTGGCATATCCACGCCAGACTATCCTGCCCGCTTCATCAGTAAGCTCTTCCGGCATCCCGTTCAGATGGTTATGGTAGTAATACACATCCACTGAATGGTGCGTCTTCTCTGTCTCCGCATCTTTATAATGGAACGTGTCGATCCTCGCCAGCGGTTCATAGCTGAAGTTGTTATAGGTATACAGGACGTTGTTTTTCGGTTTGTCACTGGTGTGCTCGCCACTGAGCACCATCCCATTCCAGTAGAACGTCGTGGTTTCTGGTTCAGGGACCGGGGTATTTTCTATGGCTCGACGATACAAAACTTTGTGCGTCCGCCGCCCCAATGCGTCATAGCGATATTCCGCATGGGTAAGGTCAGGGTGATTATCGAACCGCACACCTACCAGACGATGCTCACTGTTGTAATCGAAGTGCTGCCTTATCCGTTTACGTTCATTGATGCGCACAGCAAGGCGGCCAAAGGCATCATAGCGATAAGTATACCCCTCGAACTTCATGACCCGGTTATGAACCACCATCGGTGACGTACGATCCAGGAGGTTGGCCGCTGCGTCATACAGATAATCCGCAGAATCATAGCCTTTAGCTTTACCGACGATCTGGCCTACCGGATCGTAGTGGTATTGCTCATCCTCGCGTGGCCCATACTGGAACGGCCGATCGCTATTCCCGTAATTAACAATTCGTTCAACCAGATTGTCGTGGGCATCATAACCATAACGTTTATCGATAACCGGAGCAAAGACGGTGGCACGGGAACCCAGGCGAGTGATATTCGCCACAATACGACCGCTGGCGTCATACTCCGTCTGCTGCTGGAGATCGCCCTGGGTACGACGAACCTCCCGGTGGAGTCGGTCACGATCGTACTCAGCTAGCACCCAGGTCTGGTCATCCTCAACCAGATTCGTTTGCTGCAAGTGTCCACTGCCGTAATAGAGATGACGAAGCGCGCGGCCATCCGGTAGCACCGTGCTTAACAGATTTCCCAAAGGATCGTAGTGATGCTGATACTGACCGCCATGGTTCTTCTCGCCGGTAAGTTGCCCCTGATTGTCGTAGCTAAACACCAGCGAATCCATGGTATCAGGTTCACGCTGTTCAACAGCGGCCTGCGCCCATTCGGCTCGGGTAAAACGAGTGATCGTGATCCCCAACTTTTCGTAACGGTATTCTGTGCGACTGTCATGGGTCATCTTGACGCGTAGCCGACCAATAGCATCGCGTTCAAAGTGAGTAAAGATAGGCGAATACCGTAACGCAACCGCTTCACTGTCCGGGAAATGTGCCAGCGCAACCAACTCGCTTAACGCGTTATACTGGTATTGCTTGCATTGGCCACTCAAATCATATTCGGCCGTTAAGCGGTGAAGCGCATCATACTCAAACCGATATGCCTCTCCTTTTTCATTCGACAAACGGATCAGTCGACCTAGAGTATCGTACTGGAAACGTACACTCTGCTGTTTGGGATCCCAACGTTCGGTGACCTGTCCACGACGGTTACGGGCAAATCGGGTGATATCCCCCGCCGGGCTGATGACTTTTTCCAATTGGCCTGAAGAGTCATACTCGAATTGAGGTTCGCGCCCATCTGGCAGTTTCTGCTTCTCCAACAATCCGCCAGCGGTAAAATGATACTGGGTTGCAGCCCCACTTGCGTCGGTAACACGCTGCAACCGTCCCCACTCGTCATATTCCACACGCGTCATATAGCCGGAGCAATCCGTTTGGCGGATCACCTGCCCGCGAGAGTTGTACACGTAGTGATTTTCGTTACCCTTGGCATCCACCAGACGTATCAGGTTACCCAAGTCATCGTAATCATAACGGGTGATCTGTTCGGCAGGATCAATGGTAGAGATCAGATCGCCACGTGCGCCATATTGGTAATACCAGGCGCCACCGTTAGGCAATATTCGCGAACGAGGGAAAGCAAAATCCTCATCCCACTCAGTGAAGAGTTTTTCATTTTCAGGGTTGATACTGGCAGTGAGGTTGCCACGGTCATCATATTCAAAACGGTAAATACCGCTCTGCGGGTCCGTCGCGGAACGCAATTGTCGCTTTTCATTCCATTCAAACTGCCAGCAGTGACCATAAACATCGGTATACTCGGTGATCTGGTGCTGAACGTCCCAGCGCCGTATGCTTGTTCCGACTCCGGTTTGATTGACGCGCAAAGTCCGTTGCGGCAAATCATATTCCAGTTGATAGGCTTCCAGGCACTGCTCACCATCCATTAGCCAGTGCTCTGCAATATAACCCTGCTGTTCAGGGTCGCCCTCATCCCGCAGCTCGTCCGGTACAGTCAACCATTGCCAGCGGTATCTCGCCTGTAATCCGGTAACGAACTGGTGCATGATCATCAGATGGTGTTCAAGATCATAGGCAAAACGACGGGTAATTCGACCATCCGCATCCTGAACGGTCACTAATTCTCCGGCGTCATTGTAGCCATATTCCACCAGAACACGTTCGTTATGCTCATCGCTCTGCTGGCAGACTTTATGTAATCGCTGCGCATGATCTGGGTGGTAAAGGAGCTGAACCGATACCGCCTGCACCTCGTCATAAATATGCGTCAGTTGCCCATCTGGATTATAGCTGTAGGTCAGGCTGTTCTCATGGCGATCGAGGGATTTTGCCAGTCGCAGCCGGTTGATATGATGAGGATCGGCTTCAAACAGTTGATAATCACCGTCCGGGGTTTCACGCAGGAAGATGTTATTGAGGCTGCGGTACATCCGGAAGCCTTCATCAACATAGTAGAACGTGCTACCCAGCGCCATGATCCCCAGCGGCAGATCACGTCCAGAACGATCGGTATAGATAACCTCATCTTCACCCGGAAAACGAGTCGAAGGTTCCAGGCGTAGTGAAACCTCAAACGGAAGCGACCAACCACGCCCCAAAATACTCGAGTTCGCATTACGGCTGTTATATATACGTTGCCAATACAGCGGATATTGCCCTTGCAGTACAAAGTCACGATCCTCTTCGCCGTATAAAACCTTGGCTCCAGTGGCCGCATTCACCGGGTTCGAGACAGCGGAGGCCGCCTGACCAAGCGCGCCACCCAAAGTACTGCTCACTCCAACGCCGATCGCCGATCCAATCGCCTCCGATGCGAGGGTACAACCTACTTTCTTAAGGCAATTGCGCAACCCTCCACTGAGCAAAGCACGTAATCCCCCGGCCAACAGGCCCACCCCGGCAGAGCCAATAATCTGCCCTAAAAAATCTGCTATCGGGTTTTTACCGCTTCTTATGTCACGCACTACCACGCTACCGCCACCAATACGCACCCGTGGCGCACCGTGGGTATGTTGGATCACGGCTTCACAAGTACTTCGGTCGCCATTGCGGCTGGCGGGTTGGCTGTTGATAAGAACTTTTTTCGACCCTTCCGCCAGGTATAATGGCCCGCCAAAGGCATGCCATTTGGTGCAGACAATCAGGTCTTGATCTTTGGGGGTTGCTGCAGGATCTTTGGCGGCGGCCACCGGGGCTACAATGCCATCCCAAACTCCCTCCCAAAACCCTTTTTTGGGTTCGCCATTATCGGGTGGGGGCGGCGCAGTGGGTTCCGCTTTATTCTCGCTGAACAGGGACATGATCATGGAGCCCGCAGCCATTGCCATACCCGGTGGCGACAACATAAACGCTTTTTTCGCCACGCCTTCGGCGATCGCCAATGCTTTGTTTTTCGGTGGATTACTCCGTTCTTCCTCGATCAGAGCGTAAAGGCGTTCATGCGGAATGCTCCCTGCCGCACGGGCTGAGGGCAGGCTTTTGGTCTTCACATTTGGCGATCCGGTCGTAATGGTCGCATCCAGCGAGGTCCCCCCAAAAAATTCACCAATACCGTCAGAAACGGCATCAATCGCCTCCCCCAAGACAAACCCACCGACAGCACCGGCAGCCAGCCCGACCGCCAGCGCAGCACCTCCCGTCGCCGCCGTCGCCGCCACTGCCGCCAAACCAATGGCGGTGTAAATAGCGCCTTTAACTACGCCACTAATCACATCGGCCAAAAGTGAAGTATGCGCTAATGTGTCATTTTGTTTTGCTGCCAGAAAGTCCCCAGCCATGATGCTATCCTTTGCAAATCAGTGAAGAACGAGGCTATCGATAATTCCCTGCCAATGGGCAAAATCAGCTTTAGAAAAAGCCCTGGGTTGTGAATAGGCCATCACCAATAGTCGGCCTTGCGCTTCGGTGAATAGCAGGCACTGGTACATCCGCTGCCCCTTCTGATCGAACTCACAGTGCGCTTGGTAGGACTGGCGTTGTTCGTCAGGGCTGTTTACCGTGACCTTTTTCCGCTCATCCAGCAGAAAGTTTTTCATGGCATGTTTCAATTGCGCCATCTGCTGGTCGTAATACCCCTCTAGCGATTGCCCTTCCATCAAACAGGCACGAGTAACCACTAGAGCAGCCTGCAGTTCCTTGAATTTTATTATGTTAATGCTTTCATCTTCGAAGCCATTTGTCAGGCTAAAACAACCTTCCTGGATCTGATATTTCATTTTTCGTCCCTTTCAATGCTTATTATTTTTTAGGTGGTGAGAAAATGGCTTTAACGGCAGCTTTAATCGCCGCAGCGTCAGGGCCAGCTTCAGTACCCGGCCCACCACCATCCATATTCAGATCCAGCACCCCCCCCGTCGTAAGCTGGCCATTGGCAGAGCCGTAAAAATTAAAACTTTTACAAATCAAACTGATATTACCGCCAGTATCCAGTTCAATCACCGCATCACCACAGACCAATCGTATACCTGTCGCGGAAGAGAGCAGCAGAGGGCCTTGTACCGCCTCCTCCCGCTTACCTCCAATTATCGTGGTCTGATCCCCTTGTACTGCCACACTGTGATTGGCGCTAACCGTTAAGTTATGGTTCTGAATCACGGTAATAGTCTGATCCTTCACAACCGTTTCGGTATGATTAGCCATTACTGTTGTGCTTCTATCATTCAGTACTATCGTCTCCATATCCTTCTGAGCATGGAGATGTAACCCCTCCCCCCCCTTGGCATCCTCGAACCGCAATTCGTTGAAGCCCTCGCCCTTATGCGTCTTGGAGCGGAACGCCATCTGGGTCTTGCTGGCAGGCAGCGAACCCGGCGGGATATTGTTGGCGTGATAGGTGCGCCCGGTGACGATCGGCTGGTCCGGATCCCCATGCAGGAAATCCACCACCACTTCCTGGCCGATACGTGGGATGGCCAACATCCCCCAACCCTGCCCGGCCCACGGCTGGGTGACGCGGATCCAG
The DNA here is from genome assembly GCF_050434425.1 of Serratia sp. 2723. Lineage (NCBI taxonomy): Bacteria > Pseudomonadati > Pseudomonadota > Gammaproteobacteria > Enterobacterales > Yersiniaceae > Serratia > Serratia sp. 2723. Next base: position 119,238 of record NZ_JBNDIN010000012.1, read on the forward strand.
CACGAGCTGTTGTCGTTGCTTTTACCGTAGCGATCCCACAGGAATTGCAGGCGGATACGGCCGAACTCATCACAGTAGATTTCCTCCCCGGCTGGGCCCACCACCATCGCGATCTGTGGGCCGTCCATGCTCGGTTTCGGCATCGGCGTCGGTCGCCAGGTTTGGGTGTGCGGCAGGAAGACGAACTGGTTGCTCAGCGTGGTGCCCTGCCCACCGGACTCCTGCTCCAGCGCCTGAGGCTGGCTGCCGCTGTGCTGAATGCTCAGCAGTTGCCACGGGTGGTTCAAATCGCTACGCGGGTGGCTGGTCAGCGTAAACAGCAGGCCCGGTTGCAGGGTAAAGTCGTTACTCTGCCCATTCCCCAGGTTGGCATCGTTGCGCAGGGCTTCCAGGCGGTAATGGGTAAAGGCCTTACCATGCTGTTCGTCTTTGAAGCGTCCGGGGAAGTCGAAGTGTTCGTAGTCTGGCCGCTGGTTTTGCAGCTCGCTGGCCTGCTCATTAAAGGCCGCCGACCACTGCGGATTTTTAAAGGTGTAATCCTTCAACTCCACCACGGCGGTGCGCACCTGCGCGCTGCGGGTGAAGGTGGTGACGCACAGCTCCTGCGCCTGAGAAGCCACGCCCGGGTTATACGGCAGCACCGCGCCCTGCGGCAGGGTGCCCACGTCATCGGTATACACCACGATGTTCTTGCCTTCGGGGTATTCGAAGTAATAGAACATCCCCTCTTCGGCGGCCAGCCGCTGGATGAAGTCAAAATCCGACTCCTGATACTGCACGCAGAACTCACGGGCCGGGTGCGGGTTGCGCAGGCCAAAGGCAAAATCGGTGATGCCGTTCTCTTTCAGCAAGGTGGTGATGATGTTTTCGATGCTCTGCTGTTGGAAGATACGCGAGTTGCGCCGCAGCGTGGTGCGCCACAGGGCCGGGCGGATCACCATGCTGTAACGGGTCTGGTGCAGGCCGGTATCGCCCTGTTCAAAGCTCGCCACCATGCCGGTGATGCTGCGTTGCAACACCCCTTCACGCTTGATCTCCAGCGTCGCATCCTCATCCAGCACCGCGGCAAAGTCGATGGCCGGATCGGCACTGGCCAGGCCTACGTTCAGCACGAACGGTGAGGAGAGCATCTCGGTCAGGCTGAAATCCACCACCACAAAGGTCTGTGGAGGCAGGTTCGCCGTGAAGAGCGTAAACTGTAACCCGCTCGGGTCAGCGCCGCCCAGCAAGGCACTGGCAGCCGAGGACACCATCGCCGTCGCGCTACCACCGCTGGCAAAGCTCATCGGCTTCACGCCCGCAGATGAGGCCATGCCCGCGGCGCTGCCACTGCTGACCATGTTCTTCGGATTGATGCCTGCGGATGAGGCTATCGATCCGGCCTTTTTGGCAATATCCGCCGCCTGCGATACCACCTTGCCCGCCTTGCCGCCTACAGCGCCAGCCGCGGCTCCCACCATATCCACCACCTGATCGCCACTGACTGACGGCGTCTCCGTGGCCACAATGTTCTTCGGCTGCACGCCCCCCTTGGGGGCGTTTTTCTTATCATCAGCAAACATATCTTTTCCTTCCTGGAGGTTAGCGGGCAGATGCTGCCTGCTGCGTTAGTTGGTGATAACGACTGAGCAGTGCATTCCAGCGCTCGTCTATCTGCTTGAGCAACACCGGCGAAGCCGGTTGTTGTTGTTCCACCGAAACCGCCAGCCGCCGCAGCAACTCTTCCAGCGGCGTTTCACGGTTCAGTTCACTTTGCATCTGATAAACCTGCGTTTTCAGATAGGAAAGCGTCAGGCTGCCGCGCGTTTGTTCCTGTTCAAGCAACTTGTCTGACAGTGCCTGCAAGCGCTGCTGCACCTGGAAATAACTGCTGTCGGCCCGCTCGCTGCCGAGCCGCGCCTGTAGCAGCCGTTGCCAACGCTGGCTTTGGGTTATCTGCTCCGGATCGGTCGGCCACAGCTGGTTGGCCAGCGCCACCGAGGCATCGGCGGTACGCAACCCGGCCACAGGAGAAAGGTTTTCCAACTGGCTCAGTTGCTGGCCGTAGCCGTCCAGGGTAGGTTGGGCCAGCCAGAGCTGCACTGAACCTTCTGGGGTGGCGGCCAGCCCCGTCAATCGCTCCTGCATCGGTTTGACCTGCATCAGGTAAACCGCCCCGGCAACCACCAGGCTGCACAGCACACCGCCGCCAAAACCCCAAGCCGCCGCAGCGCGTTTGGCCGCCTTGGGGACGGCCGGTGGTGGTGGTGCAAAACGCACTTCCACCTTGGGCAGCGGTTGTTCTTTTGGCTGCGGCGCAGGTTCTTCGTAGGCCGGCGGGGGTTCATGCGCGGCCGGTTTTGCCCCGGAGAAAACGGTGCGGATCGGCTCCGCTTCAGGCACCGAGAGATACACCATCGGCGGCATCTTCAGCGGTTGCGCTGGCGGCTGTTTGGCCGCTTCATGGGCAGCCTCTAACCGTTTGGCGGTGTTCTGCATCAGATACAGCAGGTTTTCAATACGTGGCACGCGCTTGAGCTCAACCTGCTGCAGTTTGTCGCACAGCAGCTGTAGCGCCCTTTCGGCACGGTACACCAGGCGCAGGTCGTCAATGCCGAACTCATGCTGGCGCAGTTGGCTACCGACGCGGGCGTTGAACCACTCCAATATTTCCGAGCGGGCCTGCGGCTGTTCTGGCCACAGCTGCTCCCATTGGCTGACCACCATGCCCGCCAACAGCTCGCAACTTTCGGTAAACCCGGCCAGCCCGTGCTTTTGGGTTCGCGCCAGGGCGTAGTACACCGTGGTTTGCAGATCGACCCCGTTGGTGCGGAACAGCGTCAACGCCAGCGACTCAATCAGCCGCCAGTTGACCTCTGGCCGTGCCGGGTGGTTGATCTTGTTGATCTCTTCGCGAATGGCGCTGAATTCCGGCCAATGACGCGGATCGCCACCGGTTTGAATAATGATATTTTCTGAGGCTTCGCTCATGCGGACTCATCCTTAAAGCGTCCCTCTGCCAGAGGCGGCAGAGAGACGGAATAACAACGATTAATACAGCGTGTCTGGCAGGGTGAACTTGCTGAATAGACCACCCGCGAACGGGTTGTCGGACTCATCCACATGGATGCGGTAGGTCATCTCACCCCCGTCCACCTTGAAGCGGACGTCGAACGAGTTGGTGCCGACGTTGGTCAACTCACCGGCGTTGATCAGCCGCAGCTGTGCCCAAGGGCCGCTGAAGGTGATGCTGCGCGGGGATTTGCCGTTTTCATCCGGGACCAGCGTTACCTTGCTCTCTACCCCGGCCCGCATGGAGTTAGGCCAAACCAGACGCACCATATTGCTGCGGCCATGGGCATAGTCCAGCAGTTGCCCATCCAGGTTCAGCACGCTGCGGCGTTTGTTGCCGCTCAGCACCACCGGCTCGATGGCGAACTGGGTGCCCAGGCCGTTTTGTGCCGAGAAGAAGGTTTCGCGGATCTTCTGCGCCTGCGCCAGCTGTTGCAGTACGTCTGGGCGGATTAACAGTTGCCCGTCGCTGCCGCTGCTCAGGTTGTTATCCACGAACGGCTTCAGGTTCTGCTGGTAGAAGCTATCCAGGGTGCCTTTCGGGCCGAAGAAGCGTTCAAACTCGCTCAGCGGCACGTCCTGCTGCGATTTAGGATCGAACGGATAACGGCCAGCCAGGTAGGTGTGATACTGCTTCACCACCGTCTCGTTCCACTCGACTTCCAGCGATTGGATGGCTTCCATCATCACGACGCGCCAGGCTTGTTCGGCCAAATCCCCTACCCAGCGATTCAGTGGTTCCGGCAAGTTTTTCGCCAACTGCTGAACCTCGAAGATCGGGTCGCTGCTGTTTTGATCCAGGCGCAGCTGTACCGCCTTCATGGCCGCTTTACCCGGTGCCGGTGAGTTTTGGATCGCCAACAGGTAACGGTGCAGTTCGGTCAGTTTTTGATAGACGCTTTGCAGCACGCTGCCTTTGTCACCGTTCTCCACCAGCGCGCCGGTTTCTGGCGCGAACTCGCGGTTGACGCGGCCCAGCAGTTGATAATCGGATTTTTGCAGCAGTTCCTGGCGCTCTTTACCCTGCAACGCATCAGGCACCGCAGGCAGCCGGGTGTTATCACTCAGCGTCTGCAAGGCACGGCGGAAAGGCTGCTCGCCGCTGATCACCTGCTCGATGGCGCTGATCGCCTGCGGCAGATCTTCAAACTCACCGACCGACAGGTTATTCATTGCCGCACGCCAGGTGGCGGTATAGTCACCGATATACTGCTCGGTCACCTGCCGCTGGATCTCTTTGCGATCCGCCTCGCTATACTCGACGTTTTTGCTGAGATTCAGCACCCAGCTGTCCATCACCGTCAGATCCACCAGTTGGTCATTCTGCTTGGTGAAGTAGTTCTGCAAACCGTTGCGCGTCAGGAACTGCGGCACCACCAGCAGGCGATCGTTGTTGGAGACAAAGATGTCGTCAAAGCTGGCACCGATCTGATCGCGCAGGTTCAGAGCCGGGGGCAGTGCTTCCTGTGCCTTGATGCGCAGGTTCTGGTACACCCGCTGATAAATCGACAGCTTGCTCAACTCACGCTGTGCCAGCTGGATCGGCTGGCGATAAGGGACAAAGTTCTTGATGGCAACCTGATCGCCACTTTCCCGCGCGGCATGCCAATCGGTGTGCTTGAGCGCATAGTCCAGATGGCCCATCAACTGCTGTTGCAGTTCGCGCTGGCCGTTAAACTGCTGGCTCCAGCGATCGCCCATATACTGTTCCACCAGCGCAATATTGCGGCCACTGCCGTCTTCCAGCATGCGCATCACGCGCAGGATTTCGAGTTTCTCTTCGCTACCTGGCTGTGCGGCATTCAACTGTTCCAACAGGCCACTCATCAACGCCGGAACAAAGCGCTGCTGCAACAGCTGCAGATAGGTGCTTTCCACATAAGGGCCGATGTTGTTGCCTTGATATAACCCCATGTCCGCCAACAGGCTGTTTCGTTCATGGTAGTTGCCGTAAGCCAGCGTGGCGTCACGGATCGGGTTCAGCAACGGCAGTTGCAGGTTGCCATAGCGATCGTCACCCTTCGGCGTCGGGATGGAGAGGAAGGTTTTGGCCTGGGCAAGGACCTCTTGCCCGGCACGGTAGTTGCTCTGATAGTAGTATTGCCAGCAACCCCACAGCGTCAACGCCACCGCGGCCCCCACGCAGGAGAACACCATCAGGCGTTTTCTGGAGTTACGCAGCCACAGGCCGTTTTCACCCGCCAGATTCGGTTCCGCCAGCAACACCTGGTTAAACAGCTCTTTGGTGAAGTACGGGGTAGTCTCGGCGACCGGCCAGGTTGGGAAGGCCTGCGGCGAAAGGTGATACTGCACGGCCGCAGACTGGGTAAATACGTCATCCATCTGTCCACGCTGTTGGGCAGACGTCAGGTAGATACCGCGCAACAGCGGCTGTTGATGATCGCCGCTGTAGAGGATCCCCTCCAGCAGTTGCACCACATACTCTTGCAGGCCCTGCATCTGGCGGGTAAAGCTGAACAATTGGCTACGTTGCCCGGCATCGACGCCGTTGAGCATCATGTCTGGCATTGCGCCGTTCAACTGGGCGATCCATTGCTGCCAGAACTGCTGCAACTCTTTACGCCACACCTCCGGCTCGGCGGCGTTCAGGCTGAATGTCACCCCCAGCACCGCTTCGCGCTGGGCCTTATCCAGCGTCTGGTACATCGCTTCAAACCCGTACAGCAGGTCCAGTTTGGTAAACACCACGTACAGCGGCAGCTGGCTATGCAGCGCCTGGCGCACATCCTGCAAACGCTGATGGAGGCTGGCAACCCTATTTTCGCGCTGAGCCTTGTTCGCCGTCAGCAGTTGATGCAGATCGACGGTGAGGATCAGGCCGTTCAGCGGCTGGCGCTTACGGTGTTCAACCAGCCAGTTCAGTAGGCTTTGCCACAGGCGGCTATTGAGCGCCGCTTTGCCCACCACCGACAGCGTTGGCTGCTCGATCAGCTCACCCGCCGGATCGATCAGCACCGCTTGTTCACCCAACCAGCAGCGCACGCGCAGCTCACCGGCGTCTTCCACGCTGGTCAGTTCCGGGCTGGCGATTTCGGTCAGCTTGTAGCCTTCTTTGATCAGGGTGCTTTTGCCGCTGTTGCGGGTGCCAATCACCATGTACCACGGCAGGCGATAGAGATAAGCCGGGGTATTCAGCCGCCGTTGCAGTTGCTGCTTCCAGACGCCCAGATACTGGTTCTGCTGTTCGATATCGGCCAGGATCGGATCGTCAACCTGCGTTTTGGCCTGCAACTGCAGTTTTTCCAACTGCTGCAAACGCCGCACCATTTTGAAGGTGAGCCAGCAAACCGCCAGCAGCACCACCAACGCGGTGACCAACCAGCGGCTCAGCAAAGGCTCGAACGGCTGGTAATCCTTCAGCTTCCATTCCGGCCCGTAAATCCAGACCCAAATCAAGCCGATACAGGCCAACAACGCCAGCACCATCGGTACCGAGGCTTTGATACGCGGAATGGCTGGCCGGGCAAAATGAATAAAAGAGGGCAATTTCATGCGTTAACGCTCCTGTTTCCTTCCCTGGCCATCACGGCTTGAGCTGCCGTTGTTTGTCTGTCAGCAAAGCGATCAACGCCGGTTCCCATTCGCTTAGCTGCACTTGCTGCCCCACCTGTAACAGGTTGGAGTAGTGCTGCTGTGCCAGCGCCGTCATCCCCGCTTTTTCCAGTAACTGGGCGCTGAGTAATTGCAGGTAAAAACGGTCCCTGGGTTCGGATTGCTGGGATTGCCGATCGATCATCTGTAACGCGGCTTCCAGTCCTTGCTGTTGATAGCATTGCCAAATTTCATCCTGTTCAATAGTGTTACCTCCCCCTTTGGTACCCGTATCCTGCTGTAACCAGCTGGCAGATTCAGGGGAGAGGAATGGCGTCATATCGGTAAAATAGAGGGCGGTTAACGCTGGCATCCGCTCGATAAAGGCGATCAGCTCCTCGCGTATGGCCTGTGCAACCCCTGCGTATCCCAGCCGAGTAGCGATCTGCGCCGAAAGCGCATGGCCATCCAGCCAGTACGGTGCCAGCGCCAGGCTCTGTTCTACCTGTTGCCACAGGGCCAGATCCGCAGTGGCCACGCGCCCCAGGTAATCGGCCATGCGATCGACAGAAACGGCTGCCAGCGGCGTGCGCCCATCGGCCTGCGCTATCGGTGGCGCGGTCAAACTGCCCCACAGGGCATGGCGACGCAGGCGGAAACCAATGGCGGCCTCCGGGTGCAGTTCACACAGCAAATCTGCCATTTTCAGCAGCGTTTGCCGCCAGGCTTTATCGCTGGAGTTATCAATGCTCAGGCTGGGGCTGATCGTTCTGCTGGCAGAGGGCGATGCCGATGCCGAACCAGACTGAGGGCGTTCTTCCTCCTCAACCACCGGTTCAACGGTGCGGGTAGGCAACCGCGCGTAGCTGGTACGCAGGCCATCCACTTCTTGCGCCAGGGCCGGTTCATCGCTGTGCCAGACCTGGGCCAGATGCGCCAGCAGACCTTGCACATCCTGGCGCTGGGCATCCGTCGCCCGTTGGCTAAAGCTGCCGCTGGCGCTGTCAAAGCGCTTGAGGATCTGCTGGGCAAAGCGGCGCTTATGCAGCGGGTTCAACGGCCAGGCGCTGGTCCAGAAGTGCTGCACGTAAGCGGTCAGCAAGGAGATCGCCAGCATCAGGTCGCCCGGTTCGCCGCCGTGCTGCAAGGTACGCAGCAGGTGCACCACCAAACGGAAGTCTTTGCTTTTTTGCGACAGTAGCGCCATCGCCTGCTGCTGAAGTTCATCGATATTCAGCGAACTGTGGGTCAATGAGCCCACTTTGACCATCTGGCTGTCGATATGCTCCCATTGCGGATCGTCATCGGCCAACGCTTTGGCGGTCTGCTCGGGCGTCAGCGGTGTCAGCAATAATGCATGCCAGGGATGTTGTGACGTGCTATCCATAGTCCTCACCAGTGGCAGGCGTTACGCAGCGGTTTCAGCGCTGGCGTTAACTGTGAAATATTAAAGGTCAGACGGGGTAACCCGCCGTTGGTGCCGTCGATCGTCAGCGTCTGCGCCGACATCAACCGCTTGATCTCATCAATGCCAGCCAGGCCCCGGCTGGATTCCAGCAGATAGCCGTTTTCACGCAGGAACCACTGCACGTTGAACCGGTCGCTATCCGCCGTTAGCGTTACCGCACCGTCTTTTTGCGGCCCCACCAAGGCGATCTGCAGGCGGGTAATGTTGTCGATGCAGCTCAGCATCAGCACCGGCCTCGGTGGCGGCACACCAATCGCTGGCGTGGTCAGCACCACCTGCGGGTTGTTGCCCTGCCCTTCGCTTATCAGGAATGCCGTCGAGTGATCGCGGCGGCCTTTTTCCTGCGCCATGGCTCGCTGCCAAGCAGGCCCGGCTTGTACCTGGCCTTTGCTGTCGCCGCTGGCCGCTGACAACGCGTTGTCGTAGCAGTCCAGACGCACCAGCGGCGAGTTTTCACTGCGGCAGTTCATCAGCAGCGCCAACTGATGCGCATCCCCTTCGGGCTGCGACAGCGAAAGGCCGCTTAGCCACTCGGTGGCTGAATTGCTGCCGGAAAGCAGTAACGAACCGATCAATAACCACGTATTCATAGCTAACACCTGTATTTCGACAACTTGTAACCCAGGGTGCGCGGCGTGATCCCCAGGCTGTCGGCGATGCGGTTTTTGTCATTGCCGTAAAGACGCTGGCGCTGCGTCAGTACCGCGGCTTCAAACGCCTCCACCGCGCTGGACAGGTCATCTATCTTGCTGTAATCGCGTGATAGCTCTGGCGAGGTGGAGACGTTGGAGGTGCTCAGCGAAACCATCAGCTCATCCAACTGTTTTTCACGCACCTTGAACATCGAACGCAGTTGAACCAGTTGCGATCGCAGATGCTCCACCTCTTGCAGTTTGTTGAGACGATGCTGAAAAATCTGGCAATAGATGGAGAACATGCCGCGGCTGTCTACAAATCGCTCGATCTCTTTGGCAAACACCGCAATCACTCCGCAAGCCCGCCCCTGAAAATCAAACAGCGGTACGCCATACATGCTGCACCCGTTGGGCAACGCCTCAATAAAGCCGCGAAAGCCGTCATCTTCGATGCGCACCCCGCGATTGAGCGCGTACCAGACTTCGGGCGCGCCATTACGCAGCACCCGTACCAAAGGGTGGTTGGTGTCTTCGATATCGGCTTCCAGTTTCACCGTAGCACGCCGGTTGGCATCGGACAGGCGGAGGCATTCCAACTGCCCCTCGCTGGCGTTGAACATCGCCACCATCAAGCCGTCAAACCCGTGACGGTGGTGATCCAGCGTCAAAAAACCATGGATCAAATGTTCGACCGAATCGTTTTCCAGCAGCGCCAGTAAGCATTTCAGCCGTTGCCTCATAGCGCCTCCTCGACCTGTGCGGTAAACGCATTTCCCTCCGTGGCAATGCGGATATGGCCGATCGCCGTACCTGCCGCCATTTTTTGCAATAGCAGTAGGGAAACCGGTGGCAGCAATGCCCCGTCAATAATCGACTCCAACATGCGCGCCCCGTTCTCGGCACGGGTGGCACGCAGCAGGATCTCTTCGATCACTTCAGGCTCGATCACCACTTCGGCGTTAAAGCGCTGGCGCAGCAGGTTATCCAGGCGTTTGAGCTTGCCGTGGATGATGGTTTGCAGCGTGTCCTTGCCCAGCGGCAGGTAAGGCACCACTTCCATACGCGCCAACAGGGCCGGTTTGAAGAAGGCCGCCAGCTCGGGGTACAGCAGTTCGCCCAGCAGTTCCGGCTGTTCGGCGTGATCGACAATGGTCTGATAGCCCAGGTTGGAGGTCAGGAAGAACACCACGTTCTTGCAGTCGATGATGCGGCCTTCGCCATCGGCCAGTTCGCCCTTGTCGAATGCCTGATAGAACAGGTTGAGCACGTCGGGATGGGCTTTTTCGACCTCATCGAGCAACACCACCGAATAGGGTTTCTGGCGGATGGCTTCTGTCAACACGCCGCCTTCGCCATAGCCCACATAGCCCGGCGGTGAACCGATCAGGCGCGAAACGGTGTGTTTCTCCTGGAACTCGGACATGTTGATGGTGGTGAGATAGTGGCGTCCGCCGTACAACAGTTCGGAGATCTGCAATACCGTCTCGGTTTTACCGACGCCACTTGGCCCTACCAGCAGGAAAGCGCCCATTGGGCGGCCCGGACGGCGCAAGTCGGCCCTGGCGGTCAGCAGATGCTGATGCAGGCAGTGGATAGCCGTTTCCTGGCCTTTGATCTGTTCGCCAAGATACGTGGGTAGCTCGGTGACCACCGCCAGTTCGCTCTGCGACAGGCGGTTTAACGGCACGCCGGTCCACTCGGCGATCACCGCCGCGATCTGATGTTTATCCACATGTGGGGAAACCAGGGTTTGATGCTGTTGCAACTGCTCCAGCTCGGCACCCAGCGCCGCCAGGTTGGCCACCTGTTCTTGCGTCGCGTTTTCTTCCTGCGTCAGCAGCTCTGCCCGCAGGGCGATGATCTGCTGCACCAACTGCTGCTGGGTTTGCCAACTGGCATTCAGATCCGTCAGTTGCTGTTCGATCTCAGCACGCTGTTGCAGCAGCACCGATAAACGCTCATCCGGCTGGCTGAGGTTGAGGCGCTGCTCACGCTCCAACATCTGGATTTCCATCGCCTGCTGGTGCAACTGTGTTTTCAGTGCCGAGACCTGGCGCGGGGCCGAAGTCAGGTTGATCGCCACCCGCGCGGCGGCGGTATCGAGCACGTCGATGGCCTTGTCCGGCAGTTGGCGGCCAGAGAGATAGCGATCGCTAAGCACCGCCGACGCCTGTAGTGCCTCGTCGTCGATCAGCACGCCATGCGCCTTCTCATAGATAGTGCGCAGGCCGCGCATGATCACCGTAGCCTCTTCAGCACTCGGCTCAGAGACTTTCACCAGTTGGAAACGACGCGACAGCGCGGCATCTTTCTCAAAATACTTTTTGTATTCGCTCCAGGTGGTGGCGGCGATGGTTTTCAGCTCACCGCGCGCCAACGCCGGTTTCAACAGGTTGGAGATGTCCAGGCCACCCTGCTGATTGCCCGCGCCGATCAGCGTATGGGCTTCATCAATAAACAGGATGATCGGCGTGGCCGACTGGGCAACTTCCGCCATGATCCCCTTGAAGCGCTTTTCGAACTCGCCTTTGACCGCAGCACCGGCCTGCAACGCGCCGAGATCCAGCGTCATCAGTTCGCTGTTGCACAACTTTTCCGGCACTTGGCCGTCCACGATGCGCAGCGCCAGGCCTTCGATCAGGGCGCTTTTTCCTACGCCAGCCTCACCCACCACGATCGGGTTGTTCTTGCGGCGGCGGCACAGGATATCGATCATCAGGTCGATTTCCTCATCGCGGCATAGCACCGGATCCAAGGTGCCTTTACGGGCCTGCTCGGTCATGTTGCTGGCATAGCGAGCCAGCAGGCTTTCACCATTGGCGGCGGCAGCGGCGGTTTTATCGCCCGCTTTCGCTACCCGGGGGGCTTCTGCGGAATCTGCGGTCCAGTCAGCAAAGTTCTGGCGCAGCAGCTCACGGTTCACTGGCGATAACAACCGGCTGGCCGCCGGTGTGAGATAACGCATAGGGCTTAACAGTAAGGTCAGCAACATCACCCCGCCACGCAGCTGGCCGTGATCCATTTCGGCCGACGCCAATAACCAACTGTCCTGCAACCACTCCACCAGCAAAGGGGAGAAGCTGGGATAAGCCTGAGTGACCGACTGATAGCCGGAAATACGTTGATCGAGCGACTCACGCAATGCGTCAGTATCCACGCCAGCATGATTAAGGATCACCCTGACGTCGCTTAAGGGGCTGGCGACCATCTGCATTAATACCTGCGAGACCGTTACCTCCGCTTCCTGCAGGCTGACGCAGTGTGCCGCTGCGGCCTCCAGGGCATGGCGGGCGATGGGATTAAGGCGGTTTACCAGCGTGGGCAAGTCAATTTGAATCATCTGTGCTTCCTAGCTCAATAAATTGTTTAGCTGCTGCAAAATATCCTGAGTCTGTCCATGCAACTGGATGGCATAAAACAGGTAAATCACCGTCAACAGACCTAAGCCACCCCATAGCAGATGCTTGATGGTCAACCGTTTACTCAGGTAATAACGCCCGCCGGTGCGGTTTTGTTTCTGGTGCAGGACGGTCGCTGGCGCTTCACCGCGCAGCTGTTGCAGTTGGTGATGCAGCCGACGGAACAGCCGTTCAAAGTCATCGCTGTTTTGCAATGTCACCTTGTAGCGGCCACGATAACCCAGGCAGAAACACAGGTAGATGAACTCCAGCAGATCCTGATAGCGTTTGGGTTCGCCCATCAGGCGTTCCAGCAGGACGTACACCTTCTCACCGCCCCAGGTTTCGTTATGGAAATGCACCAGCAAGGACTGCTGTAGCCAACCGTTTTGCGTATTCCAACCGTGCCCTAACGCCGTCTCATCGATAAAGGTACAAAGCACGTAGCGGAACGAAACGATCGCCCCTGGCTCGTAGCCTTTGGTTTGCAGAAACTGCTCAATGGCGCGGATATCCGTCACCACCTGCTGATAAAGCTGGTCTGGCAGCGGCTGGTTTTCCATGTCCTTCAAGCGCAGCACCATGCCGAGTAACGGCGTGGCGGCGTCCACCATCGCATTCAGGCTCTCGCCGCGCAGTGGGAGCTGATATTGCCGATACGAAGTGACGGTTTCCGTTTCGGGCAGCGCGGGGTTATCCGTGACGGCATGCATTTTCATTAGCTGCTCCTAATCGCCCAGAACTGCATATCCAGCTCAGGGAAGTCACCCGAGACGTGGAAGGCAATCGCGTTGCTTTGCAGGACCTCTTTCCAGGTCGGGCTTTGTCGATCCAACATGAAGTAGGTATAGCCGGAATGGTAAGGCAGCTGACGCGGTGCGGCAGAGAGCGCCACCAGCGGCACACCAGGCAGCTGCAGGCTGACCAGTTCACGGATTTTCTCCAGCGAGGTGATCTTGGTCTGCTGCACGAATTGCCGCCGCAGCTGTTCCTGCGGGATCTGCGCCCGGACGGCCAGCACAAAGTCGGCGCTGCGCAACAGATCGCTATCGTTGATCGTCCCCACACGAATGCCGTTAGGCTGTGGTTGCAGCTGTACCGAGATGGCACGCGGTGTCAGCACCGTGCTGAGCGTTTGGCGCATCGCCAGGAACAGCGGCTGGAAGCAGTCGGTCAGGTTGTCATGGTTATAGACGATGAAGGAACCTGCCAGACGTGACTCGTCGGTAAAGGTGCGCAACTCGCCGCAGGTTTGTACCAGGTGGCTGTAAAAATCCTGCGGGTGCAGCACCGCCTGATGAGACAGATGGGTGAACAGGGGCTGCATGCGGTTAAACACCTGCAGCATCATAAATTCGGCCACGTCGGCAATCCCCTGCTGGCCCGGCGAACCGATACGTTTGGCTAACAGCCGGGCGCGCTCCACCAAGGTACCTTCCACTTCATCCATAAAGTCTTTCAACTGTACGGAGGCATGTAGAGTGGTGCAGGTAGGGATAAACTCTTCATCCAGGATCAGCGAGCCGTCCGGGTGCTTCTCTTTGATGCGGCAGACCGGCAGCACGGAATAGGCGCTGAGATCTTCGGAGCCCTGCATCAAACGCGGTGCCAACTGGGCCAGCAGCAGTTGGCTGACATCGCCGCCATCGGTGTGCAAATCGCGTACGTCATCGGTGTGTTCGGCGTAGCGGATCGCCCCAGGCAGCTGGCTGTGCGGGCTGGCAACCTCATTGATGGTGTCGTTGAGCATCGGCAACGCCAGATAGATATCGCGGCTGGCGGCATCGTTGCAGTTCAGTACGTCCAGCGGCTTCGGCGAGCAATCCTGATAAGGAATATCAAACACCGTGCCATCTGCCATGCTGCCGCTGGCGTTGGTCAAGCCGATACGCCCCAGCTTGAGCAGTTCCTGATTGATCTGCAGCGAGTGGAAGCCATAGGTGTAATTGGTCAGCGCGGTGATACGGCGCTGCAACTGGTAATCGTTATGTCTTTGTTGCTGTTGAAAGTGTTGTGGCTTAATGAACAGGCCTTCGCGCCAGATCACCCGATTCTTGGTCGGCATGGTTATTCTTCCTCTTTCCTTAAGTCAATCTCATCCGCTTTAACGTGGATCAGCACGCCATAGTTATGACCAACATCTTTGATCTTGATGATTTTTTTCCACTCAGCGCGATCAACGTCGGCATAATAGGCAATCACCCCCAAATAGTGGGTCTTCTCTTCCAGCTCAATGGACGGTAACGGTTTATATTGATTCGGCAGCAGGGTGTATTCCTGGTGGTCGATGTAGTTTTTGCTGAGCGTTTTCTTCAACAGTTCCGTGTCGAGCTGGTCATAGTCGGCCGCCAGCAGTTTGGAATCATCGCTCAGGTACACCACCGCAATCTCGGTCGGCGCGGCCTCGCCTTTCTCATTGGGGTTGATATTCGCGTCCGCCAGCAGCGTTAACCGCAGCGTAGAAGGCTGCTCGGTAGCGCGCTCCGGCTTCTTGTTCTTCCATATCGTGCATCCTGACAGCATCAGCACCAGGCATAGCGCAGTCGTCAGAAAGTAACCTCTGCCACCTTTCATCGTTCGCTGTCCTTCATCCCCTGGCGCAGCGCCTGGTCGTAAGCCTGTTCATACACTTCGCCAAACAGCTTTTCGAAGCCCTGCTGGCGGCTGGAGGCCAATTCCTGGTAGTAGTTTTTGTACATTTCCCAGGCCCAGGAGGCGTCTTGTTCCTGGCGCTCGTTGCTGCGCATGTAATGGCTAAAGCGCGTCAGCAATCGCTCCGGGGAAAAGGCTTCCAGCATGGTATTCAACGCCTGGGCGATCGCCTGTTGGTTGGCCTGATGGTGCAAGCGCAGGTTATGCAGGCTCTCGGCTACCGCCGCCGGGGCGGAAAGGTGGACCGGGCTTTTTTGATCGGCAAACAGCAGGCTGAGCGTGGTGTCGTAATCCATATTCAGGCGCAGCGGGTTATCTTCGATTGGCCGCAAGTGCTTGTCCCGCAGGCCGTGCTGGCTGCGCTGCAGGGCCAATAGCCCTTCAATGGCAGCCCTGAGCGTTTTACCGGCTTCCTCAAGGAAATCATTGGCTTCCTGGCTGTTACGGATCGGCAGTTGCGCACCAAAACCCCGCATCAGCGGCGTGATCGCGACGTGCTGCTGTTCCATCTTGCTGTCTGAGGGTGCCTGCTGGCCGGAAAGAAAACTGCTGATTTGCGGCAGATCGATAAACTCCTGATCCATGGCACTGTCCTTGGTGATATCAGAAAGTGGAGAAGAGAACAGCGGATCGCGGTAGCGATCCTGTTGTAACGATTGATCGGCACCGGTGAGGGTGCTCAGAGGTTCGTGCATCGTCAGGCTTTCGGTTTCCAATACCCGCAGCGGATCGTCGCTGAAACCGTTGGCAACCGTGGCGGCCAGGCGGTTGTCCTGCTCATAGTGAGAAGGCTGTGTATTTCCCCCCTCCATCATCGCTTCCAGCGGGTTGCTGTAGCTGGAGACCAGCGATTCCGGCGAAACCATCAGCGGATCGATCATATCGGCGTTCGAACGGCTGATATGGCTCTTGATGGCCAGATTGCCCACGCTGATCTCGTCACCTTGCTGGAGGCGCACCAAACCGGAGTTTGCCGTCAGCATCGACTGATTAATACTTACCGTACCGTTGAGCACCCGCAGGCAAAAGGACCCATCACGCCATTCAATGGCAAACTGTGAAGGGCTGATATTGCCGCCCTGATCCTGAATAGACCAATGATGGCTGCCGTCACTGCCAACCACCCCACCCTGTGCATTAAACAGGCTGCTGGCCGGTTTGCCACTTTCCAATCTGTCGCTATTGACGACTCGCAATGATAGCGTCGGTTGCTGTTTATCCATGATCTCTGTTCCTGAATCTTGATTGTCATTCCATAACGCTGATGGTTACGTGGGGCTGTAGCTCGGGTTCCCCGAGGAAGCTGGTCCAGCCCAGCAGGTTGTTTTGTTCTGTCCCCAGGATCATGCCCCCCACCTGCTGCTGTGCCAGCCCCAGGCGTAAATCCCACGAAAACTGGTCACGCATAATGAAGGCCACAAACATCTCTAACGGCTTGTAGTTCTCCCCGTTAGGTAAAAATGACAAGAACTGCTCACGCGTCAGTTGGTTGAGGCACAACTGATACTTGCCGCTGCGATCTGCTACCTGCGATCCCAGCGAGAAATTGACGCCAAGCACCGATTTACCCTGATATTTCTGGCCGCTGACCTTCACCCTGCCACCCAGGCGATTCTGCTGTTCCGGGGCGATTTTGACCTTGCGCAGTTGCCAACTTTGCAGCGTCACATCCGGCAGATTGAAACAGTGCGCCACCAAGCTGCAAATCACTTCCGGGGCGCGCCCAGGGCTGGCCAGCAAGCCGGCATACGCCAGCATTTTGCCGTGGTGGATGCGCAGTTTTTGGCGGGTCGCCTCGTTACTTAATCCCACTAACGCAAACATGCGCTGCGAGACATCATCATTACCCCCCTCGTCAAAGCAGATGTAGTAGCGGTATTTGCGCCAAATCTGATGCAACAGCGTTAACAGCCGGTGGTTGAACACGTTGAGAAAATCGGTCAGGCGGTTTTCATTCTGGGCATCTTCCCAGGCCAACGAGTCCAGGTAATAACCAGGCAACGGCGACTGGCTGCCATGCAGCCCAAGGAAAGAGACTTCCAGCTCAAACTGGCCGCGAGCGGAAGTCTCCAACGCGATCACGTCACGGGTTGGAAAAGCCAGGCTGGCGGTCGACTTAAAGCGGATTGCCTCATCGGCGGGCCTGATTGAACCGGGGGATTTTTGCCACGCTACCGCCATTTGGTTGAGTAGCTCGACCAATTGGTAAAAGTTATAGCGTGACACATCCAGCACCGGTTCAGGCGGTACGCCTGCACCCGCGCTTACATCAATGCATGTTGACCCGTCTGTACCGGCCATTGGTAACATTCCTGATTATCAAGATTGATGACTTTCAAAAGGTGGAACGAGTTGACGCTGGCATACAGGGAGAAGAAGCGTGCCAACACCGTACCAAACAGGTAAAGCTCACCTTCAGAACCAAAAGCACTTTGCTCCAGCCAGAGAGTGGTTTGCAGACCTCTGACCGGTAAGCCACGGAACAGCCTGTCGATCGGCTGGGTCTCGATACGCGAAATCGCATCCAGTTTTTTTTGCGACGACCGGGCGGATTGCCGGTTGTGTACGCTGGGAAAATCATAGGTCTGCAGGATCTGCTTTAACGAATCCTTGTCCAATAATGACATGTAGTTCAATGACATATTGGACAACAAAGACCATTGCAGGCTACCATCCAACACCGGATACAGCGGTACCGAAGGCCGGGTAATATTGCGGAAGGTGGCAAATGACGGGCCTGCTTGCGTCCGTTGGCAGATATCACCCACGCGGAGCGCCAGCGGTAATTCGCGGTTGGTACAGGTCATGCTGACCGACACGTTTTCTTGAGCCAGTGCCACCTGCGACTCATCGCTGCGCACAAAGGAGAGGTAATGCTCAAAGCCTTTACGGAACAGCGAGTTTTTCACCCGCAGGCGGTAATAGAGCATGTTGCGCTCCTGCGCAGGCTCCACCTGATGATGGAAACTCTCAAACGCCGGGTAGCTTCTGGCCTGCCCCCGCCCACTGCCCTTGGGATCTTTGCTTAACCAACTTTCCACGCGATCGACCGAGAAAATCTCGTAGCGCTCAGGGTGATGGTAACTGGCGCACAGCGGATACTCGGTTTGTGTGCCATCCAGCGCTATCGCCTCGCTGTCGCGTTTGAACAGGTTCACCGCAGGGGTGCAGTTCAGGCGCAGAGTGGTTGGCCGTATCTTGACCTCTGGAGGCAATGGCTGGGAGAAATGCAGATTGAGAGTAAACTCGCTGGCTTTCAGATGCGCGGGGAAATCCACCACGCCAGCCACGTCAAAGAACAGGAAGCCTTCCGGGAAGCAGAAATACTCCTGCAGGATGCGGTAGCCAACATAGGCGTTTTTCGGATAAGGCAACAGCGCATCTTCGCGCTCAAAGCCCACCGGTTTGAAATCGAAATCCGGCATCGGAATGGTGATGCCGTTGACCACTAGGTCGGCCCGTTCGAAATAGTGACTGATCCAGAAATAGAGCTGGCTGCTGGTGTAACCGTCCTCACCCAGATAGAAACGCAGTTTATCGAGCCGCATTTCCTGCACATTCAACTCCGCCTTGGCGCCGAAGTGAATGCTTAATATCCCCTGTTCATTGCTGTTGTTGACGGCGATATCCTGGATGCCCATCGGGAACAGCCAGACATCCCGACATAGCGTAAAGCTACATTGGGGTCCGTGTGATCCCTGGTCGTTGTGCAACGCGCCACGTTCCGTCCTTTGCACAATCGGGACGCTCTCGATCTGGCTACCGCGCTCGATCAACGTCGCTTCAGTGAGCGCACTGCTGTTCGGCGTGTATTCGATGATCGTCATGCTCGGCACTGGCCGCAAATAGTTCGGCCACAGCATATTCAGCAGGCCGTGTGTCAACTCCGGGAACTGGTCGTCGATCTTTTCGCGCAGGTTGCCGGTCAGAAAGGCGAAGCCTTCCAACAGGCGCTCAACGTCCGGATCGGAACCCTGTTCGGATAAAAAGGCGGCAAGATGCGGCCGTTCGATTGCGGCATCCCGCCCTAGTTGCCGGAGGTAATCCAGCTCATCCCTGAAGTACTTTTCGAACGACATTATGCTTCCTGGTTTAGGCAGTAACGGCGGTTGCTGTCCAATTGAATATTGAACTCAACCACATCGCCGATATTGTCGAAATCAACATGAGCACTGATATGGAAACTCAATAACAGTGGGTCCCCCTGATCCACCAGGGATTGAACGGCAACCTCGGAAATTCTTGGCTCGTAGCGCTCAATACACTCCTTGATGGCCTGCTCAATACTCTTACGGAAATCAGACGTGGTTGCCGTGGCATCATTGAGATCAATAACCCCCAGACCTGCAGCACTTTGGCAGGCTCCGGGGCGCGAATTGAGGACTTCGTTCAAATGCTGCTTGATTGAGATTAATAGCTCTTGAACACGGCTATGTGAGGAAGGGCCAAAGCCCTTCCCCTGGATACGCTCAAACAAGCTGGCAGAACTTCCTCGCTCCCAATTAAGAAGCGCAGCCATTGCCTGTTATTCCTTATCCAAACGACCAACCAGCGAGAGCTCGAAACTGGCTCCCATGTATTTGAAGTGTGGACGCACCTGCATCGCCACCTGGTACCAGCCCGGATCGCCTTCGACATCCAGCACCTGGATCTGGGCAGAGCGCAGAGGGCGGCGGCTGCGGACATCAGTCGGTGGGTTTTCCTGATCGGCAATGTACTGCTTGAGCCAGATGTTCAGCTCACGCTCCAGATCCTGACGCTCTTTCCACGAACCAATCTGCTCACGCTGCAGCACTTTGATGTAGTGAGCCAGACGGTTGATGATGAACATGTACGGCAGTTGAGTCCCCAACTTGTAGTTGGTTTCCGCCATCCGCCCTTCAGGGGTATTCGGGAATACCTTCGGTTTTTGTACCGAGTTGGCCGAGAAGAAGGCAGCGTTGTCGGTGCCTTTGCGCATGGTCAGGGTAATAAAGCCCTCTTCCGCCAGCTCAAATTCACGACGATCGGTGATCAGCACTTCGGTCGGGATCTTCGCCTGGACCTGGCCCATCGCCTCATAGAGGTGAACCGGCAGGTTGTGCACCGCACCACCGCTTTGTGGCCCGATGATGTTCGGGCACCAGCGATACTTGGCGAAGCTGTCTGTCAGGCAGGCTGCCAGCAGGAATGCGGTATTGCCCCACAGGAAGTGTTCATGATCCTTGCTGACGTCTTCGTAGTAGTTGAAATTCTTGATCGGATTCTCAACGGTGGAATACGGCAAACGCAGCAGGAAACGTGGTGTGGTCAGGCCCAGATAGCGGGAGTCTTCCGACTCACGCAGCGCACGCCATTTGGTGTGTGCCGGCCCTTCGAACACCGACTTCATGTCTTTGATGGCAGGCAACTCGGTAAAGCTGCTGATACCAAAGAAATCCGGTGCAACGCTGGAAAGGAACGGCGCATGAGCCATTGCGCCAACGGCGCTGACGTATTGCAGCAGCTTCATATCCGGGGTGCTATTGCTGAACGCATAGTTACCAATGACGGCTGCGGTAGGTTCGCCGCCAAACTGGCCGTAACCGGATGAATACACGTGCTTGTAGAAACCAGACTGGATAATCTCCGGCGAGAACTCAAAATCTTCCAGCAGCTCTTCTTTCGTCGCGTGCATGATGTTGATTTTGATGTTTTCACGGAAATCGGTGCGATCCACCAGCAGCTTCAGTGAACGCCAGGAGGATTCGATTTCGCGGAATTCTTTGGCATGCAGAATTTCGTCCATCTGGGCACTGAGCTTTTTATCCAGCTCAATGATCATTCTGTCGACCAACAGCTTGTTGATCGGCTCTTCGTTGGTACCGGTGTCCAGAATGCTGCTGATAAATGCGGCAACGCCCTGTTTGGCGACATCATAGCCATCATTCCCCGGCATCATGCGGGTCTGAGACATGATTTCGTCTAGCAGGAAAGTGGTACTGGTAGGCTCGGCAGCTAAAACCGCATTTTCTTCATGTAAAGACATACGTAAAATTCCCTCTTTCCGTCTCAATTATTTCTGATTAAGAATGTCCAGTTCCTTTAGCAACTGCTCACGCATTTCTTCATTGCCAAGGAGATCTTGCAGACGAGAACGGAAGGCAGGAATGTTGCCCAGAGGCCCTTTCAGGGCAACCAGCGCTTCCCGCAGTTCCAGAATTTTTTTCAGTTCGGGGACGTTTTTCGCCACGTTGTCCGGAGAGAAATCGTCGAGAGAATTGATCGCCAATGTTACCGGCATCTCTTCTTTCCCCTCACCTTCCAGGTGATTGGGGACACTGAACGAAAGGTTGATATTGGCTTCGTTCATCACCGAGTTGAAATTGTTCTTGCTGACGGAAACGACCTGACGTTCTTCAATCGGGGTATCTTCACGAACCCCTTTGAGATCGCCAACAACCATCAGGTTCAGAGGCAATTCAATTTCAGCGGTTTGATCGCCCGTGTTGGGAACATACTTGATGTTGATCCTTTCCTTGGGGGCAACACTGCTTTGATTATTCTTACTCATCACTCGTCCTTTTAGTCACAATAAGGAATACCAGCTAATGTTTGTTGAATGTGCACTGAAAAATGCCATTCAAATATCTTCCATGCTAATAGAGTCAGCGCCCATCTATTCAGATAGTAAATCTATCACCGTAAACCTCACTACCTTCCTCATATGCCGCTCCGAAACCCGGGAATAATCTTATTTTTCACGGGAATTAGGAATAATCGCATGCCATACGGAAGCCTAGGAATAATCCCTAATGATACAAAAAACCCCCGACAAACGAGTCTTCGACCCAAGGTAAAACCAGATAGTTCCCTCATTAGCATAGTTTCACTGAATGTATCGTCCCCGATCTAACCGGTAAAAGTCCATAAATTTTTCTTTACTAAGATTCCTAATAATTTATCACCTATCGAGAGCGGCACTCTGCTTATGATCATAAAAAATAATTTCAAAAAAAATATTTAACCCAATAAAAACAGTATGTTAAAAAACAAACCCATCATATCAATTATGAGAAGGCTTTGAATCATAATTACAATCAATATTTAAGCCAGCATAAAACACCAATTTTACAAATATTATAATCATTTATACCATTAACGAAGAGAATAAATTTTGTAAATTTGTGAATGACTTGGCACTAGGGAAAGACCTGATTATAGTGATGGCCGAAGTGAGAAGTGGGGCAAGTGACATTCGAGGTCGATTATTATCGGCTAGTCGGTGTGGCTAGCATTGAGTTATTTCTAAGCTACTAACAAGGATCTTTAAGATGCCAACTCCAGCTTATATCTCTATCACAGGGAAAACCCAGGGTAATATTACCGCCAGCGCATTTACCGCTGAATCCGTAGGTAACATCTTTGTTCAAGGCCATGAAGACCAGATGCTGGTTCAGGAATTTGAACATATCGTTACCGTACCAACCGATCCGCAGTCTGGCCAGCCGTCAGGGCAGCGTGCGCATAAGCCATTCCGCTTTACCGTGGCTTATAACAAAGCTGTTCCATTGCTGTATAACGCATTGGCCTCTGGTGAAATGCTGCCAACGGTTGAATTGAAATGGTACCGCACGTCTATCGAAGGTAAACAAGAGCACTTCTTTACCACCAAACTGGAAGATGCCACCATCATCGATATCGACTGCAAAATGCCACACTGCCAGGATCCAACCAAGGCTGAGTTCACTCAGTTGGTTCGCGTTTCACTGGCATACCGTAAAATTACCTGGGAACACACCACCGCCGGGACTTCTGGTTCTGACGACTGGCGTGCCCCAATCGAAGCCTAAGGTCAGCCTTAGCTTCACTCAGCAGCCAATCGAAAGATTGGCTGTTTTTATTCAACCTCGCCATCCTTTCCCAATCCCAGTACCAGATTCGTGGTTGTCCGTGTAGCTCCCGTGATCGCTGAACGGGCGCAGTATTGAACGGCCCCCTACAAGCTGATTGATACCGCTCCCACACCATCAATTCACCGAAATTCCCCACTTTTTCATCCGCGATAGCAGTAAGGTCGAACCTCAAGGATGAGGTTCGGCTTTTCACACCTCTCGCACCACCCGCTATTTATCCCGTGACGAACAAGCTCACACAATACCCCCTTGGTTTATCCAGGATTGATCGTTTTCAACGATCGGTCTGATCTTATTGATCTGTATAACCAATTATCTTTGTCCTTTCACCACCTATAAGATCGCCTTCGGTGTCGTGGGGCTTCCTGTATTTTGCCTCCCATGCATAACACGTCGGCCGCAAGCGTCGAAACAACGGGCTTTCAATGAGCAGGAAAAGTGAAGATGACAGATGAAAAGCTCCGCACGGCAGATTATCGACCTCTGGGATACATCAGCAAAATATGACGTTCGTAACGAATGCTGGCAAGGTCGGGTTACCTGACCGCCGCTTGCCCAACCGGTTACTGCACCGCGAGCGGGTACAGCGCATCCTGGTTATCAAGCTGCGCCACTTTGGTGACGTCCTGCTGACCACCCCGTTGCTCAGTACGCTACGCGCCAATTACCCCAACGCCCTGATTGACGTGCTGGTGTATGACGGCACCGAGGCGATGCTGGCGGGCAATCGGGATGTCTATCTGACCTATACCGTCGATCGCAGCCTAAAACGGCAGGGCTGCAAGGCACAGTATCGCGGTGAGCAAGCCCTGTGGAACAGCCTGCGCACGGGCCACTACGACCTGGTGATCAATCTGTCCGACCAGTGGCGGGCGGCGTTGTATTGCCGCTTTCTCAAACCGACGTTCAGCCTGGGGTTTGCTTACCCCAAGCGTAATAACCGGCTGTGGCGGGCTTGCCATTCGTTGTTGGTGCCGGTGGACGGGCATGATCAGCGGCACACCGTGCTCAATAACCTCGCTATTCTGGCCCCGCTGGCATTACCAACCTTGGTGACCAAGGTGACCCAGGCTTACCGGCAGCGCGATGTCGATGAGATTAACCGCCTCAGTCAACATCATCACCTGACGGATTTCGTGCTGATCCAGCCTGGCGCGCGCTGGGCGTTCAAAACCTGGTCAGTGGTGGGATTCACACAGGTTATCGATCATCTCACCGCCAGCGGAGAAACCGTGCTGCTCACCGGGGGACGCTCTGCCGATGAGGTCGCCATGATAGCCGCCATCCAAGCCCGCTGCGCCATGCCACAACGGGTGGTCAATCTGGCTGGTTGCCTGGATCTGCCGGAGCTTGCCGTCTTGATCGATCGGGCGAAGCTGTTTCTCGGTGTGGATTCGGTAGCGATGCATATGGCCGCCGCCTTGCAAACGCCTTCCGTCGTGCTGTTCGGCCCCAGCAATCTGCAACAGTGGTCGCCCTGGCAGGCTCCGCACATCCTGCTATGGGCAGGCAACTTCCGCTCATTACCACACCCCAACGCTGTGGATACCGCCACCCCGGAACGTTATCTGGATGCCATTCCCGCCAGTGAGGTTATCCGAGCCATAAACCGCCAGCTTACCTGTCTGGAAATCCCAACTTCCCGCACGCTGGCTGACACCGTCTTTAATTAACCCTGATTTGAGCCATCACATGCCATCAATCAACCAGTCTTCGACAGTGCCATTTACCTCTGCCCACCTTCGGCTGTTTGGCTTCACGGCATTTTTGCTCGGCGTATCCCTGCCGACTTCCAATGCGCTGATGAATACCTCACTAGCATTGGCGGCGATATGTCTGCTGTGGCAGCGTGACTTTCGCCACCTGATGCCTTTGCTCAGGCAACCGCTGGTGTGGCTGCCCGCATTGATGTTTGTACTGCTGGCCATCTCGTTACTGACCGAGCACCACGAGTACGGCTCGAAGATGGTCGGCAAGTATCAAAAGCTGCTGTATGTGTTGCCACTGGCGCTGTTCTTTCTCAGCGACTCCAGGCTTATCACCCGGTTTATCAGCGGCTTTCTACTCGCCAACGCCGTGATACTGGCGATCAGCCTGACTTCGGGGATTGGGCACGTGACGTTGGGTGGCCTCGACCCGCAAAATCCAACCGTATTTAAACTGCAGATAACCCAGAACGTGTTTATGGCGTTTGCTGCGTTGATATGGCTATCCCGCGCTTTTGCGCAATCCGGAGTACGCCGTTGGTGCTATGGAACATGGGTTCTACTGGCAACGGCGAACGTGCTGCTGATGGTACAGGGGCGTACCGGCTATGTGGCGCTATTGGTTGGTGTGGGACTTTGGTTGCTGCTGACGCTGCCCCGCTGGCAGCGGTTGGGCGTACTAACCTGTGGCTTGCTGCTGGCCATTATGCTGATTTTTATCCCCAATAGAGCGACGGATCGCCTGACGCTCGGCCTTGTTGAGGTACGTAATTGCGTGTTGGCCCCGGCAAACCAGGCCTATCAGGCTTGCGACAACTCAATGGGACAGCGTACCGCCTTTGTCCGCGAATCATTGCGCCTGATAAAACAGGCTCCGCTGCTGGGTAACGGGGCTGGGAGCTTCTGGTATGGCAACGCGCAGACCGGTTACGGCGTGCATAACCCACACAATGAGTATCTGCTGGAAACGGTACAAAATGGCTTGCTGGGGCTGGCGCTGTTTTTGGGCTGGATGTGGTGCTGCTTCCTAGCGGCCTGGCGGCAACCAACAGCCTGCCGCAACCTGCTGGTTGCCGTGCTCGGCAGTTATCTGGCCTGCCACCTGTTCAACTCGTTCCTGCTGGATTCCGCCGAGGGGCATCTGTTTATGGTGTTGGCCGCCGTACTGGCGGGTTATCGGGTTGTTCGGCAGCCTAAATAACCTCAACCATCTCATTATGTTATGGGGGCGCAGCATGCCGCGCCCCGACAAAGTGAACAACCTCAGCTCAGCAGTAGCCCATCATCATCCAGCTTTTCGCCGCGCGTTTTTTCAAACATCGCCAGCAGATCGGTGACCTGCATGTTCGCCCGTTGCTCACCGACAACATCCAGCACCACCCGCCCCTGGTGCAACATCACGGTTCGATGACCATGATCCAGAGCCTGACGCATGGAGTGTGTCACCATCAGTACGGTCAATTGCTGCTCGGCGACAATACGGTCGGTCAATGCCAGCACAAAGGCCGCCGTTTTAGGATCGAGCGCGGCGGTATGCTCATCCAGCAACAGCAGACGAGAAGGCTGCAACGAAGCCATCAGCAAGCTGACCGCCTGACGCTGTCCACCGGAAAGCAGCCCCATGTGATCCCCTAAACGATTCTCCAGCCCCAGTTCCAGCGTGGCCAGCTTATCGCGAAACAGCTGCCGCTGTTTGCTCTTGACCGCTCGCTGAAACCCCCGGGTTTGGCCGCGCTGCAGAGCCAGGGCCAGATTCTCCTCAATGCTCAGCCCCTCACAGGTTCCCGCCAGCGGATCCTGGAATACGCGGGCGACCATACCGGCACGGCGCCAGGCCGGCATCAGGGTAACGTCCTGTTCACCAATAAACAGCTGGCCGCGATCGGGGGTAATATCACAGCTGACCGCATTGAGCAACGTAGACTTCCCTGCCCCATTACTGCCAATGACCGTCACAAACTGCCCAGCCTCGATATTCAAAGACAGGCCACGTAATACCGGGTTTTCCAGCGGAGTTCCGGGGTTAAAGGTTTTAAACAACTGCTCGGCACGCATCATGATGGCTGCCTCCCCCGCTTGCTTTTCAATTTCTGTTTCAACTTCGGCAGGACCAGCGCCAACGTAACCAATAGCGCGGTGATCAGATTCAGATCCTGCGCCTGCAAGCCGATAAAGTCTGCATTCAGGGCCAGAGCGATCATCAGGCGGTACAGCAATGCCCCTAACAGGGTTGCCATAGTGATCAGGAACAGGCTACGGGCAGGCAACAGTGTCTCACCGATGATCACCGCCGCCAAACCGACGACGATGGTGCCGATCCCCATGGAAATATCAGCGCCCCCCTGAGTCTGTACATACAACGCCCCCGCCAGCGCTATCAGCGCATTGGAAACCGCCATGCCGATCACCGTCAGTCGGCTGGTTGCAATCCCCTGAGCGCGCGCCATGCGCGGGTTCGCTCCGGTTGCCCGCAGCGCAAGGCCCACTTCAGAGGTCAGGAATGCGTCGAGCGCCAGTTTGACCACGACGACCACCACCAGCAGTAATAGTGGCTGGATCAGCCAGGCATTGTCCTCAACCTGACTGATGAAAGGAGTGAAAACGCTGGGCAAGCCGATCAGGGCCAGGTTTGGCGCCCCCATAATGCGCAGGTTGATGGAATACAGGGCAATCATCACCAAAATGCTGGCCAGCAGTTGCAAAATACCGAGCCGCACGTGCAGCCAGGCCGTCAAGCAGCCAGCACCTGCACCCGCGATAGCCGCCAGCAAACACGCTAGCCAGGGGTTATAACCACTGACAATCATCACCGCGGCTACCGCGCCCCCTAAAGGGAAGCTGCCATCGGCCGTCAGATCGGGAAAATTGAGTAGGCGGAAGGAGATCAAGACGCCCAACGCGACCAGCGCAAAGATCAGGCCGATCTCCAAAGCGCCCATCAGGGAAATTAACGACATGCGTACCTCATAAACATCTTGGCCCGCCGCCTGCGGCAGGCCATTTACACGCGATGTAAACCATCATGCAACGCAGATCGTTATTTGATGACTTCTTGTGCTGATTGCACCAATTCCGCTGGCAGAGTAACACCCTGCTTTTGGGCTGCGGCAGGGTTGACGCTCAGGCTGAGCTTGTTGCCAATCTCTGGGGCGATAGTGCCGGGCTTTTCGCCCTCTAACAGTCGGACGACGATTTTACCGGTCTGGCGGCCCAGATCGTAATAGCTCATCCCCAATGCCGCCGCCGCGCCACGTTTGGCAACGCTATTGTCACCGGCGATCAACGGGATTTTAGCCTGATTGGCAATGCCGACCAGCGACTCATAGGTGGAGATAACGTTGTTATCGGTATTGGTGTAGATCACGTCAACTTTACCTACCAGACTTTTGGCCGCAGGGGCTACGTCGATAGTGCGTGCAGCAGGAACCTCAACCAGCGTCATCCCACGTTTGGTTAATTCCTCTTTCAGCTCTTTGACCACCACCGTCGAGTTGACTTCCCCTGGGCTGTAGACCATGCCGACTCGTTTGGCATCGGGTTTAACCTGCAAGATCAGATCGACCTGCGGACCGATGGCAACGCTGTCTGAAACGCCGGTCACGTTGGTGCCACTCGGCTGCCAACTGCTGACCAGCTTGGCCGCTACCGGGTCGGTTACCGTAGTGAACACCACCGGTATGGTTTTGGTAGCTGCCACCACCGACTGAGCTGCAGGCGTTGAAATTGCCACTATCGCATCGGGCTTGTCACCGATAAATTTACGCGCAATCTGCCCAGCGGTAGCCGTATTTCCCTGCGCGCTTTGGAACTGGATCTTGACCTTATCCTTGTCATACCCCGCGGCCTTTAGCTCATCAATCACCCCATCACGGGTGGCATCCAGTGCCGGATGGTCAACGATAGAGAGGATCGCCACGGATTTCGGCGCCGCCGCGTAACTGCTTACTGCAAACAAGGCGGCGGCGAGAGCTACAAAAATATTTTTATTATTCAAAGGCATGGTCATATCCTTTTCAAGTTGGCGTAGGTGCCAGAGGTGGTGATTAATCATCCTAGCACAGTGTTTTACCGCCATCTATCGGATAACGTTTTGTTATCATGTGGTTAACATACAGAATTAAAAGAAAACACTCGGTGCGCTTACATGGGGCAGTGATTCGGGTCACAAACCGCCGTTTTTTGCCTCTTGTTGTTCGATGCGTAGGCTTGGCGACATCCCGCAGCTGGGCAACGGGGGGAATAAGGGATTAACTAATTAGGATACTCATCCCCCTGATAAAACGCTCCAAGTCATCAACGATTTCATTATTATGAGATGAATAACGTATAACGTAGACGTTGATACTTTTGCCGTTACCTCATGGAATGACGCTGAGGATAAAAACGGATGTAATTATTTTGGCAGACGATCAGACTGTTAGCATTGGAATAAAGGCGAGTTTGAACGAGTCTGTGTGCGGTTTTAACCACCAACATTTATCCAGTTTGGCGTGAAGCCGTCCTTTACTGCCTAAGACAGAAAGCTACTGTCCATATTTGCTTAATCATCAAGCCAACATCCAATGGCATACTGGCATCTCAAGGATTTTACAGATGGCACTTCTCAACGATACCAAAGCCCGGAACATTAAACCGGATGATAACCTCTTGGCGCACGTTGGTATCAACAGCCTGACGTTACACCCTTTAAACAGCGCAGGTCATGGTAAATGATAAGGGAACTAACCATTAGTGTTTATGAATCAGTTTCAGATTTTTGGATTAATGTTTTGAGAAATTGTTTTAGTTCTTTCGAATGATAAAACCCCATACAATCATAAACGACCAGATTGACAGATGCCAGATCGCCACTTGGTTGCTTAGGTTGATAAAAATGCCCTGTATTAACTTCAATAAACTTATCCAGTTCATTATTCCGCTCGGCACTAAAAGCCAAACCATTATCTAAATCAATAAAACCCATTGTGCCGTCTTTAAGTGGTGATTTATTAAAATCAACACCCATCTTTTTATAGTTATCAACGATACATCGGGCAAGAGAGTAAACTCTGTAGTCGTTTATGGTTTTATCAAGACTGACTTGTTCATTTTCACCTGCACTAACGCACCATGAATAAAATACCAGACTCAAAAATACAATGACATCCCTCATTATTTCACCCTTTCAAAATAGACTGCGTCCGTATTATCACCGATAACTCGCTTTCCTGTCCATGATGAATCACTGAGACCAGCACCTGATAGGTACTGAAAAACCATAAAAAAAAACCCCAAGCCTTTTGAGCTTGGGGTCATTCATAATATGGCGGAGGAGCAGTCCGCTTTTCAATTGCACAACCCAAGGTAATGTCGCCTAAAATATAAATATAAAACAATTAGTTAACTTATCTTCCTATCAACGCAGCACAACCACCCCTAACCTAAATCAACCATTGATGGCATACTCAATGGCATACTGACATCTCAAGGATTTCGCAGATGGCACTACTCACCGATACCAAAGCTCGAAATATTAAACCGGATGATAAGCCCTTACCGCACGGTGGTATCACCGGCCTGACGCTACACCCTTCGGCCAGTAAAGGTCACGGTAAATGGGTTTTGCGTTATGTTAGCCCGGCAACCAAAAAGCGACGCAACGCAGGGTTAGGTAGTTATCCTGAAATCAGTATCGCCGAAGCAGGCAAACAAGCGCATGCCATGCGTGAGCAACTTACTAATGGGATTGATCCGCTAGAGGCCAAGAAAGCAGATTCCGACAAACCGGTTATTCCAACATTCAAAATAGCCTCCCGTCAGGTACATACTAACCTACTTCCCGGCTGGAAAAATGACAAGCATGGGAAACAGTGGATAGCAACTCTAGAGCAATACGCCTTCCCCTCTATCGGCTCGCTGCCGTTGGATACCATTACACCTGCACACATGGCTGAAGTTTTACGCCCTATCTGGTTAGCGATTCCAGAAACAGCCAGTCGAGTTAAACAGCGCTTGCATGCTGTAATGGCCTGGGGATGGGCGCATGGTCATTGCGTGGCAAACCCTGTCGATGTTGTTACCCATCTTTTACCTCAACAGCCTAGTAAAGCGATTCGAACAGAGCATCAACCCGCAATGCCTTGGCGAGATATCCCGAACTTTGTCGCTATACATCTACGCAATGCCAGACGTTTTGATTTAACTCGTTCACTATTAGAGTTGCTAATACTAACAGCTTGCCGCTCTGGTGAGGTCAGAGGGATCCAGTGGTCTGAAATTGACTTCAAAGCTGCTGTATGGACTATCCCTGCCGAACGCATGAAAGCAGGCATCATCCATCGGGTTCCGTTGGTACCAAGAGCCATTGAGATCCTGGAGGGTATGCAAGGATTACATGACGAGTTGGTGTTCCCTTCCCCCCGCAACCAATCATTACTGTCTGATATGGTGTTAACTTCTTTCTTGCGCCGCGTCGAAGCTCCCAGTGATACGCCCGGACGTGTGGCAACTGCCCACGGTTTCCGCTCTAGCTTCCGAGATTGGTGTAGTGAGCAAGGCTACCCTCGGGATTTGGCTGAGCGAGCCCTAGCCCATACAGTGCAAAATAAGGTTGAAGCAGCTTATCATCGTACTGATTTACTGGAACAACGTCGACCAATGATGGAGGCTTGGGCTGATTATGTCATTAAGCAAGCGAATGGAAGTTGAGTAGATCAAATGTAAAGCATGCGCTCCCCTCGCTGGTTAGCCAATTATCGATATATATTTCCCCAAGCAAAGAGATAGTCAATAAAAATAGAATTTAAATAGGCTAATAACACCAGTGATGCTACTGGCGTTGTTAGCCTCAGCAAACTTTTTTAGCACTTTTTAGTATTTTTCTCTTTGTAAGCGTCTAGCGAAGGTCGCATTATTAGAAGTTAGACCGGTTATTCAGTTAGCACAAAGATTCACCAAGGAAATGAGGCTACCCATAATTCTGTGTAGCCGTTAGCATACTAAAGGTGAACGTTTAGACCAATAGCCTACTTGTACTTAGTAAATGTCACCTAGAAGACGGTGCTGGTCATTAGCCGTATCTATTTTTATCGCTGACTGGGCTGTCACCCGAGTCAGCAAAACGCCACAACTACTACAAACGTAAAATTACCCGTAAATATAGCTGCGGGATTCAAGCTATCGTACATTATACCGTCAACTTCATATCAGTCACCAATAAATCCACGTGTACGCCACTCAGCACGCACGTAATCCTTAAAATTATAGCCTTCGCTGAGTATAAGTTTATCAGCGTGATCCGAGACAATAATCTGCGGGATTACTCCAGTAGCCTCGCCAGTCTCTGCGCAAAACTTCGCAAGTTGAGTAAACATGTTAGTAACAGCCTTCATGTCATCGTCGACGATATGTTCACGCTTAGCCTGTTTTGCCAGCACCCTAGGATTAAATTCTAAGGCATCATCCAGAGGCGCAGGGAAGTAAACTTGCGTCGGTTGATCCAAGAAAAGAATGGGAGGAATTTTGCAACCGCTCTCTGAACGCTCAGCAAACTGGTAATGTAATGCCATGAAAAGTGCCAAGTGGGAGTACAACCAGTTCGCACCACTGCCCATTGAGCGCAGATACACACGGGTTTTAACATCCTGCTGGTACCATAGGTCAAATGTCTCTGTATCGAAACGAAGAGCCGAGGGTTTATATGTTTCCTCAAAGTCGAAATTATTGCCAAATTCACACATTTTGGCATTGATGTTCTGACCCAATATATGGAGTCTGCTCTCGACACCGTACTGGGCAAGCAACCCTGAAAGGCGTTCGACCTCTTTATGCCAAAATTTTTCTTGCCCAGACAGTTCCGATTCAGGCTTGTTTAACTGATCCTGAATGGCAATTTCTAATCGAAGTTTCGCCTTCATAGCCTGCTCATCAATTGACTTGGATGTTTTGAGCTTTTCTACCTCTTCATCAAGAGGACGTATATCATCCTGAATCCGGCGAAGCAACTCATTTATGGTAACTAGTTCTTTTTGAAGTTTTCTGCGTTCATCCGCAAAACTCTCTCGAGCATAGGATGAAAGCTTGAGTTCCTCATTCAACCAATCAATAGCATTTACGAGCTTACTGGCTTCCATGGCTGGGGTCGAGGTTTGGGCCTCGCATAGGGGACAATGAGCATCAGACAACACCATAGAAATAGGTAAACTCTCGGCCCTCATGCCAATGTTAAACTGAGTGACAGAGGAAAGAGAATCATTGAGCAATCTCATTTTCCCCTGAAGTTTACGCTTATTCACAAGTGCATCGGAGCGCTGCCTTTGAAGTTCAGCACGCCGCACTTCAATCAGATCTGAAAGTACATCGATTTTTACTGAATGCTCGGAAATAATTTTCAAAAACTGCTTAGGCTTCTCATAGATATCCTCGGCCAGAGCATTCACAAGCGGGAGACCGGCTAGGCTTTTATATTCAACCAAATATCGATTGTAGCGAGCAATAGCATTTTCTTTACGCTGTGCCTGTTTCGGGATCTGCGCTTGGATTTTTTTAAGTTCATATTTTGCAAGCTCATATTCTTTGTAATTATCAAAATATTTTTCGTCTACAAGACCCATTAAAATTTTGAAGTGATTAATCGCCTGGTCGCGTTTTTCTTTCTCATCAAAGCGATAGAATATCGCATGTTTATTAGCCACAAGGTTCTGGTGCTGAAGCATAAATGACGAAAAACTACGAACGGATGGTGTTGCAGATTTTTTTCGGCCGGTTATTTTGACAAATGGATCTTCATCAATATTTTCCAAAGTAATAGCAAAATGTCGCCCGAGATTCTTCTTGAAATCTGACAACGGCATATAGTGTCTAGCGTCAAAAAATGCATTTGGTTGTTCGATAAGCTTCAATAATTGATCTGCATCTGTACTTCGAACCTCCAGCAAAAAACAACGATCAGACTTTTTCTTCCTAGCTGCCACAAGAAAATAACGAGGAAATTGCAGTGCAATGAAGAATGTATCAGCCCGTTCAGTGATCTTCCCTACTGGTATAGTATCTTCAGTGCTACCTAAGCAATAATCAAAAATTTCGAGGATCGCACTCTTTCCTGTAGAAGACTTACCAGTGATAACATTAAGCCCAGGCTCCAAGCGTACCTGGTGAATTTTCTCTTGGGTGTCCACAACACCAATGTAGCGCAAAAAGCATTTCATAGTGATTTGAATCCTAACGTCCTGTAAATGGAAACGATGTCAGTGTCAGCACAGACCATAGACAAGCGTTGTGCAGCTTCGAGTTGTTTCGGATTAGCATTCGCAGCGTTAACATCGCTTAGTGAGTGAACAACTAGGTTATCTGTGATTTCAATACGTTGTTCTGTTTTAAGGACAAGCAACGATGCATGGGTTAACGATTTAAACTGTTGAACATTATGCGTTAATCCCACAAGTCTGGATTGATCTTTACATAGCGTGCGTAGATTACTCGTTTTTCTTACGGTAAGGAGATAATCCTGCATAGTAGGGTACAAAACCATGGGAAGAATGAGATAACTCAGCAATAAATCTCTTTCACGAGGCTGAGATCTGGCGAAGAACTGATGAATGACCGGAGCCAGCACAATGGGCGACCGTTGAAGGGTGAAAAGGTGGTCAACAGGACTTGCTATCATTTCCAAAGCCTCCAGTGGAATTCAGAAAAAGAGCTACTGGATTCTTCGTCAGCTAACATGTGGTAAATACCATTGCGGAATTCTATAGGAGTGGAATCGTACGAGCTGAAGGGAGCCACAGCTACAGCACAACGATCGCCATAAAAGGCACAGGATGCTCTTTGTAACTGGTCATGGGACAAAGAGGGATCGCACTTATACATGGCACTCAACCTGCTGGAAGAGTGCATCCGTGACTGATTTCTACAATAGTCATCAATATCATTTTGGGATGTGGTGTTGTCCTTAATCACTTCAACAATATATTGTTGCGCTTGTAGCAGATCAGCTGTAGCTTGTAGAATTAACTCATCACCCCCGCCTATTTCATCTAGTTTCATAGCGAAACGCCGTGTTCGCACGTCCATTTTAGTCGCTTCCATTTCGACCAGTTCGCTGTTGATGCTAGGGAACTTAAGAGTGCCAATTAGGTATCTAGCTGTTAACTCTGCAAATTTTTTATCAAACTCATCGACTGTAAATTTCCAACCACCTGTGATTTTCAGGGCATTTGTCATAAAACCAAAGAGGTCATCTAGGAATGAATCCATCCTGTGTGGGTGAATACTCTTTAGGTACTGCCTCTTATATCTGGCAATCAGTCCCAACAAATCGGGTTGTTCTGTAACAATTCTGATTTTTGGCAAAGCCTCCAGTAATGATTCTCGCATATCCGTCGCAAGAATTTTGCGCTGAAGTTTAAGTGTCTGTGATGGACTGACACTTTTTCGCTCTGCCAAATTACCCTCTCCCTCTCCCTCTTCTTCTTTTCTGCTCTTATCACTTAACCGGCTTGCCTTTTCAAAGCGAGCTTCGGCACTTTTAAAAATGGACTCCAGTGTGTCCAAACGCTGTTGAGCGTCTAGATTTTCCCAATTTTTTAAAGACGCTCGCTCTCCATACGCCTGGGTAGTAAGAAGGATTAGGTTAGTATACTGTTGATGATTAAAAGCAGGCTTCAACCAATTATTGAGTGTGTTCCAGAAGTTTTCATGTCCATCGGTTAAGTCGTCGCTGTAATCCTTAACCTCTATTTGGTCACGCCCTTCAACAGTGACATCACCGCACACTTCTATCCATAGCACATCATGCTTTTCAAGCGTATGACAATAATCGATCGCTATGTGGATCTGATATTTCAGAGCCTCGAAAAGTTTCGAAGCGTCAAAATCGAGTTTTGTGTTCACAACAGCTCCAATTTTGATAAAAAAATCGGCCAATGAACACTAACTACGCCATCCTGACCGAAATTTTCCTAACAATCGTACAAAATTAATATTTAATTAAAAACTTATCAACTGCAATTGATCAAAAAGATGAGATTGTTCACTATAACGTATCATGTTCAGGATGACGCAGCTCAATTATGCTAGGTATTTTCTGTCCTCAGAGCGAGAGCTTTTGCTTATAACCAGCCAGACCAATTTTCGGGTTTATAGAACGATTTAGGCCCTTCAACACCTAATCTATTGCCCTCTCGCATAAAGGTTGGCGGCGGGCTATTCCGCCGCATCATTCATGTTGTTCGCTTGCTTCACTGATTTTGCAAACTCGCGCAAGAGCTCGGATGTTTATTCATGTCTTAGCCCTCCAGGGGTTCATCCAATGCAGAATCTCCCTGCAAATGGCAGGATCACCTAAATCTGCGATAAGGGCATCCTCGGCAGGCTCGGTAGGGCCAGCATATACCCACGATAACGACGGATGACCTTTAGGAAGAAGTTGCTCAATAGCTGACTTGGCTGACTCGCATGGATTGGCCTTTGGCCAGAGCATCAAAAGCAGAAGTCCGCGCCGCTTAGAATTTGCTGATACTTGGCGGGCAATCTCCATGCGTTTAGCAAAGGGAGCTCGACAAGCAACGATGAGGGTAAGCATAACAGCGATCGATGGTGATCGGGTCTCCAAGGTGTCTGAGACAATCTGGTCAACTACAGTCAAATCCAGAATGTCTGCATTAAGCAGCATCGCATATGCCGCCGCACACCTGACACCCGTTCGACCTGGTGCAATAGCGAGCTCGAATAGTTGTTCCTGAAGATTGCGCCCGCCTTGTGCTGCCACGACCTTGAACAGACCTTTACGCACTTCTTGGTCGGTAGTGTTAAGAGCAAGCGTCTGTAATTGTTCAAGGATAGTTTCGTCAAGCGAAGCTAACTCGCTAATCGCTTCTACTGCGGATCGGGCGATCGGAAAATTATCATCTTCACCATAGTATTGTGAGGATGAAGACCAATGATCTTGCGCAAGATTCAGCAGAGCTGGAAGATGATCCAGATGAGGCTTACTACAGATCAAATGAACCAACGCTTTTCGCACCGGGCTTCCCTTGGCACTTACAAATGCAAGCAAGCTAGGTGGCAGCGGTGCAGGGATACTTTCTCCTACCGCAGTAAGCGCCTTTGCAACAACATGGGAAAACCGATGAGCCAACGCCCCTTCGATAATATCTTTGAGGCCGAGCACGATGGCTGCTTCGAGTGCTTTGACGCAATTGTCATGGTCATCGCTGTTAGCAAGCATCCACTCGATGTCGGTGCGAACATAACTAGGGAGGTCTAGATGCCGACGTATACGTAGCGCGCTTACGCTATGGCTCGGATACACAGGTTTTGCTAATAGGCTTATCACAGCCTTAGATAAGAGAGGCTCTCCAACTGTGCTACTACCGGCCACTTTACACAGCTCCTGGAACTCTGGTTCAAGGCTATTCATGGCAGTTTTAGCGGCAACCTCATGCTTATCTCCGTCGCCTATTCTCCCATCCTGAAGATAAGCGAGGTCGATCATAAGTTCGACAATACGCTCGTACTTACCAGCCTGATGAAGCTCTTTAACAATCAGAGCTAAAGCATTAGGTACTCTTTCAACAAGACATGCCAAAGAGGCATGTCGGACATCACTCACAGGAGATCCATCGCGTATACGTGTAAGTAGACGGCTTTGGTACTCTTCGTCCCAATGTTGAGTAAGAACAAACCACAGCGCACTTTCTTCTCCGCTGCCAAATGCAGCGGCGAATGCGCCAGCTATTTCATCAGTTGATGCTGGTTCCGCTTCTGCGCTATTCATGAAGGAGAGCATCCAGTAATAAAGCAGATGCTCAGAATGACGATGCTGTGCGAGGACTTTCCACCCCTTCACCTGCCGAACTCGATTTGTGTATGCTTTTAGAAATTCGCGCGCAGTATAGCCATCGTCGTTTTCCGACAAGTACTCAGTATAATCGCTGCTGTATACCTCGTTAGTAATAGCTAACCAGGTTTCATCTGCTTCCAACTGCTCTTCCTTAGAAGGCGTAAGTTTTTTGACGGCCTTATCAATAATCAGCTCAAACCCGTCTAAGTCACGTAATGCTCCCGCAGCAATAGCCTCATACGAATACGAACACCCATACCGCACTATTTCTGCCGCTGCGTCGATATAGGCCGAAGTTAGGTTAGGAACAAAATTATTCAAATCTTTGACTAATTCTTTGCCGTAATGATCACGATCCTCGGTCAATATTTCTCGAATGAAGCGATTAGCTATCGTCGCAATTGTTGGATCCTTACGCAAACGTTCGTACCAAACCTCGGGATGATCAGGTCGCTCCCAAAAGTGGAAACCAAAGCTTTGTTCCGAACGATTCAAGAGGTAACGAGCGAATTCTGCTGCGTTAGAATTAGGTGACCCCGCGGCGGCGGCAAGACTTACGTATTCTCTCAGCCCACAAGAAGAATCGGCGAGGCGTTCTAATAGCCAAGTGTCGATTTGCTTTGCCGTTGAGTTCTTAGGAACAAATTTTAACTCTGGAATACGCTTGGCAGCAGCAACGACGCGAGCCGAGACACCAGCCCCCCAACTTATCCCTGGCCCATCAGGATCTGTCAATAGCTCAAGAAAAGCACGTAATGCAAGTTTTGCTGAAGTTGCATGTCGCTTGAGAGTTCCTTCAATACCAGCCTCAACACGGGGATGGTAGTAAGAAACCTGCCCGTCACCCAAACGAAGGTTGCGCGCCGCAACGAAAAAATCTATAAGTGGCATTATTCCCTTTTCAAAGGCAGGAAGGTGTTCTGCCAGCTCCAACTCCAAGTTGTTGATTGCTTGAAGCGAGAGACAATCGCTTGCTTTCAGGTACGCCCAAATGACAGCTGCAGCACAGATATCGTCCCTTTGCTCAATCTGCTGAATGACAGTCTGTTCGATCGATTGCTCATGCGCTTTAGCAATCGCATCTGGTATAAAGTTACGATCTAGACTTCTATTCGAACGTTTCATTGTGCGTAATGCATCAAAAAACTTCTCGATTTCGAGTGGGGTTGCCAGTTTATCGAGCACCTGGTTCTCAGCGGAGGTTGCTAGTAGATGAACATCTCGAGGTAAGGCGTAAATCCTCGTACGATAAAGTTTCTGTCGTTCCGACTTACCGTACTGTTCGGCTTCAAGAGGAACAATCCACGCCTCAACAGACTTCAGCGCACCAGATGACTTGGCGACGTCTCGTCGGCTCGTGGCAATAATCATGCGGTCAGCACGTGCTGATGACATACATCTGGCAAGCTCATCGTTCCAGGCGCGGCTTGTAGGGTCAAAATCGTAACGTCCCCAAGGATCCTCAATGTCGTAGAGAACCGGGGGAAACGTACGATCATCACGTAATTGCTGAGGTCCACGACGTATTGGAACACGCGTCAAACCGGGGTTTTCGCGACGAAGTTCCTCATAGATCTTGCTCGTGGCGAGTGTCTTACCTGTCCCCGATTGCCCTATGATTATTGCTGCGTAGTTAGGGGAGGCCATCGCATCTCGTAGAACCTGCCAGTTTCGAGGATACACATAGTCCTCGAGTTGTGGAGAGCTTGCAAGATAACCATCGTGGCTTCGAATAACATAAGCAAGCTCATCCTTTTGCCATCGTCCTTCACCAACGCGCAAAACACGTAGCCTTGCTTCGCTGCGAAGCACCTGCAAACACTCAACCCAGCGTGAGTTAGGAACTCCAAAACGTTCAACCAGAAGCCGTTTGATATCCTGAACCAAGCGCTCTTCGTCCAAATTATCGATGACAGCAATACGTCCATTCGCACTTTGCGGGAGAAATTTGGCTGTAGAAATAGGTAGGCTGCTCTTTTTAGGCCAGCTTCCAGCGCGTTTAACCCTCAGGCTTCTTGCTTCTCCGTTTAGCACCGCACTTGTGACGAGCACGTACCTAATTTTTGGATCGGACAGCCGTTGTGCCGCCGATTGTCGAGTGGGACTCCCATGCTTCAAGAGCTTGTTAATACCAGAGATAGTCCATGCATCACCGCCTCGTAGTTTGACCTGGACGACAAGAATATAATTATCTAGCCCTACACGCGTCGCCGCATGACCCGGCTCATCATCAGCCAACTGTGCTTCGAGATCCTCCTCTGAGCATGGCTCAAGTTCAATCATCTGTGTCAAACCAGAACCGAGCAACAAGTCTAGGGCTAACCACACGGAAACATCAACTTGGTAGTCATAGCCAGCGAGCGAACGTGCACCTGACCCTGAACTTTGTTCGACAGACCTATCCACTGGCAGCCCTAAGTTGTCATTCTCCTTCACGCTTTTCCGCCCCCCCTTGCGTATTTATTTTCGCAATAGTGTATCTAACACATGCGAGCTCTTGGCATAACTTAAGTCACATAACCAGAGAAAAGCATAGTAACTGTAAATGATTACACTGCCATCCCAGAGGTTCCTAACTGATCTATGCGGCGACAGTAGCCATGCGTATAACGAGTCTTCAACCGATGATCTTTGCCCCACCACTCAACCGCTAGGTTACTAAAGCGGCTATAGCCAAAATGGTGAGCGGCATAAAATGCCAGCAGGTTGCGGCATACCGCAACCTAGCATCCCGGCCTTTACACACCAAATTAACACCATGTATGTGATGTCTGATGTGGTTAATTTAAATTTGAAAAATATAATAATTAACCATTATGCCGTCTCTTCCGAATAAGTTCATCATAATGCTCAGGCGTATGAATCAAAGTTTGCATGTCTTCATAATGGCCTCGACACCTAATATCTATGTAGTCATCAGGAACTTCAACCACCGTTGCTATAAAACCACTCTTAACATTCCCAAAGCATATATACGCTTCCTCATTATCTTCTATTTCCTTTATGAATGACGCCTGTTCATTAGCGTTTCCATTTGGCTTCCATTTACCAAAAACATCAAAGTTATCGACTATCGGATTGATCATTTCACCAATACAGACACCTTTCCAATAAACCATATTATTATTCATTCTAACCCCCTTTTAACATCTGTGATCTCAAAACCTGACTTGCTAGCACCTTTCCCCTTAGGTGGAACATATAAATCTTTGATACCAAACTCATTCATCTCTTCATCCTTAAATCTTGTTGGTTTGGTTCTCCCCCCCCGAGCTTCAAGCTCCAAGTTAAAATCAAGTCCTCCACTTCTTGGCCCTTTAATGGTTATCATCTCAACATTTCGCCCAGCATTCAATTGATCAATAAAGTCGGCCTCTGCCGCGGCCTTATCAAACGTCGTTGATATTACTGGACTGCTCCCCCCACCACCTTGGGCATGTTGCATAGCATTTACTGCTGCAGCAGGATCGTCTGACTCTATTTTAGCGAGTAATTTTTTACGCTGATTGTTAGCCTGCAATATAGATTTACCTTTCTCACGCTCACGCAAGAATGCACCACCTAAAACAATATCTGAATTAGGTCTCACGGGCTGAACTCGATAAACCTCAACTAATTCTTCACCCGCATGCGCTCTTACTCCTGTGCCCGGCGGCTCCGGGCAATCTCCAGGAACGCTAGCCAACCCCAGCGGATCCACCCACCCGGTAGGGTTAGGCACATACTGCGTCTGGTTCAGCCCACCGGCCAACCCAATCGGGTCAGGCGTGATAAACCTTGCGGTCTCCGGCGAGTAATAACGATACCGGTTATAGTGTAGCCCGCTCTCCGCGTCGAAGTACTGCCCCTGAAAACGCAGCGGCTGCGGCACAGATTCAACGAACGCTACCGCCAGATTGCCGTAGGCGCGGTACGCCGCGCTCCAGGCAATCTGTCCTTTGCCGTTGACCAGTTCCTGCGGGGTGCCCAGATGGTCATTCAGGTAGTAGTAAATCTCCGACTTGCGTCCTTTGCCCAGTAACTGCGCCAGCGGCACAAAGCTGCCGGGGCTGTACAGGTAACTCTTATAGGTCGCCAGGTGCGCCGGTTTTGGGTCATCCGCTGTGAAGATATTATCATCGTCGGCGCATTCTGCCACCATCCGCTCACCCTGCCAGAAGAACCGGGTTATGGCATCAGGCCGTTGGGCCAGCAGGTCCTGCTTTTGGATACGTCGACCAAAGGCATCATAGGTATAGGCAAAGTGGGTTTTCTGCCCTTGGCGCTGTTCAATAAACTCCACCAGCCTGTGCTGGCAGTCATAACGGAACTCCCGCACCCACAGTGGCTGGGTGCTGCGCACTTCACGTGTCAGGTTGCCAAATTCGTCATACTCGAACCGCACATCGCCTTTCTGCTTCAGAAGGTTGCCACGCACTTGTGTTCCACGGGAGGCAGCATCGTTCCCCAATACGTTACCCGCTGCATCGTGGCTAAACTGCTCGCTGATGCCCCGCCAGCGCAGCGCCTGCGGCAAGGCTTCGGGATAGGCTATCGGGTGGTGCAGCGCTTCGGTCAGGCGATGTTGCTTATCATAGCGGTATTCCCGGTTGCCCTTGTGCGGGTCGAGGATCTGCGTCAGGTTGCCTGCCGGATCGTACTCGTAGCGGCGTTGCATCACCGGCGTTACGTCCGGGGCGTCACCCTCCATTTCTGCCTGTACCACGGCGGTAGCCCGTTGATGGCGCAGGCGTTGCTGCCCGTCATAATCAAACTCGCTCACCACCTTGCCGGTGATACGTCGGATTTCCTGCTCACCGCGATATTGGTGATCACTCAGCACCTGACCATTAAGCGCAATACGCGAGACCTGCCCCTGTTGGTACTGGTAGGCCAGAATGTTGCCGTCGGGCAGGCATTGGCGTGTCAGGTTACCTGCGCTGTCGTAGCCGTAAAACAGGCTGGCGAAGCCCTGATACTCCTCCGTCAGACGACCAATTTCATCGTAACCGTATGCCAGCGGCCAATGCCCGTCGTCCACCAGCCGCAGGCGGTTAAAGCTGTCATAGCCGTAGTTGACTTCTTTGCCGTCCGGCAACACCTTGCGAACCAGTCTCCCGGCAGCGTCCCGCTCATAGCGGGTGACCAGCGCGGTCTGTTCACTCTGGCTGGTGCCGTATTCGGTGCGCTGGGTCAGGTGTCCGTTCAGGTCGTAGTCATAGAAGAAGTGGCGTCCGTCAACGGTGTGTTCTTCACTCACCAACCCGTTGGGGTGATAGGCCAGCCGATGGCGTTCGCCGTTCTGGTTGATGATGTCGCTGACGAAGTTCTTCGGGTTGTCATAGCGGTATTCCACCTGGCTGAGGTCGGGATAAATGACTCGGCTCACCAAATGGGAGTTTGGATGGTATTCGTATTGGGTGGTCAGCCCCTTTTCATCACGCTCGCTGGTCACCTTGCCGTAGGCGTTGTACCGGTAGTGGCGCACCGTGCCGTCAGGCGCGTGAATAGCCTCCAGCCGGTTGGCGGCATTCCAGATATAACGGGTGCCGTTGACCCCGGCCTCGTCCAGTGGGCTGTCGCTGTGCCGGATCACTTGCCCCAGCAGGTTGTAACGGTAGTAGTGGGTTAGCCCGTTGCGCTGATGGTGTTCCAGCACCTGGCCAAACGCATCGCGGACAAAGCGCTCGCGGCTGCCATCCGGGTATTGCACCTCGTTGAGTGCCCCTTGTGCAGACCACAGGTAGTGGCAGGTATTGCCCAACGCATCGGTTTCCTCCGTCAGGTTGCCCTGCGTATCGTAGCGATACCGTTCACGGAGCTTGTCCTCCTGATCGAGGCTCCAGGTGGTTTTCTCTACTACCCGGCCACGCGAATAACGGTATTGGGTCTCCTGTCCGTCAGGCGTTCGCACCCAGGTGCACTGCAGTTCACCGTTATAGCCATATTCGGTGCGATTGCCCAACGGATCGGTTTCACTCAGCAGCTCACCGCGTTCACCGTATTCATTGAGGTGGGTCGCGCCGTCCGGGTCGACCTTCTTTATCAGGCGGCGAAAGCGGGTGTCATGTTGCCAGGTCTCCCGTGAACCGTCCTGATGGACCAGGGTGACGGCCCCGGGTTGTTCATCCCACAGAAAACGTTGGTCAAGGTTCGGCAGGTTGCTCCAGTGGCGCACCGCACGGGCTTGTTTGCCTTCCCCTTGCCACTCCCAGTAAAACTCAGCCCCGCCAGCCAACTGCCGCAGGCTGAATACATAATCATCACGATACTGATAGCGCTCGGCTTCCCCGGCCGCATTGATAGCGGCACTCAGTTGCCCCCGCTCATCGTACTCATAGGTCATGAGCGGGTGGAGAGCCTCTTCCCGACCCGACTCAGGGG
Source organism: Serratia sp. 2723 (assembly GCF_050434425.1). Taxonomy (NCBI): domain Bacteria; kingdom Pseudomonadati; phylum Pseudomonadota; class Gammaproteobacteria; order Enterobacterales; family Yersiniaceae; genus Serratia; species Serratia sp. 2723. The sequence continues at coordinate 162,757 of NZ_JBNDIN010000012.1, forward strand.
TCAGGCTCAGCTGCGTCAGGCGCCAGCCTTGAGGCAGCTCCTGATAGCTGAACTGCAAGGCCGCACCAGCCGGATGTTCCAGCCGAACAGGTAAGCCATCGTGATAATGCAGGGTCAACCGCAACTGGCGGTGTGAAAGGGCGGTGATGCGCCCGGTCGTTTGCCCCGTAACCCGATGCACATGCAACACCCAGCCTTCCATGCTACCGGCCATCAGGCAGTAGCTATCGGGCTCTTCGTCCAGATAGGCGGCGGCCCCGGCTACATAGTTAAGCCCACTTGGGGAAACTTCGGTAGGTAACGGCAGAATGGTGGTGAGGGTCTGGTGATCGGTCCAGTGCAGTTCATCACCGATAAACTCCACCTGATGTTGCAGACTGTGGCTCCAGCCAAAACCAAACACAGATGTGCGTTCGACCGCGGTGGTGCGGTACTGACGCTGGAAGATAAAGGGTGTCAGGCCAATCAGTTGCCCATCGTCCAGAGTAAGCAACTCTTCGCCGTTGATCAGCGAGACCGGGCAGCCGGTGCCGGGGGTGCACTGCGAGTTCACCGTGGGATGGCCTGCCGCATCTTTCGCAGCGCTGTTATGCACCGCGCCTGAATTATCAACCAGGCTGGTCTGGTGGTTAGACCCCACCCGATTTATCCGATCCTGTTTCAACCGGGCATTCGCCTGGCGCTTGAAATTCTGTAGGCGGCTCTTTTCAAAGAAGCGTTTGACCAGTTCCAGGGTGGCAAACAGGACCGTCTTCAGACCCTGCCAGACATGTTGCATGGCGCTGCCCAATTTCTTGAGCAGGCGACCCACCTTATAAACCAGGAACGCCACACCTAGTCCGGCGGTCACCAGGGTCAGCAGCGCCCCGAAGACAATGCCGACCAGCGCATCACCGATAATGGAACCCCCGACTTTCACCATCGGCTCCAGCAACGCCCCCCACGGGTACATACGCAATTGCATGACCACCGAGCGCATAAACAGATACAACCCGGCTTCGTCATTGAACAACGCCAGCAGCTCACGGGTCATCTGCTTGCTGCCCTCCAGCAGCGTCTTCAGTTTCTGTTCATCCAGTTGGGTGATCAGATCCTTATACTTGCTGGCTTCCGCATAGATTTTCTGTCCGTATTTTGCGGGATCGGTGATCACGTTGTAGGCCAGTTTTACGTCGTCCCACAGCCCAAACATGCCCTCGTACAACCCATCTCCCAACGCGGTCAACAGGCCTGCATTAATAGGGCTGAGTTGCCACTGCGGCTTATAGGCCTGCCATTGCGTAGACAAGGCATCGTACATCTCCAGCATCAGGCCGTCATAGGCTTGCAGCATCTGGTTATTGTGCTGTTCCAACTGGGTGTCGGTGGCTTTAACGTAATACTTCTTGCCCGCAGTCAGACCGGGAAAGAGCGCCACACCTTGCTCATCGGTTTGTTTCGTCGCCACCTTTGAGTCAAAACCAAAACTGACATCTTCATAGATCTCGATGGTCACATCGGGGATAGGCAGGTCAAGCGTGGACTCATAGGCAAGCGCGACCGTGATCACTCCGCTCTTTGGGCAGGTCACTACGCTACTCTCGAAGCTGCGATCGTTTTCAGAGACGACCTTTTTACTGTCGTTGAGCCGCAGGGTTTTCTCCATCTCCAGCGTCGGGCCACCCAAGCTTCCGGAAATGCTGCTGGCCGTAGCCCACTCCTTGACGATCTGCCGATATTCTTTAGTCAACAGGGTCTTGTTTTTGAAGCTCAGCAACGCATTGTCAATACTCGCAATATATTCGGTCGTCATAGTCCATTACTCACGGTCGAAAAGAGGAAACGTTGAAGGTGATCACCTCGAACGGATGGGTACGGCGGCTCAGCGCATCTACCAGGGCCTGGGATAGCCGTGCGGTTCGCTTCTTCGGATCTGGCGTCTGTTGCCAGACCTGTGGGTAAAGCCGCAGCGCTATCTGGCGCAGAACCGGTTCTGGCACGGCTTGATAGAGCTCAAACTCATTCTCGCGCAGCCAGATCAGCTGGTTGGCGATCAGCGGCTCTGGATCTTCATCCAACAGGGAGTCCACCATCCCTTGGGGCACCTGCCACCAGGGGCTAATCTGGGCCTGAGCGGAAGGATCTACCGGGCAGGTAAACCCCTCTCCGTTCACCCAGTAATCGGAGAACACCGGCAGGATAGAACGCCACTCATCGCCAAAGTAGCGCAAGTAAGCTGGCAGATAGCGCCCATCCCAATAGCGGAAAAACACCGGTTTGCCGCTGGGCATGATCACCTGCGTAAAACCGGCAAGGTGGGTCGCCAGGGCAGCCTGCGGCAACGGCGAACGTGCCAGCCAGCCCCAGTTGCGTAAAGGGGTTTCTGCCACCCAGCGCAGGAACGGGCTGCCTTCATTGAGCTGCACCATCACCGGCATCACTTCGAACCAGTTAGCATATGGCGTGTTGGCATAGAGCCCATAAGGCGTGCGGCTGCCATCTTCACGATAATAGGCTTTGATACCTTCGGCACCGTTGGTATTGGCCAAGATGGCATACAACGGTGTTCCCGCCGTTTCTCTTACCCAGTCTTGTACCCGGTTTTTTCTCATGACTTTTTGCCCATCTTTTTGAATAACTCTTCTACATCAGTAGATTGAGAGCTTTTTAGTTGCTCGCCGAGCCTGTTAAAATAGTCTTTGAGGTTGCCTGCGTTAACCATTGAGGTCAGTCCACTGATGGGCAGAGAGCCAACGTTAGGCAATGCTTGAGAAACACCGCCTGTCGAGGCCCAGCCACTGCCGGGC